>NZ_JBQKGL010000001.1:0-392771 GCF_052118825.1 Bilifractor sp. LCP21S3_A7 | reverse complement strand
TCCCATTCGAAAGAAGTAAGACCCCTTAAAGACGATAAGGTTGATAGGGCAGAGGTGGAAGTGCCGTAAGGCATGGAGCTGACTGTTACTAATCGGTCGAGGGTTTGACCTGAAGCATAAGTTGGAAGGAAAAGAGGGAATCCGGAGACGGATTCCCGGGAAGCGTTTGTGTGTTCAGTTTTGAAGGTATGTATCTTTTCATAATAAAGAAATGAAATATTCCTCCTTAGCTCAGTCGGTAGAGCGCATGACTGTTAATCATGATGTCGGCGGTTCGAGTCCACCAGGGGGAGCTTGGTAAAGCCTGTAAATGTGATATTTACGGGCTTTTTTGTCGTATATGGGGGTATGGGTTTTGGACAGGGAATGTAAAACGTCATGCCCTGCAAGCAGGGCACACATACGGTATAAGCTGTGGAGACTTGTACATTTGGAGCAGAATCATGTATAATTCTGTATTAAAGGGCATAAAGTTGATGACCGGGTGAATATCCATTCGGTATATTGTGCTTACGCCGTACACAGTATAAACTGCAGACCAGTGAAGTGATGCGGGAACTTATGCATGTCGAATATAGATCAATGATATTTTAGATATTAGGAGTCAGATATGGGATTTTCGAGGGATTTTGTTTGGGGAGCTGCGACAAGTGCGTATCAGATTGAAGGCGGCGCCGGTGGTACCGGAAAAGGACTGAATGTATGGGATGTATTTACAAAGGAACCGGGAAGAATACTCGATGGTCACACGGGTGACACGGCCTGTGATCATTATCATCGCTTTCGCGAGGATGTGAAGATCATGAAAGAGATCGGGTTGAAGGCATATCGTTTCTCGATCGACTGGTCCCGTGTGCTGCCCGAGGGAACCGGACGGGTAAATGAGGAGGGTATCCGGTTTTACAGCGATCTGATTGATGAACTCCTGAAAAATGGCATTGAACCATATGTTACTTTATTCCATTGGGAACTGCCCTATGAGCTGTATAAAAAGGGCGGCTGGCTGAACCGGGACATCGCGGAATGGTTTGGAAGTTACGCGCGTCTGATCGCGGAAAGGTTCAGCGACAGAGTGACGCATTTCTTCACCTTGAACGAGCCTCAGTGCTTTGTGGGACTGGGATATCTGAATGGAGTTCACGCGCCGGGACTGAAATGTCCGCTGCGCGATACCTTTGAGATGGCTCATAATGCGCTTCGCGCTCATGGACGCGCGGTTCAGGCGCTGCGACAGTACGCGAAACAGCCGCTGATTATCGGATATGCGCCGACAAGCGGAGTCATTTATCCGGCGAGTGAAAAAACCGAGGATATTGAGGCTGCAAGAGAAAAATATTTTTCCCTGCAGGATGATGATTCTAACTGGACCTGGAACGTGACGTGGTGGTCAGATCCTGTTCTGCTGGGACACTATCCGGAAGAAGGTCTCATAAGATATGAGAAATATCTGCCGCGGATTACAGACGCAGATTTGAGGCTGATTTCCGAGCCGATCGACGTCTATGGACAGAATATCTATAACGGCAGGGCTTTTCGTAGGGGAGCCGATGGAAAGCCGGAGGAGGTTGAAAGAATCCCCGGGTATCCAAGAACAGCGTCAAACTGGCCGGTCACACCGGAATGTCTGTACTGGGGACCGAAGTTCCTTTATGAGAGATACCAGAAACCCATATACATCACCGAAAATGGCATGTCGTGTCATGACGTGGTTTCAGTCGACGGCAGAGTGCATGATCCGAACCGCATAGATTTTCTGACGCGTTATCTGCATGAATTGAAACGGGCGGCGGATGAGATTGATCTGCGGGGATATTTTCTGTGGTCACTGATGGATAATTTTGAATGGTCCCAAGGTTACTCAGAACGGTTCGGACTTGTTTATGTGAATTATAATACGCAGGAGCGGATAAAGAAGGATTCGGCATATTGGTACAGCGATGTGATTCGGACAAATGGAGCCGGTCTTTGATTTACGCGAGCGTCGCGATAGCGAGATAAAACTCGCGCAGCGTGTTTTATCTCGTTTTATGCCCGGTCTCCATCTGGCCGGGCAGTTTCATAATCATTCGATCAGAGGAGTAAAAGAATGGGATGGAAGGGAAGCTGTGATACGTGTGCGTATCTTATCTATGATGAAGACTTTGGGGAGTACCTGTGCGATATCAATATGGACGAGGATGATTTCTCAAGACTGATGCAGGATGAACATGCGGACTGCCCCTACTATCGAAATGGAGATGAGTACGCAGTAGCAAGAAAACAGGGATTCTGATTTACGCGAGCGTCGCGATAACGAGATAAAACTCGCACAGCGTGTTTTATCTCGTTGGAAATGTCCATATCGGATCCTATACTGTGCAGAATATCGTTACACTAACCGCAAACGGAGGAGAAGAAATGACAGGTGAACAGAATCTGATCAGGGAAGCTTATCTTGCCCGGGGAAACGCGTATGCTCCATACTCAAAGTTCCGGGTAGGGGCGGCGCTTCTAGGGAAAAGCGGACGTATATATCGCGGATGCAATATTGAGAATGCTTCCTTTGGGGCAGGGATCTGTGCGGAACGGGCTGCTTTTGCGAGGGCAATATCCGAAGGAGAGATGGAATTTGTTGCGATTGCAATCACAGGAGGAGAAGACTCCGCGGAATCCTTTCATTACTGTCCGCCATGCGGTATCTGTCGCCAGGTAATGAGAGAGTTCTGCAGGCCGGAGTTTAAGATCATACTCGAGGATACGGAAAAGGGAATGCGTTGTTTTTCACTTGGCGAATTACTTCCGGAAAGCTTCGGGCCGGATTCTCTGGAGTAAAGGTGTCTTAAAAAAAGAATTCGATGCCTGCAGGATTACATAAAAACCTGCAGGATTTCATAAAAATAGAGACATCAGTTTATTTGAGTTTAGGGATATGAGTGTATTTACATATGCATGATCAGAAAAAAATCAGTGAGGAATCGGCGTTTCTTTCGCAATACATGAAGTCGTGCCGGATCTGTCCGAGACGATGCGGAGTGGATCGGGAGAATGGAAAAACGGGAGTCTGCGGTGTGCCCGCCGATTTGTATGTGACAAGAGCTGCACTGCATTTCTGGGAGGAGCCCTGTATCTCCGGGAGCAGGGAGAACGGAACCGCAAATGGATCGGGAACAGTTTTTTTCTCCGGATGCTCCTTGAAGTGTGTTTATTGTCAGAATTACGAGATTGCGCATGCGAGGACGGGGAAGAAAATCACGGTTGAAAGGCTTGCTGAGATCTTTCTGGAGCTCCAGGACAAGAAAGCCAATAATATCAACCTGGTGACACCGACGCAGTATGTGCCGCAGATTGTCCTTGCGGCAGATAGGGCACGGAAAATGGGGCTTAAGATTCCGTTTGTGTGCAACTGCGGAGGATATGAAGATCCCGAGATTTTGCGGCTTCTGGATGGTATCATCGACATCTATCTGACGGATTTTAAATATATGGAGGCCGATCTGGCAATGAAGTATTCCGGAGCGGAAGATTATCCGGAATGGGCGGCCCGATCACTGGCGGAGATGTACAGACAGTGTCCGGAATGTGTTTTTTCCGAGGATGGTCTGATGAAAAAAGGCATCATCGTAAGAAATCTTCTGCTTCCCGGACATGTCCGAAACTCAAAGAAGGTGGTAGAATATGTCTGGACAAACTATGGAGACAGGGTATGGCTCAGCCTGATGAATCAGTACACGCCTTTTGAGAGGATTCGGGACAGGTATCCGGAGATCAGCAGAAAGGTAACACGGAGAGAATACGACGCGCTTATTGATTATGCGCTGGAGCTTGGCGTTGAGAATGCGTTTATTCAGGAGGGCGGTACTGCGGAGGAGAGCTTCATTCCTTCATTTGACGGAGAGGGCGTCTGAGATGAAGAAACACCGGTTCGGGCAGCAGAGATTCTGCTGAATCACTATTGCAACGGTCGGATACAGGAAAGTCGGAATAGCGACAGAAAAGAGGTATCAGGATGGATATTAAAATCGGATTTATCGGCTGCGGAAATATGGCAGGCGCGATGATCGGAGGAATTCTGAAGAAGAAGCTTGTGCCTGCCGGGAATATCATGGCATCGGCAAAGAGCAGAGAAACGGTAGAAAAAGCGGAAAAACAGTTTTCCATTGCCACGACGCAGAACAATATCGAGGTCGCGGAATTTTCAGACGTCCTTGTTCTTGCGGTGAAGCCTGTATACATGGAGGAGGTAGTCCGTGAAATCGCGGATCACGTGCGCGAAGATACAATTGTGGTAACGCTTGCGCCGGGCAAGACGCTGCAATGGCTGAGGGAGACTTTCGGAAGACCGATCAAAATTGTGAGAACCATGCCGAACACGCCTGCTCTCGTAGGCGAGGGCATGACAGCGCTCTGTCCCGATGATTCTGCGACCGATGAGGATCTCAAGGTTGTGCGGGAGATTTTCGAAAGCTTCGGGCGCTGTGAGATTGTGAAGGAAAATATGATGGATGTCGTTACCGGGGTGAGCGGAAGTTCTCCGGCCTATGCGTTCCTCTTTATAGAAGCACTGGCGGATGCTGCTGTACACGATGGAATGCCGAGGAAGCAGGCATATGAGTTTGCGGCGCAGACGCTGCTTGGAAGTGCGAAGATGGTTCTTGAAACCGGAAAGCATCCGGGTGAGCTGAAGGATATGGTGTGCTCTCCGGGTGGGACGACGATCGAGGCGGTTCGTGTGCTTGAAGAGAAGGGATTTCGGAGTGCGGTGATAGAAGCTACGCTTGCCTGCATTGACAAGGCAGGAAAATTATAACCCAATCTGAAGTCTCGCACGCAGGAGTGCACAATGTCCGGTTCGCACCATGAAAAATTATTGTGGCTTCCGGGATACAGTGCGGCAGAACATGATATCAATAAACAAATGTGCTCCGGGATTATGTGTGGGAGGACGGCAGATCGACAGGCGAACGTGCTCCGCGTACGGGCGTCAGAATACGGGAAAGATTCAGAAAGAATAATTCAGAAAGAATAATAAAGAATAATTCAGAAATAATAACTCAGGAAGAATGACTCAGAAAGGATAAGACTATGGCTAAGGTATATGTATTTCTTGCGGACGGTCTCGAGGAGGTCGAGGCCATGACACCGGTTGATGTTCTCAGAAGAGCAGGAAATGAAGTGATTACGGTCTCTGTCATGGGCAGAAAATGGATCAGGGGTTCTCACAAAATCTATCTTGAGGCAGACCGTATGCTTCAGGAGGTAAAGTGTGAGGATGGTGATCTGTACGTTCTCCCCGGCGGAGGCGAAGGGACAAAGAATCTTGCGGAAAACCATGAACTTGCGCAAATACTGAACAGCGCGTATATCTCCGGCAGTCATATCGCGGCGATCTGCGCAGCACCGTCGATCTTCGGAAAGATGGGATTTCTGGAAAGCAGAAAGGCTACGGTATATCCCGGGATGGAAGATACTTTGATCGGAGCAGAATATCAGGATGTGCCGGTTGTTACGGACGATAATGTTACCACCGGTCACGGTCCCGGGGCTGCCTTTGATTTTGCTTTTGAGCTCGTGCGTATCCTGAACGGGGAGGACAGTGCGAGAGAGCTGAAGAAACAGATGGTATTTCAGCATGAAACGGTAGTGTGACAGGTCAACAGAGGGTATTTCAGCACGAGACGGCAGCGCGACGGGAGAATAACAGATTGTCATGAGACTGGAGAAGATTCAGAAGCTTTTAAGGGAAAAGGAATATCCGTTTACATATGCGGAGGATGATGGTGTAGGCAGTATTGATTTCATCGACCGCGGGCTGTCCTATCATATCTGGGAATTCCGGAATGATGACGGCAGCTGCGGGGCGGAGACCAACCTTATGCACGCGGGGCATATGGAGGAAGTGACCGGAGATTACGAGAACGAGATCTGCAGGACACTGGAGATCTTTGACAATCGTCAGGGCATGTAGTTTTCAGGGCGGGGAGGATGGGAATCCGTTGAGCTGGAAGGAGATCGAATCAAAAATCATACAGAGAAGGCCGTGGCCGCATGCCGTTATTTTTGACATGGATGGTCTTATGTATCGGACGGAGCAGATGATCCGTGAGGCGTGGGATATTGTCGGACCGGATATTGTCGGACATCCGCTCGGGGATGAGATTTTTCATACAATGGGTATGAACCGGGCATTGCGGGTCGAGTATTTTCATGGAAAATTTGGCATGGATTTTCCATATGAGAAGTTTGAGAAAAAATACAAGGACATCGTGACGCGAAAAAAGCTGACCGGGGGAATTCCGGTTCAGAAAGGTCTCTTCGAATTGCTTCAGTTCCTCTCAAATGAAAAAATTCCGATGGTACTTGCCACCGGATCCAGCAGCGGGCATACGTACCTGAATCTGGCAGTCACCCGGACGCCGAACGTTTTTTGTTTCGTGATCTGTGGTGACATGGTCAGAGCCGCGAAGCCGGATCCTTTCATTTACCGGCTTTCGTGTCAGAAGCTCGGAATGAAGCCGGAGGAAACACTGGTTCTGGAGGATTCTGTCAATGGCGTGAAGGCCGGGTTTGCAGCGGGAACACCGGTGATCATGGTACCGGACCTGCAGAAAAATACTGCTGCGGTCGACGGCATGTATCTTCAGAAAATGTCATCTCTGCTGGACGTTCGGGACTACATACGCGACAGATATCAGCTGCGGGACAAAAAGCAAATCTAAAGAGGGAAAAAATTTGGCGGTCGGAATCAGATGCCGGGCAGAAAAATAGAAATACCGCGCGCATCCCGTCGATCCGTCCCCCACATGCGTTACTTCTGCAGTTAACTCGGCCCAGGCGACCCTACGTCACACGAAAGGTTCTGCTTAGTGCTGCTGCATTCCTGCCCTGACACGGTTCACAGATTTCCGTTGCGTAAGACCCGGACGTCATCGTCACTTACAGAAGGCAGCCACGAAAGGACTAAGGCCTCTGTTCAGCATCACCCCTGCTATAGCGGATTGCAGGTACAGGGAGCCGCTGCTTCCCCGGTTGCGCGGATAATGTGAAGTATAACGTCTTTGCGTACAAAAGTCAACGGGGCTTTGCCAGTTGCAGTCCAACACGTAGCTTTGCCGGCTGCAGACCAACAGAAACTATTCTTGTGTGAGAAAGGGATTTATTTTATAATAAGGGAAGCAAAACGGTGAGGCATGACGCGAGTCGATTGCACTCAGGAAAGGATAAAAGTATGATGAGAATTGGTATGTTGACAAGCGGAGGCGACTGTCAGGCTCTGAATGCTACTATGCGGGGCGTAGTTAAGGGCCTGGCGAATAATCTGGATGAGCTGGAAGTTTATGGTTTTATGAATGGATACAAGGGCCTCATCTACGGCGATTACCGGATGCTGACGGATCACGATTTTTCCGGTATTCTTACCCGCGGCGGTACAATTCTCGGTACATCCCGTCAGCCGTTCAAACTGATGAGAGAGCCGGATGAGAATGGTCTCGACAAGGTGGAAGCCATGAAGCAGAACTATTACAAGCTCCGCCTCGACTGCCTGGTGATTCTCGGCGGAAACGGAACCCAGAAGACCGCAAATCTTCTCCGTGAAGAAGGCTTGAACATCATTCATCTTCCGAAAACGATTGATAATGACATCTATGGAACGGATATGACCTTCGGCTTTTACAGTGCGGTGGACATCGCGACAAACGCGATTGACTGCATTCATACGACAGCATCCTCTCACAACAGGGTTTTCATTGTAGAAGTGATGGGGCATAAGGTAGGCTGGCTGACTCTTTACGCAGGAATTGCCAGCGGCGCGGATGTGATTCTGATCCCGGAAATCCCTTACGACATCAGTAAGATCATCGATGCGATCAACAAGCGGAAGATGCGCGGAAGCGGATTCACCATCCTTGCGGTTGCCGAAGGAGCGATTCCAAAAGAAATCGCCGCTCTTCCAAAGAAGGAAGCAAAGAAGAAAATGGCGGAGATCGCGAAACAGTTCCCGTCGATTTCTTATAAGATCGCTGATGATATCTTCAAGGAGACCGGCATGGAAATCCGGGTGACGGTTCCCGGTCATATGCAGAGAGGAGGAAGTCCCTGCGCGTACGATCGAATTCTTTCCACAAGAATCGGATCCGAGGCAGCCAAGCTGATCCTTGAAAGACAGTACGGTTATATGGTTGCGCTCGTCAACGGGAAGATCAAGAAGATACCGCTTGAAGATGTCGCAGGCAAGCTTAAGACGGTTGATCCGGCATGCCAGGAAATCAGCGACGCGAAGCGAATTGGAATCTCGTTCGGAGACTAATGCGCGGCAAACCGGAAATCAGCGGTGCGAAGCAAATGGAAATCTCTTTCGTGGACTGGTGTGCGGCAATCCGGAAAATCAGTGACACGAAGCAAATCGGAATCCTTTTCGGAGACGGATGTCCAACTATCACAGAGAATAGAAAAGGAAAATGCTCCCGCTGGCGGGCCGGCAGAGATGCCGCTCCGACGGGAGCAATTTATCGTTTCGACCGAAGTGTGCAACAGGTATTTAAGGAGTATTTGAATGAGCTACACTGCTCTGTATCGAAAGTTCCGGCCGACTACCTTCGATGAGGTAAAGGGTCAGGATCATATCGTCACAACATTAAAGAACCAGCTGAAGGCAGGGAGAATTGGTCATGCCTACCTGTTCTGCGGAACCCGTGGTACCGGTAAGACAACCGTCGCAAAAATTCTCGCGAGGGCGGTAAACTGCGAATCCCCGCGGGAGGACGGAAGTCCGTGCAATGCGTGCGAAACCTGCAGGGAGATTCTGAACGGAACCTCCGGCAATGTGATTGAGATTGATGCGGCCTCCAATAACGGCGTGGATAACATCCGGGAAATCCGTGAGGAGGTTCAGTACCGGCCAACAAGGGGCAGATACAAGGTTTACATCATTGACGAGGTGCACATGCTTTCCACCGGTGCGTTTAACGCTCTGCTGAAGACACTGGAGGAGCCGCCGGAATATGTGATTTTTATTCTTGCTACGACAGAGGTCAACAAGATCCCGGTTACAATTCTTTCCAGGTGTCAGAGATATAATTTCCACCGCATTACGATCGACACGATTGCGTCCAGACTGCAGGAGCTTCTGCAAAAGGAGGGTGTAGAGGCGGAGGAAAAAGCCATCCGCTATGTGGCGAAAGCTGCCGACGGCTCTATGCGGGACGCCCTGAGTCTGCTGGATCAGTGCATCGCTTTTTATCTCGGAGAAAAGCTTACCTATGAAAAAGTTCTCGATGTGCTGGGAACGGTCGACACAGAGGTATTCAGCAGACTTCTGCGAAGGGTTATTGATGGCGACGCTTCGGGAGCCATCCGGATTCTCAATGAGATGGTCCGCAACGGCAAGGAGATGGGGCAGCTGGTGACAGACTTCACATGGTACCTGCGAAACCTGATGCTGGTGCAGAATTCCGATGATCTGGAGGATGTTCTTGATGTTTCCGCGGAGAATCTCAGGCAGCTGAAAGAGGAAAGCACAATGATTGACAGCAACGGTCTGATGCGGTACATTCGTATATTGTCAGACCTGAGCAATCAGCTTCGTTTTGCCGCACAGAAGCAGATCCTGACGGAAACTGCTCTGATCCGGCTCTGCAGGCCGCAGATGGATACGGATCTGTCCGGTGTGCTGGACCGGATTCGTCAGCTGGAGAAGAAAATGGAAAGCGGGACATTTGTACAGGCAGCTCCCGCCGGTTCCGCCGGGGAAGCTGCAAATATGCCTGAGAGAGGAGCAAATCCGGAAACTCCGGAAAAGCCTGCCGCTGTCAGGGCCGCGCCGGAAGATCTGAAAAGGATTCGGGCAGAATGGAAAAAAATCGCGGGAATGACCCGTGAACCTCTGCATGCCTACCTGGAGAAGGCGGTTCCCAAATATGACAGCGCCAGCGGCAGCAACGTGCTGTATCTGTCCATGGAGGATGATATCAGCCGCACGCAGGTAAATGACGAGTCCCGCAGGGAAGAGCTGAAGGCGGTCATTCGTGAGCTGACCGGCAGGGAGGTTGAAATTGAGGCCGTCGCGCCGGATGAAGGCGGTGAAAAGAAACTGACGGATATCCCGGTTGAGGAGATGCTGGAGGCAGAGATCCAGGGTATCCCGATCGAAGAGGAAGACGATGACGACGGTGAGGAACCGTACGATTATGAAGGAGGCTCCTATGAGTAAGAGAGGCGGATTTCAGGGCGGAATGCCCGGAAACATGAATAATCTGATGAAGCAGGCACAGCGGATGCAGCGCAAGCTTGAGGAACAGGCTAAGGAGATGGAAACCAGAGAGTTTACGTCTGCTGCGGGAGGCGGAGCGGTCAAGGTAACAGTTACCGGAAAAAGAGAGGTAACAAAGGTTGAGATTGACCCGGAGGCGGTTGATCCCGAGGACGTGGAGATGCTGGAAGATCTGATCGTCGCTGCGACGAACGAGGCCCTGCGTCAGGTAGAGACTGCGCAGGCTGAGCAGATGGGAAGCATCACCGGAGGCATGGGCGGCCTCGGAGGGCTTGGCTTTTAATGGCGTATTACAGCGAAAATATTTCAAAGCTGATTGAACAGCTGGGAAGACTGCCGGGCATCGGGCCGAAGTCCGCGCAGAGGCTCGCGTTTTACATCATCAATATGCCGGAGGACCAGGTGAAGGAGCTGTCGGGCTCGATCATCAATGCGAAGGAGAAGGTACATTACTGCAGGATCTGCGGCAATCTGACCGATCAGGAGCTCTGCCCGATCTGCGCGGATCCGAACCGCAACCACCGGCAGATTATGGTGGTCGAAAATACCAGAGACCTCGCGGCGTATGAGAAAACGCAGAAATACACCGGCGTTTACCATGTGCTTCAGGGAGCGATTTCCCCGATGCTCGGGATCGGTCCGGAGGATATACGGCTGAAGGAACTGATGCAGCGGCTTCAGGGGGATGTCGATGAGGTGATTATCGCGACCAATTCCTCGCTGGAGGGAGAGACGACCGCAATGTATATCAGCAAGCTGATCAAGCCGACGGGAATACGGACGACGAGGATCGCAAGCGGTGTTCCGGTCGGGGGCGACCTGGAATATATCGATGAGGTTACGCTTCTGAGGGCCCTGGAAGGCCGGACGGAGCTCTGATGAGACTTTGAATCACACCCCCTTTTAACAGTGTAATAACCGGTACGATATTGCACGATTAAAAATTAGCGCCTGTATTAGCGGTGCCCCTTTCAACGGTGCAACAACCGGTACGATATTGCATCGCACAGGAAAGAACGGCGCTATACTGCACCGCACAGGAAAGAATGGTACGATACTGTACCAAATACGAAAAAAAGGTATGATACTGTACCGTACACGGTAGAATCTACGGATTGCACGGCGTTTCGCGCCAAGGCAATTCTACAGGAACAGGAGTAAAAATGGAAAATCTGGAATTACAGAAAATTGCAAATGAAGTCCGCCAGGACATCGTAACCGCCGTACATTCCGCGAAATCCGGCCATCCGGGCGGGTCTCTCGGAGCGGCGGATATTTTTACCTATCTGTATTTTGAGGAGCTGAAGAACATTGATCCGCACGATCCGAAGAAGCCGGACCGTGACCGCTTCGTGCTCTCCAAAGGCCACTGCGCGCCGGGACTGTATTCTGCTCTGGCGGAGAGAGGCTATTTCCCGAAGGAGGATCTCGTCACTCTCCGTCATGTGGGCTCCTATCTGCAGGGACATCCGAACATGAACGACACTCCAGGTGTGGACATGTCCACGGGATCGCTCGGACAGGGCGTTTCTGTCGCCTGTGGAATGGCACTCGCAGCGAAGCTGTCCGGAGAAAGCTATCATGTATACACACTGCTCGGAGATGGTGAGTGCGAGGAGGGCGAGGTCTGGGAGGCCGCGATGTTCGCGGGCGACAAGAAGCTGGACAACCTGACTGTAATTGTGGACTACAACAATCTCCAGATCGACGGAACCCTGGAGGAGGTCAATTCGCCCCTTCCGCTCGACCGGAAGTTTGAGTCCTTCCGTTTTCACGTCATCTCCGTGGCGGACGGAAACGACTTTGATCAGCTCCGCGCCGCTTTCCGCGAGGCAGCACAGATCAAGGGCATGCCGACGGCGATCATCTGCAGAACCGTGAAAGGAAAAGGTGTCTCCTATATGGAGAACAACTGCGGCTGGCACGGCAAGGCACCGAATGACGAGGAGTACGCGCAGGCAATGGAAGAACTGAAGAAAGCAGGTGAAGCATTATGTCAGAAGTAAAGAAAATCGCCACCCGGGAGAGCTACGGAAACGCTCTGGTGGAGCTCGGAAAGAAGCACGGCGACCTGGTGGTTCTGGACGCGGATCTTGCGGGAGCGACCAAGACAGGAATTTTTAAGAAGGCTTTCCCGGAGCGCCATATTGACTGCGGAATTGCCGAGGGCAACATGATGGCCGTTGCGGCGGGACTTGCCGCTGCGGGAATGGTTCCATTCGCGAGCAGCTTTGCCATGTTCGCGGCGGGACGCGCCTATGAACAGGTCAGAAACTCCATCGGCTATCCCCACCTGAATGTAAAGATCGGCGCGACACACGCTGGAATTTCTGTCGGAGAAGACGGAGCGTCCCACCAGTGCCTGGAGGATATCGCTCTGATGCGCGTGATCCCGGGAATGACCGTCATCGTTCCGTCGGACGACATCGAGGCGCGGGCGGCCGTCGAGGCAGCATATGCGTACAAGGGACCGGTATATCTGCGGTTCGGACGTCTGGCGGTTCCGGTGATCAATGACAGACCGGACTACCGGTTTGAAATCGGAAAAGGCATCACCCTTCGTGAGGGAAAGGATGTGACCATCGTTGCGACAGGACTGGAGGTGCAGTCGGCGCTTGAGGCCGCACAGAAGCTTGCGGCGGATGGCATCGACGCAGAAGTGATCAACATCCACACGATCAAGCCGCTGGATGAGGAGCTGATCCTTGCGTCCGCGAAGAAGACCGGGCGGGTCGTCACCGCAGAGGAGCATTCTGTGATCGGAGGACTCGGCGGAGCGGTCTGCGAGGCACTTTCCGCGAAGGCACCGGTTCCGGTGCTCAGGATCGGCGTCAACGACGTATTCGGCGAGTCCGGACCGGCTGTGGAGCTTCTCCACAAGTACCGTCTCGACGGGGAAGGTTTATATAGCCAGATCCGCGCGTGGCTTTGATGCGGAGGATGAGCTGACCGGCGTACGCAGGAAGATTGTCCCGGCAGTACCCGCGCGTAGCTTTGAGAAAAGGAAGACCGGAGATTGTTGGCCGGAGAACGGATGAAAGGCTGTGAATGAGTGAAGAAGTGAAAAATACAACCGGAGAGGAGAGGGAAATCCCGAAACAACCGGACAGCAATTCTGCGGATGTGACTTCGAAAGAAAGCCCGCAGAAGACACCAGAAAGCCCGCAGAAGACACCCGATATTTCGGAGAAGAAAACCCTGGAAAGACCGGAAGAGAAAACCCCGGAAGGACCGGCAGGGAAAATCCCGGAGAGGCCGGATGAGAACTCTCCGGAGAAGCCGGAAGAGAAAACCCCGGAAGGACCGGTAGGGAAAATCCCGGAGAGGCCGGATGAGAACTCTCCGGAGAAGCCGGAAGAGAAAGCCACGGGCAGACCGGCAGAGAAATCTCCGGACATTCCGAAAGAGAAAACTCCGGATGAACCGGAAGAAAATTCCACAGACAGATCTGTGGAGAAGAATGCAGACATTCGTGAGAACAGCGCACCGGAACAACCGGGAGAAAATCAGGGTGATCATCCGGAGAACGAGACAGGAAAACCTGCAGATGATCCGGAGAAGAAAACGTCGGATATTCTGAAGAAGAACGGACGGGGAAAAACCCCGGGCGAAAGTTCAGAAAGATCTGGCAGAGAAGACAGATCTGCTGATGAGGATGAACCGATTTCAGAAGATATGTCATTTCCAGAAGATGAGCAGTTTTCAGAAGACGAGTTGCTTTCAGAAGATGAGGGATTCTTTGATGAAGACGAAGAACCCGTAAGCAGGGGATTCCATTTTCATTTTCGCTTCCCGAAAATCCGGATCCGTACCAAAAAGATAGCGGAGCAGGAAAAAGCACGCAGGCTCTCTGAAGAAGCTGTACTTTCCGGAGAATCGGATGAAACAGAGGAAGCGGGCGGTGCCGGAGATAATACGCGGCAGGAGGAACATGTTATCTGGATTCCTGCCGGACTTGCTGCAGTTATTATCATTGTGGCAGTGGTTGTCGTGTCTGCGCTGGGCGCAATCTTCGGTACTGTTTACTGGAAGTACAGGGGCTATGAGGTGGTGGATTCCAGAAAGCAGGAAGATACCATGTCCGCCTCTTACTGCAGCGCGGGAGACAATATTCTGCGGTACAGTACGGACGGAGCCTCTCTGATCAGCCGGTCCGGGACAGCCCTGTGGGACGTCAGTTATTCAATGAACGATCCGGAAGTGGCTCTGTGCGGCGATATCATGGCCGTGTATGACAGGGACGGGACAAATATTGTGGTCTGTGACGCGTCCGGGGAAATTGGAACGATGTCAACCAGTCTCCCGATTGTCCGCGCCAAAGTGTGTGAAACCGGGGCTGTAGCCGCTCTGATGCAGGACAGCAGCAATGCCTATGTGGAATATTATGATAAAAAGGGCGCGAAGATTGCCACGATCAAAACCTCTATGGACAATCCGGGATTCCCTCTTGACATAGCGCTCTCCGACGACGGTCAGAACATTGCCGTGTCATATCTGAGCTATGACAGCTCCGGTCAGAAGTCCAGTGTGCGGTTCTATAATTTCGGCAGTGCCGGTCAGAATCAGATGGACAACCGTATCGCCGACTTTCAGTACAGCAATGTGATCATACCGCAGCTGGAATATCTGGATTCCCAGACTTGTGTCGCGTTCCGGTCGGATGGCTTCTCTGTGTACGGCGGCGAAAGCTCTGTCAAAGAGACGGCAACGGTTTCCACTGATCAGAAGATACAGAGCGTTTTTCACGACGCCACCAGAATCGGGATGATTGTAAACGCCGCAGACTCCGGGGATTTCGATCTCCTCGTTTACAATACCGCCGGCAGGCAGCTGCTGGACAGGGAATTTAATTTCGCCTACCGCTCTGTTGAATTTACCGGAGATGAAATCAGTCTGTACAATGGAGCAAAGATCTGCGTCTTCAATATGTACGGCGTGGAAAAATTCAACGGAAGCTACAACGGTACTCCGCAGGAAATTTTTTCCATAGGGAAGCACAGATACGTTGTCGTGAAGGAAAATTCGTTGGATATGATCCGCCTGAAGTAGATTCGTGTCTACAGATATGGTCCGCCTGAAGTAGATTCGTGTCTACAGATATGATCCGCCTGAAGCGGATTAGTGTCCATGAGCAATAACTGAGGGAAACGGAATCGGCAGGAGCCTAACGCAGCGGTATCGGCACACTGCGGATTCACAGGCAATTACGGCACCCGGCGGATTTGCAAGCAATTCTTGCGTTTTAAAATTGTTTATGATATACTCACTAAATGGCTGCGTAGCCATGGAAATGCGCTATTATTCAGCCTTTTTGGCATACCGGAAGGCATGCCGTCGGGGCTGATGCTTTTATAAGCTATGAATGCCGAGAGAATTTTTATTCATATAAGGAGGATTTGACAAGAATGAGCGTCAAAGTAGAAAACCTGGAGAAGAGCATGGCAAAGCTCACCATCGAAGTATCCGCTGAGGAATTCGAGAAAGCAATGCAGAATGCATATCAGAAACAGAAAAAGAATATCAGCATTCCCGGATTCCGCAAGGGAAAAGTTCCGAGACAGATGATCGAAAAGATGTATGGTCCGGGAGTTTTCTATGAAGACGCGGCAAATTCAATCCTTCCTTCCGCATATGCTGACGCTGCGAAGGAGAGCGGACTTGATATCGTATCACAGCCGAAGATCGACGTTACACAGATCGAGAAGGGCAAGGATTTCATCTTCACCGCTGAGGTAGCGGTAAAGCCTGATGTTGTTCTCGGCGAGTACAAGGGTGTCGAGGTTCCGAAGACCGATACTTCCGTAACAGATGAGGAAGTGGAGAAGGAACTTGAGGCGGATCAGAAGAAGAATGCCCGCGAGGTTACCCTTGAGGATGATCAGGAAGCGGCAAAGGATGATGTCCTTACTCTGGATTATGCGGGAACCGTTGACGGCGTTGCCTTTGACGGCGGCACAGCAAAGGATCAGACTCTGAAGCTCGGCTCCAATACCTTTATTCCGGGATTTGAGGATCAGCTCATCGGCGTAAAAACTGGCGAGACCAGAGTAGTAAAGGTTACATTCCCTGAAGATTACCATGCAGAGGATCTGAAGGGCAAGGACGCAGAGTTCACCTGCACGGTCAAGAAAATCGTACGCACCGAGCTGGATGAGCTGAATGACGAATATGCGCAGGATCACTCCGAGTTTGATACTCTGGACGAGTATAAGGCAGATCTCAAAAAGCAGATCACAGAGCGCAAGGAAAAAGAAGCAAAGCAGGCCAGAAAGGACAATGGAGTATCCAAGGCGGCTTCCAATGCCACCATCGAGATCCCGGAGGCAATGCTTGACACCCGTGCCGATGAGATGGTTCAGAATTTTGCGAGAAGACTGCAGGCACAGGGAATGTCTCTGGAGCAGTACATGAAGTATACCGGCGCGGATGTAAACCAGATGCGCGCGCAGGTAAAGCCTCAGGCAGAGATTCAGATCAGAAATGAGCTGGTTCTCGAGAAGATCGCGGAGACCGAGAAGATCGAAGTGACCGATGAGGATGTGGATAAGGAAATTGAGAATATGGCGAAAGCCTACAACATGAAGGTTGAGGATATCTCCAAGCTCATTGATGATGAGCAGAAGGAGAGCATCCGCAAAGAGCTCGCCGTTCAGAAGGCTGCAGATCTGATTGCTGACAATGCCGTTGAGGTAGAGAAGAAGGAAGAGGAAGCAGCGCCGGCTGAGGAGAAGAAAGAAGAGGAATAATACATGCCGTTAGTTCCATATGTTATTGAGCAGACGGGAAGAGGAGAGAGAAGTTACGACATCTATTCCAGACTGCTGAAGGACAGAATCATTTTTCTTGGGGAAGAGGTTTCCGATGTTTCTGCAAACCTGATTGTTGCGCAGATGCTGTTCCTGGAATCCGAGGATCCGGGAAAGGACATCCATCTGTATATCAACAGCCCGGGTGGTTCCGTAACTGCCGGAATGGCGATCTACGACACCATGCAGTACATAAAGTGCGATGTATCGACGATTTGTCTTGGAATGGCCGCAAGCATGGGAGCATTTCTGCTCGCCGGCGGTACAAAGGGCAAGAGACTTGCTCTTCCAAATGCGGAGATCATGATCCATCAGCCGTCAGGCGGTGCTCAGGGCAAGGCAACGGATATTGAGATCGTAGCCGAGCAGATTCTGAAAATAAAGAAACGTATGAATGAGATTCTGTCCCAGAATACGGGACAGCCGCTGGAAAAGGTTCAGCATGACACAGAGCTGGACAACTATATGACAGCCGAGGAAGCAAAGGCATACGGTCTGATTGATAACGTAATTACAAATCGGTAAGTGCATGTGAGGGTGTTCAGAAATGGGTTGATTTTGATCCGATTTCGGGATGCCCTTCATGTGTATATTGGGAAATAAAAGAAAGAGGTAGAAGATTTGGCAAATAAAGGAAATGAACCGAAGATCAGATGCTCCTTCTGCGGAAAGACAGAGGATCAGGTCCGCAAGTTGATTGCCGGTCCGGGCGGGGCATATATCTGTGATGAGTGCATTGGCATCTGCTCGGAAATCATCGATGAGCAGTTCCACACTCCTTCGCCGGCAGGCAGCGAGATTAATCTGATGAAGCCGGTGGAGATCAAGGAGTTTCTGGATGATTATGTAATCGGGCAGGACGAGGCCAAAAAGGTCCTGTCTGTTGCTGTGTACAACCATTATAAGAGAATCCTTTCACAGCAGGAAAGCGATGTGGAACTTCAGAAAAGCAATATCCTGATGCTTGGCCCCACTGGTTCCGGCAAGACCCTTCTGGCACAGACGCTCGCCAGAATGCTGAACGTTCCCTTTGCGATTGCTGACGCTACAACGCTTACAGAAGCGGGGTACGTGGGTGAGGATGTCGAGAATATTCTTCTGAAGCTCATTCAGGCCGCGGATTACGATATTGAGCGCGCGGAGCATGGTATCATCTACATCGATGAGATCGACAAGATCACCAGAAAATCCGAGAATCCCTCTATTACAAGAGATGTTTCAGGTGAGGGTGTACAGCAGGCACTGCTGAAAATCGTCGAGGGAACTGTTGCGAATGTTCCGCCGCAGGGCGGAAGAAAGCATCCGCACCAGGAGTTTCTCCAGATCGATACAACCAATATTCTTTTCATCTGCGGAGGAGCCTTCGAGGGACTGGAGAAGATTATCGAGGCTCGGAAGGACACAAAGAGCCTGGGATTCGGCGCGGATCTCGGTGTTCGTCAGAAGGAAGATATGGGCGCGATCCTGCACGAGGTGATGCCGGAGGATCTGGTGAAGTTCGGTCTGATTCCGGAGCTTGTCGGACGTGTACCCGTTGTGGTGACGCTGAATGGATTGGACGAGGATGCCCTGGTCCACATCCTGAAGGAGCCGAAGAACTCCCTGGTAAAGCAGTATGTCAAGCTGCTTGAGCTGGACGGGGTGGATCTGACCTTTGATGACGACGCACTTACCGCGATGGCACAGGAGGCTATGCGCCGCAAGACCGGCGCGCGCGGTCTTCGCGCGATCATGGAAAAGACAATGATGGATGTCATGTACGAGACACCGTCGGACAATACCATCCGTTCCTGTGAGATCACCAGGGATGCCGTAGAAGGAAAAGGCAGCCCGATCATCGTTCACGGCGAGCCAAAACCCGTTCCGAGAAGGCAGATGAAGGCAAAAAATGCACGTTCTTCCAAGCGCATGCGGCCGGCCTGATGCGCTTAAGACGCGCAGTACCGTTATGGAAAGGAATCACACGCGCAGATGAATGATACAGAATATGTGCTTCCGACCGTTGCTCTGAGGGGTGTAACCGTCCTTCCGGGCATGGTAGTGCATTTTGATGTAAATCGTGTAAAAAGCATACATGCCATTGAAGAAGCGATGGCGGAGGATAACCGGCTTTTTCTGGTGACGCAGAGAAAGCTTGAGGTGGCGGAACCGACGCTTGATGATCTTTACCGGATCGGGACGGTTTCCGAGATAAGAAAGATTGCGCGGCTTCCGCGCGACATGATACAAGTCACCGTGGAGGGCATTGACCGGGCGGAACTGCTCGATTTTGAGTCTACCGATAAGTTTCTCCGCTCGAGGATATCCGTATTTGCGGACGACAGTACACCGTCAATTGATGATGACCGCCGGGAGGCGATGATCCGGAATCTGAAAGAACTTGTCAGCATCTATTCAGCGGGAGGAAGAAACCTTTCGAGGGAGCTGCTGATCAGAATCCTGGATATTGAACAGCTGGAAAAGCTGATCAATCAGATCAGCATCAATCTGCCGGTCCCGTCGGAGAAGCAGCAGCGGCTGCTCAACGCCATCGGGCTGCAGGAACGCTATGATGTACTCTGTGAAACACTTGCCCGTGAGGCATCGGTTGAAAGGATCCGGTATGAGCTGCAGGAAAAGGTAAAGCAGAGACTCGATAAGAACCAGAGAGAGTATGTACTCCGGGAACAGCTGAAAGAAATCCGGGAAGAACTCGGAGATGACAATACACAGACAGAGATTGCAAAATTTAAGCGTCAGTGCGAGGAGCTGAAGGCACCGAAGGAGGTGAAGGACACTCTCCGCAATGAAATCCGCCGCTTTGCGAATACAGCCGGCAATCCTTCGGAGGGAGGAGTGATCCGGGGATACATCGAGACGCTGCTCGGCCTTCCGTGGAACAAAATGTCCCGGGACAATCATGACCTGAAGAAGGCAAGACAGATTCTGGAGGAGGACCATTACGGTCTCGAGAAAGTTAAGGAGCGGATACTTGAATATCTGGCGGTCCGGCTTGTCACAAAAAAGGCGGACGCTCCGATCCTTTGTCTGGTCGGACCTCCCGGAACCGGAAAGACATCCATCGCGAAGTCTATTGCAAAGGCGCTGAATAAGGTTTTTGTGCGGATCAGTCTGGGAGGAGTCAGAGATGAGGCGGAGATCCGCGGACATAGAAGAACCTACATCGGAGCAATGCCGGGAAGAATCGCGGAGGGACTCCACCATGCCGGTGTGAAAAATCCCCTGATGCTTCTGGATGAGATTGACAAGACAAGCAGCGACTATAAGGGGGACATCGCTTCCGCTCTTCTGGAAGTGCTTGATCCGGAGGAGAACAGCCATTTTTCCGACCATTATGTGGAGATGCCCATCGATCTCTCGCAGGTTCTTTTCATTGCAACGGCAAACGATGTCCAGATGATTCCGAGGCCGCTTCTCGACCGCATGGAGCTTATTGAGATCAACAGCTATACGGAAAATGAGAAAAAGCATATCGCACGCGAGCATCTCATACCGAAGCAGATTGAAGCCAACGGCCTGAAGAAGAGCCAGCTTGTGATTGAGGATATGGCGCTGGATGAAATCATATCCAGGTACACAAAGGAGGCGGGAGTGCGTTCCCTGGAACGACAGATCGGTCATATCTGCCGCAAGACGGCACTCCGGATCCAGGAAGATGATGTAAAATCCGTCACGGTTACAAAAGAGAACCTTGAGGATTTTCTTGGAAGGGGTAAGTTCACCGTGAATATGGCGAATCCCAAACCGGAAATCGGAATCGTCCGCGGCCTTGCGTGGACGAGTGTCGGCGGAGATACACTTGAGATCGAGGTGAATGTCATGCCCGGCAAAGGAGAATTCCTTCTCACGGGGCAGCTCGGGGATGTCATGAAGGAGTCCGCCCGGACGGGGATCAGCTATATCCGGTCAGTCTCGTCACAATATCAGATTCCGGATGATTTTTTCACGGGAAATGATATCCATATCCACATACCGGAGGGAGCTGTGCCGAAGGACGGACCGTCCGCCGGCATCACGATGGCGACCGCCATGCTTTCGGCAATTACTAAGAGACCGGTCCGCGCAGATCTGGCGATGACCGGAGAGATCACGCTTCGCGGAAGGGTGCTGCCGATCGGGGGACTGAAGGAAAAGCTCCTTGCGGCCAAAAAGGCCGGCATCCGTACAGTGCTTGTGCCGGCGGAGAACAAGCCGGATGTAATGGAAATGGATGCGGAGATCACGGAAGGCCTGGAGATTATCTATGTCAGCCGGATGGAAGAGGTTCTGGGGCATGCGCTGATCGCGTAATCCGGCAGATATGGAAGGGAGAAGATATGGTTATAAAGAACGCCGAGCTTGAAACAGTGTGCGGTGTCACAAGTAAGTTTCCCGTGAATACACAGCCGGAAATCGCATTCGCGGGGAAGTCAAATGTCGGAAAATCATCTCTGATCAATGGACTGCTGAACCGGAAGGCACTGGCGAGAACCAGCTCTCAGCCGGGAAAGACACAGACTATCAATTACTATCACGTCAACAACAGCTTCTACTTCGTGGATCTCCCGGGATATGGTTATACAACCGCGTCTGTCAATGTCAGACAGTCCTGGGGGCGGATGATCGAGAGATATCTGAAAATGTCCGATCAGCTGAAGGCCGTGTTCCTGCTCATTGATATCCGCCATGATCCGTCGGCAAACGATAAGCAGATGTTTGAGTGGATTCTGTCCCGCGGATACGAGCCCGTGATCATCGCGACCAAGCTGGATAAGCTCAAAAGAAGCCAGGTTCAGAAGCAGATCAAGGCGGTCCGCGATGGGCTCGGAATGCGGGAAGATGAAAAACTGTTTGCTTTTTCTGCCGTCACAAAGCAGGGAAGAGAGGAAATCCTTGATTACATCGGGGAATTGACAGGAGTTTCGGAATCATGAGCATCATTAAAGCGGATAATCTGAATTATGACTATCTTGAATACGGAGAGGACGGGGAAAAACCGGAGATCACCCACGCGGTCAGGGATGTGAATCTGAAGATCCGAGAGGGACAGTTCATCGCGATTCTCGGCCATAACGGCAGTGGAAAATCCACGCTGGCAAAGCATATGAACGCACTGTTGGTCCCTACAGGAGGAACGATGTGGGTGGATCAGATGGACACCCACGCTGATGATGAGGTGTGGGACATCCGGCAGAGAGCCGGCATGGTTTTTCAAAACCCGGACAATCAGATCGTTTCCTCTGTCGTGGAGGAGGACGTGGGATTCGGCCCGGAAAACCTGGGTGTTCCGACGGATGAGATCTGGAAACGGGTGGACGATTCGCTTCGAAAAACAGGGATGATTGCTTACCGGAGTCATTCGCCGAATAAGCTCTCCGGAGGCCAGAAGCAGAGAGTGGCGATTGCGGGCGTTATGGCGATGAAGCCGAAATGCATCATCATGGACGAACCGACGGCAATGCTGGATCCGAATGGCCGCCATGAGGTCATTCAGGCCGTGCGTGATTTGAACAGGAGTGAAGGAGTCACCGTGATTCTGATCACACATTACATGGAAGAGGTTATCTATGCGGACAATGTATTTGTCATGGACGAGGGAAGGCTTGTAATGCAGGGAACGCCCCGGGAGATTTTTTCACGGGTGGATGAGCTTCACAAGCTGCGTCTGGATGTCCCGCACGTCACACAGCTCGCGCATGCGCTTCGCCTGAGAGGGCTCGATATCCCCGAAGGCATTCTGAGCATCGATGAATTCGTCGATGCCATTATGAAAATCCGTGATGGAGAGACAGCTTCCGACGGGAAACGGCAGGGGGAAAGAACATGTCAATCAGATTAGATCATGTGACTTATACATACAGCCCGGGGACCGCTTATGAGATGCATGCGCTGAAAGACGTTTCGCTCGAGCTCCCGGACGGACATTTTATCGGAATCATCGGACATACCGGAAGCGGAAAATCAACACTGATTCAGCATCTGAACGGGCTGATGCGCCCAACCTCCGGCCATGTATACTTTAATGATGAAGACATCTGGGGCGAGAAGTATGACCGCAGAAATCTCAGGTTTCATGTTGGCCTTGTTTTCCAGTACCCGGAGTATCAGCTGTTCGAGACGGATGTCATTACCGATGTGTGCTTCGGCCCCAAAAATCAGGGCCTTTCCGAAGAGGAACGCGTGAAGCGCGCAGAGGAAGCACTGCATCAGGTCGGTGTCGATGAATCTCTTTTCCGGAAATCGCCCTTCGAGCTTTCCGGCGGACAGAAGAGAAGGGTGGCAATCGCGGGAGTTCTTGCCATGAACCCGGACGTTCTGGTTCTCGACGAGCCGACCGCAGGTCTGGACCCTATGGGACGTGATGAGATCCTCAATACGGTCGCAGGACTGCAGAAGAAGAGGGGTATCACCGTCGTTCTGGTTTCACACAGCATGGAAGATGTCGCGGAATATGTCGATCAGCTGATTGTCATGAACCACGGGGAGAAGGCATTTGACGCGCCGCCAAGAGAGGTCTTTTCTCATTACAAAGAGCTGGAAAAAATGGGACTTGCTGCGCCGCAGATGACTTATATCATGCATGCGCTTAAAGAAAAGGGACTCGATGTTGATGTTCACGCCACAACAATCGAGGAAGCGGAAGAAAGCATCCTTCATGCGCTTGGGAGAAAATAAATGCTTAAAGATATTACCATAGGCCAGTATTACCCGGCGGACTCGCTGATTCATAAACTGGACCCGAGAGTAAAGTTTGTCGGAACACTTATCTATATCATATCTCTGTTTGTTTTTCACACATGGGGCTACGTTCTCGGAACTGTTTTCCTGTTTGCAGTGATCCATCTGTCAAAGGTACCCTTCAGCTTCATGGTCAGGGGACTGAAGGCAATCTGGGTCCTGCTGATCTTTACGATGGTGCTGAATCTCTTTCTCACGCAGGGGACGGTGATCTGGCAGTTCGGTATCCTCCATATTACAAGGGAGGGTATCAGCACAGCCGCAAAGATGGGCATCCGTCTTGTGTATCTGATTATCGGCTGCTCCATCATGACGCTTACGACCACGCCGAACAAGCTGACCGACGCGATGGAATCGCTGTTCCGTCCGCTGCGGAAGGTGCATGTGCCGGTGCATGAGATTGCGATGATGATGTCGATTGCGCTTCGCTTTATCCCGATTCTGATGGAAGAAACCGATAAAATCAAAAAGGCGCAGATGGCGCGCGGGGCGGATTTCGAGAGTGGAAATGTCATCCAGAGGGTAAAGGCGATGGTTCCGATTCTGGTTCCGCTGTTTGTATCTGCTTTCCGCAGAGCAAATGATCTGGCACTTGCGATGGAAGCCAGATGTTATCACGGAGGGGACGGCCGGACACAGATGCGTCCACTTGTTTACCAGTCCCGGGATTATGCGGCATATGCGGTTCTTTTCGTATATCTCGCGGCAGCAATTGTACTGCGGGCAGTGCTGCACTGGTGACAGAAGGCTGGATTGGAGATCGCGCTGAAAACGGTCAGCCGCAGGCCGGGATGAGGATCCAGAGATCATAAGCGGGAACGGAGATATCGGTAGAAAACATGAAACGTGTGATGCTGACCGTCGCATATGACGGAACCAATTACTGCGGGTGGCAGGTACAGCCGAATGGGATTGCTGTACAGCAGGTGCTGAACGCTGCTCTCTCGGAGATAACAGGGGAACAGATACATACCATCGGCGCGAGCCGCACCGACGCCGGGGTACATGCCAGGGGAAACGTTGCGGTTTTTGATACGTCTGCCCGGATGCCGGGGAATAAGTATTCCTACGCGCTAAATACGAGACTGCCGGATGATATCAAAATCCAGGGTTCCCGGGAAGTATCGCCGGAATTTCACCCTCGCTTCACATCCACAGTAAAGACCTACGAATACAAGATTCTGAATCGTCGTTTTCCGGATCCGACGAGACGGAACGACACCTGCTTCCTATATGTTCCGCTGGATGCGGAGCGCATGGACAGAGCTGCCCGGTATCTCATAGGGGAGCACGACTTCCGGAGCTTCCAGGCGTCCGGCGAGACCAATCCGGACCGGAGCACGGTCCGCACAATCTATTCTGCCAGGGTCATCTGCGAGGAGGATCTGATCCGGTTCCGGATATGCGGAAACGGCTTTCTGTACAATATGGTCCGGATTCTGGCGGGAACTCTCGTTGAGATCGGTAAAGGAAGGACTGAGCCGGAGGAACTAAAGGGAATTCTTGAAAGCAGGGACCGTAGTGCAGCAGGACCGACGGCGCCCGCAAGAGGCCTGACGCTTATGGAAATTAAATATCCGGAGTGGGAGCCGGATTTCTGTTGCCGGAGGGACAACAAATAATGTTTGACTGGGAACTTTTGCTCAGAACAGCAATTATTCTGGGTATCACCTTTGCTATTGTATATTTTGTCCGCCGTTTTTTCAGGGGGCTGAATAAGCGAACACAGAAACAGAGCCTCTATAATAAATTTCTGCAAAGTATTCTTACCGCAGGCATTACCATTGTTGGTGTGTATTCCGCGCTGGGTTCTTTTGAAATCGCCAAGGAAATCAGTACGACGGTGCTGCAGAGCAGCGCATTGCTGATCGCGGTAGCGACCTTTGCGGCACAGCAGACGCTGGGTAATGTAATTTCCGGTTTTTCTCTTTCATCCTCCAAGCCCTGTGATATCGGACAAAAGATTCAGATCAGGAGTGCAGGGACGGTAATCGCAGAGGGAATTGTCCGAGATATGACCGTGAGGCATGTCGTGATCGAGCAGGCGGATGGACAGATGTGTATCATTCCGAACAGCGTGGTGGACGGCGCCGTCATTGTCAATATGAGCAACCCGGATACCGTCGCAACCTTTGTGGAAGTAGAGGTTGATTACGCGACTGATATCGAGAAGGCAAGAACCATTATCATGGAAATCCTGAAAACCGAGCCGCTGGTTGTGGAGGCGGAAAAGACAGCGGTCCTTGTCAGCGAGCTAACGGCAAATGGAATGCTGCTGAGATTTGCGGTATACACGAAGGATATCATGGAGAGCTATCGTGCCTGCAGCAATGTGCGGCAGAGGATCGTAAGTGAATTTGAAAAAGCGGAGATTGTGATTCCGTATAATACGGTCACCATAGACACCACACCCACCACAAACCCTGCCATAAACCCTGCCACAGATCCGCAGAATTAATATAAGAAACAGGCAGAATTAATATAAGAAAGTACTTGACAGAAGTTTTTCAGTATTATACACTTGTTCAGTGTGACGCGGGACGAGTGTGCCTGTCGTGTCTCCCAAACACGTCATCCTACAGTTGATTGTGCGGCATACAGAGCATCCATAATGATCGAAAGCCTAAGATCGGATGTTCCGGTGCATGACCATACGGACAGTGGATATTGCATCATACTATCATTTAATTAACGAATCTTACAGCCGCGCTGTGCGCTGTAGTTCATTCATGCAGGAGGTTGTTACCATGAAAACATATATGGCTAATCCGGATAAGTTAGAGAAGAAATGGTATGTCGTTGATGCTTCCGGAATGGTTCTCGGACGTCTTGCTTCTGAGGTCGCTTCTGTTCTCAGAGGAAAGAATAAGCCGGAGTTCACTCCGAACGTAGACACCGGAGATTATGTAGTTGTTATCAATGCAGAGAAGATCAAGGTAACCGGAAGAAAACTGGATCAGAAGATCTATTACAGACATTCCGATTATGTTGGAAGTCTGAAGGAGACAACTCTGAGAGAGATGCTTGCA
Source organism: Bilifractor sp. LCP21S3_A7 (assembly GCF_052118825.1). NCBI lineage: Bacteria > Bacillati > Bacillota > Clostridia > Lachnospirales > Lachnospiraceae > Bilifractor > Bilifractor sp. LCP21S3_A7. The sequence goes on along the minus strand of NZ_JBQKGL010000001.1, from coordinate 365,973 downwards.
AAGCATCCGGAGAGAGTTATTGAGTTCGCTGTTAAGGGAATGCTCCCGAAGGGACCTCTCGGAAGAGAAATGATGACAAAGCTTCACGTATACGCAGGTGCTGAGCATCCTCATGCAGCTCAGAAACCGGAAGTGCTCACATTCTAACTAAGGGAGGTAAAGACAAATGGCTAACGAAAAGTATTATGGAACCGGAAGAAGAAAAAAATCTATTGCCAGAGTTTACCTTGTACCGGGAACCGGCAAGATTACTGTAAATAAAAGAGATATCGATGATTACTTCGGACTTGAGACTCTGAAGACGATCGTTCGTCAGCCGCTTGTTGCTACGGACAACACAGACAAGTTCGATGTACTGGTTAATGTACACGGCGGTGGTTTTACCGGTCAGGCCGGCGCGATTCGTCATGGTATTTCTCGTGCGCTGCTTCAGGTTGACGCCGAGAACAAGCCGACGCTGAAGGCGGAGGGTTATCTTACTCGTGATCCTCGTATGAAAGAGCGTAAGAAGTACGGTCTCAAGAAGGCACGTCGCGCTCCGCAGTTCTCAAAGAGATAATCAAACAGACTCCCCTCGGAATCTGTTGCAAAGGGCTCCTTGCTGTTGTGGCGGGGAGTCTTTTTGATTACCGCAGCTGCGCTGCGGCCTGCTCGTCACTGCAGAAGAAGGCAGAGCAATTTCTGGACAACGGGATTACACTTCTGCTTGTTTTCGGTATTGTACTTATGTTGGCAGTATACAGCTTCATGGATCCGATTTTGCGGCTGGCAGGCGCGTCGGAGGCTACACTGCTGTATGTACACAGTTATCTTGCGTGGTATATGAGTGGAACGCTGTTTGTCATGATCACGATAGGTCTGAATCCGTTTCTTACTACAGAGAGTACCAAAGTTCGGGAAATCGTCTTGACGATGTGCAGCTTGTGTAGTACTATAATGGCTCTTGAATATTGAAACCCTCTCCACCACCGGGTGGAGGCCAAAGGGCACACAGAGTTTTTCCGTAGGTACGGCATGGTTCACCATGTTATAAGGAAAAAGCTCTGTGTGCCCTTTTCTTTTTTATCATGTACCATTATTACAAGGAGGAAAAAGCAATGAAAATCAAGCCGTTTGCCGTAGAAGAATGGATGAACGCCTGGGAGGTCGGCGCAAAGTATAACATCGCTGAAACATGTGTGGACTCCATCAGTATGAACGATCTATTCGAGCTGACAGGGGAAGATAAGACGGAATTTTTGAATCGTTTGTGCGCACGGCGCCTGAGCTATGGCGATATTGAGGGTTTGCCAGAATTCCGTAAAGGTGTCTGCGGCCTTTACAAAACGCTGAACATTGAAAATATTGTGCCGACCCATGGGGCATCCGGAGCAAACCATCATGTTTTCTATTCACTGATCTCTCCCGGTGATCGTGTAGTGAGCATCATGCCGACATATCAGCAGCTTTATTCCATCCCGGAATCCTATGGAGCAGATGTTCAGATCCTTTATCTGAGTAAGGAAAACAATTATTTGCCGGACTTAGAAAAACTGCGCCGTTTGGTGACACCTAAAACAAAAATGATCTGCATCAATAACCCTAACAATCCTACGGGTGCGCTGATGTCTGAGCAGATGCTCCGGGAGATCGTGGGGATTGCGCGTTCCGCAGATACCTGGATTTTGTGCGATGAAGTCTATCGTCACCTTTCACAGGAGGATGGCTGGTGTCCTTCCATTGTGGATTTGTATGAAAAGGGCATTTCGGTGAGCAGTATGTCAAAGGTTTTTTCTCTGGCTGGTCTTCGGCTTGGCTGGATTGCAACGCACGATATGAGCGTTGTAAAGAGCTGCCTTTCTCATCGGGATTATAATCTTGTGAGCTGCGGTGTATTCGATGAAATGCTGGCAGCAGCTGCGCTGAAGCACCGCGATAAGCTGCTGGAACGCAGCCGAAAGATCGTCCGGGAGAATTTGCAGATTCTGGACGATTGGGTCGGCAGCGAACCGCACGTCAGCTATGTAAAGCCGAAAGCCGGCACTACGGCATTGGTTTATTATGATCTGTACATTTCTTCCTACGAATTCTGCGAAGAAATGTACAAGAAGACCGGCGCGTTTGTGACTCCCGGTGACTGCTTTGAAGTGCCATACAGTATGCGCATCGGTTATGCCTACGGAAAGCAGGATCTGATCGATGGCCTCAAGGCCATCAGCGAGTATATTGCAATGAAAACCCGGTAAAAGAAAGGAGAACCCCGATGAATATTCCCTATATTTCCGCAGAAGAAGTTCGAAAAAATCTTTTGATGGAAGATGCAACCCAATGCACAGAGAATGTTTATAAGCTGAAAAGTCAAGACAAAACCGTTGTATGGCCCACCATTTTCTATGAATTCGACCCCGGCCATGCAGATATGGATATTAAATCCGGTTATCTGCCGGAACTGCACATTTTCGGCCACAAGACGGTTGCGTTCATGGAAGCAAATGTGCAAAAAGGCCTGCCGGATCTTGTTGTGGCAGATTTCCTGCTCAAGAAAAACAGGTGAAACCAAGCGGATTGTTTTCGCAGTATTAAATCGCAAGGATGTAGTACATCGGACAAAGCTCTATCCGGAAAGCAGCATCGAAGTGCGCTTTTTCTGCCGGGGGCATGGAATATTGTATTGGTATTGTAACCACCACGAACTATTCCAAAAACGAATTTGAGAAGTTTCAACTGCGGGGTTCGGACCACCTTTTTGATGACTTTTTGCTGTACTGAGATCCATTGACATTTGCGCACACCAATGCTATGATTTTGAATATTCACTCGGAGGGTGAGCTGTTCGCGAAAACAACAGCCGGATAAGGCGCAGATTGAGATGTCTGTCCCTTGTTCGGCTTTTTTGCGTTCAGAGGCGGATTTTAAGAAAATATCAAACAAATTTATTTCGGGTATCTTGTTGCGGCCTTTGGCAGTACACGGATCTCGTCTGTTTACTCGATTGTAGATATGGCGATGATGGGGCAGTATCCGGGACCGGATGGTACAGCTGCTCTTACTGTGGCCGCGCTTTGGGGTAAAAAGCAGGAAGCTGTGGGGGAATATGATTATGTCAAAAGATGAGTATTTGATTACCGATACGCCGCTGAAAGCGCTGACGGTTTTTGTAATGCCGATGATTCTCGGCAGCTTTTTTCAGCAGGTATACAATATGGCTGATTCCATTATCGTCGGTCAGTTTGTCGGCTCCTCCGCACTGGCGGCGGTTGGTGCCTGTGCAGCCCTGACGAATGTTTTCATTTGTGTGGCACTGGGGGCCGGTGTTGGTGCAGGTGTGCTTGTGAGCCGCTATTTCGGTGCCAAAGAATATGGCAAAATGAAAACCATTGTTTCTACATCATTGATCAGTTTTTTGCTTCTGAGCATCATCCTTGGTGTCTTTGGATTTTGCTTTTCTCATGCGATGATGAGCGGATTACAGACCCCTGCCGATATTATGGAGGAAGCGGTACTATATTTGCGGGTCTATTTTGTGGGTTTCCCGTTTTTGTTCATGTACAATATTCTTTCTACCATGTTCACATCCATCGGTGAATCAAAAATTCCGCTGGGACTGCTGATCTTTTCATCGATCCTGAATATTGTGATGGATCTTTGGATGGTAGCCGGTCTGGGGCTTGGCGTGTTCGGCGCGGCACTGGCAACCCTGATTGCCCAAGGAATTTCCGCTGTGTTCTCACTATTGATTTTCCTATATCGGATGCGGCGGTATAAGAGCGCCTTTGTCTGGTTTGACAGGCGGGAGCTGCGCTCGATGCTTCGAATTGCCGTGCCGTCAGTTCTCCAGCAGTCTACCGTGTCTATCGGTATGATGATCGTACAGGCAGTAGTCAATCCCTTCGGCACACAGGCGCTGGCAGGATATGCGGCAACGATGCGGGTGGAGAATGTCTTTTCTCTGATTTTTGTGTCCATCGGCAATGCGGTTTCTCCATATGTTTCCCAGAACCTTGGTGCAAACAAAACGCAGCGTATCAAAAAAGGCTACCACGCAGCATTGGTGCTGGATGTGTGCTTTGCAGCCATTGCCTTCCTTGTTATTGAAACGCTGCACACGCAGATTTCCTCTCTGTTCCTTGGAAAAGACGGAACAGCTCTGGCTTATCAGGTATCTGGGGATTATATGAGGTGGATCGGTTACTTCTTTATCTTTATGGGAATTAAAATGGCGACCGATGGAGTTCTTCGCGGACTTGGAATCATGCGCCCATTCCTTATTGCCAACATGGTAAACCTTGCAATCCGCCTGTCCGTGGCTTTGATCTGTGCGCCGCGTTTTGGCATTGACTTTGTTTGGCTTGCTGTGCCTGCAGGCTGGCTTGCCAACTTTTTGGTTTCCTATGCGGCGCTCAGAAAATCCTGGCCGGTGGATAAAGCGGCGAGCGCTCTCTAATACCCGGTGTATAATAAGATTACAAGAAAATAAAAATTTCGCGATTTCGTGGGTTTACCTATGGGCTTACTGAGAGAGAAAAGCCCGAAAAACCGCATGAATACTGGACTTTTTGGATCAAGGTCAGGTGAGTACGGCCTGCTCGTCACTGCGGACTCGTTTTTTTTGTCCGGATATGACAGCTGGAAGCTCGGGAGGTTTTGGTTGAAACAGAAATTAGATTTTGGAACAGAAAAATATATCCAAAAAAAATCCTGAAGTTCTTGTGGGGATTGCGATAATAGAATAAAATATATACAGAGCGTAAACTGACACGAAACAAATATGCAATACTTGATAGTATAACTTGTTTATGACACGGCTGGCTTCGTGCCGGGCACTCCCCGAAGGGAAGGAGGAAATGCGCGGTGACAAAATCTTCTCTGAAAAAGCTTCGCGTTTTTCTGTATGTGCTTCTTTCCGTCCTGGCGGCGATGGCGCTGCGTCAGGCTGCTTACCGGACCGATGGCGTATTGGACCGGATCAGCGACATAATTCGTCCGGGTATTTATCTGGTTTTGTTTCTCGTTTGGGGGATTTCGATCCACAGACGGATCATTCAGATTCAGGTGCGCCGTTATCTCATCGTTATTTCTGCTCTCATCATATTCTGGATTGCCGTCAGAACCATCCGGTATTCGCTGGAGAAAGGTGTATGGCTGATCCGGTTCCTGTGGCACCTGTACTATGTTCCCCTGCTGATGATTCCGCTGCTGGCAGTGTTTATCGCGCTGTCACTGGGAAAAGGAGAAAATTTCCGACTGCCGAAGTGGACAGCATTGTTATATATACCAACGGTGCTGCTCCTGATGCTGGTTCTGACCAACGATTTGCATCAGATCGTATTCATTTTTCCTGCCGACGCTGTGGTGTGGATGGATGATTATAATTATGGCATTGGTTATTTTCTGGTTGTCGTCTGGATGATGTTATGCAGTGTAACTGCTCTTGTGATCATGCTGATTAAATGCCGGATTCCGCACAGCCGCAAAGTCCTGATATTGCCCTTTCTTCCGGTCATCCTTGCAATGATTTACGGCACGCTGTGGATTTTAGATTCGTTCGGTATTGTTCAGCTGTTATGGCTGAGGATGCTTGCCGGTGATATTACCATTGTATATTGCCTGCTGTTCTCGGCAGCACTTGAAAGCTGTATCCAATGTGGCCTGATCCAGAGCAATACCGGTTACGACGAACTGTTTCCGGTCAGCAGGCTCGGAGCGCAGATAACGGATGCTGAGAATAATGTCTGTCTTGCAAGCCTCAACGCAGTCACGCTGACGGAGGAACAGAGGAGAAAGGCAGGGGACGAGGCCATCCTGGCAGATAAAAATACGCTTGTCAGGAGTCAGCCGATTGGATTCGGTCATGTTCTCTGGCAGGAGGATGTTTCTGAACTGACCGAAGCCATCGATCAGATTGAGGATAACTGCTCGGAGCTTGCGGAACGTAACCGTATCCGACGGAAGAATCTGGAAATGAAGAAAAGGATTCTTGCCCTTCAGGAGAAAAACAGGGTAAATGATCTGCTCCAGAGCGAAACAGAGCGGCAGATGGATCTGATCGAACGGATTCTGGAAAATTACGAGACAGAAACGGATGGCAGCAGATGCGGCCGGCTTCTGGCGGGCGCGGCGGTAATCGGCGCCTATATCAAACGATACGGCAATCTGCTGCTTATCCGCGAGCGCAGTTCATCCGCGGATATCCGGGACCTGTCCAGGTGCTTTGAGGAATCCTTTATGAATCTGGAGCTTCTCGGTGTGAACTGTCTCTATACACTGCCATCGGGGGTTCTGCTTGCAACCTCGGATATGCTTCGGGTGTACCGGAGCTTCGAGACGATGACGGAGTCCTGTTTGTATGACCTCACCAATGTCTGGATTCATCTGCGGAACGATGCGGGCAGTTATCTGCTGCATATGGAATTTGTCTGCGAGACGGATCTGACGCAGTTTGCGCAGACCGCTGATTTTTTTTCTGCCGAAGACAAAGGAATGTATCGCTTTTCGTTCCGAATGCGGAAAGGCGGGGTGTGATCATGTGGATTGGAAAAGCGGCAGAACGGATCCGGCATCAATATGCACTGCGTATTGCCGTAAAAGAAGCACTCGACACACTTCCGGCCGCAGTTTGCTATTTTAACTCCTCCGGATCAGTGAAACTGTGCAACGCAGTCATGTACAGGCTGTTTCGAAAAATGGCACAGAGTGATCTTCAAAGCTATCAGGAGCTGAAAAGTGCACTGGACGGGTGCGATTCATCGACCGGTATTGTACGGGACGGTAATGTCTTTCTCTTCCCCGATGGAAGCGTATGGAAGTATTCGGAAGCTCCGGTCAAAACGGAATATGGAGAGATCTATATAGAGACGGTGTTCAGCAATGTGACCGAATTGTATGAAAGGCGGCAGGAATTAAAACGTCAGTCAAAAGAGCTGAAAAAGATGTATGAGGAATTGAAAAATCTGTCAGATCATATGAAGGAGGCAGCCAGGGAGCAGGAAATTTTAAACATGAAATCACGGCTGCATGACCAAATGAACCTCGGGGTCACCGCGATACGGCAGATGTTGCGCAGCGGTACTGCTTCTTCGGAAAATTCTGCAGCAGTCGTGCAGTTTCGCCGCGCCATTCAGGTGCTGCAGGAGGAAAACAGCTGCCCGCAGGAAGGCCTGACGGAGTTTATCCATGATGCAGCGGTATCCGGTATTCATGTAAAAATAACAGGGCAAATGCCGAAAGAAAGGGAGACGCTGGAGCTGTTTTTGAAGATTATGCGGGAAGCATGTGTCAATGCAGCTCGACATGCGGATGCCACAATACTTTTTGTGGAAGTAGAGCGCGGGCAGGGTTGGCACATGCTTCGCGTGACCAATGACGGAAGGCCGCCGGAAGAGGCGGCTGCGCCGCGGGGCGGTCTGGCGGATCTGGAGAGACTCGTTGTGAAAGAGGACGGAAGGATGGAAATCTGTTGGCATCCGTCGTTTGTTCTGACCGTGAGGCTGCCGGACTGTGTTGGCGTCAGATTGTGAGATCGGGAGAGAACAGGAGGGGCAGTATGACGAAGGTTTTGGTCATTGATGACCAGCGGATTGCCAGGGAATATATGGAGAATATCGTGAAAAATGGCGGAGACTACGAACTGGTGGGCAGTCTGTCGAAAGCGGACCTTGCAGAAACCGTCTGCCGCAGGAGCAGGGTCGATCTGGTGCTTATGGATGTCTGTACCCATAGTACGAAAGACGGTATCGACACAGCTTCCGAGCTGCGCAGGCAGTTTCCGGAATTGAAAATCATTGTTGTCACCTCGATGGTTGAGGAGAGCTTTATCAAGCGTGCGCGAGAAGCAGGGGCGGATAGCTTCTGGTATAAAGACGTCAGTCCGGAGGACCTGCTGACCGTCATGGATGCGACTATGCAGGGCAGACAGATCTGGCCTGCGGAGACACCGGCGGTAAAGATCGGAATTACGACCAGCAATGATTTGACGGAGACTGAAATCAAGGTGCTGCGCCTGGTCTGTGAAGGGCTGGAGTACAGCGAAATCGCAGAACGGCTGCACTACACGAAAGACAATGTAAAGTATCATATTCGAAACATTCTGCAGAAAACAGGCTATGCAAACAAGACACAGCTCGCCATCGCCGTTACAGGAAAACAATATATTATACCGAAGCTGTTTGATTGAAAGGATGTCTGATTTATTAAGTCCCCGGTTTATTTTGATGTGTACCCGGAATTCCGGATACATATCAGAGTAAGCCGGGGATTTTTGTATGTAACTTCAGGCGGTTTCGCTTTTGCAAAAGGTACCGATTCGATAACTTTACCCTTATGGGTAGGGAAGGAAGAATTCGCTGCTCTTATAATGAGGGTGTACAGAAAGAAACGCATTGTCTCATGTCTGGGGTCGGATATGAATCAGAACATTTGGAGGTAAGGATATTGCGTCGGGTCGTGATTGATATGCAGAATATGCTGTTTGCGGATGCGATAGCGGAAGCATTGCGTAAATTTGATTCTGATTTTGATCCGGTCATGAGTGAAAGTCCGGACAAGACTCTGGAATTATGCAATGCCATACTGGCGAACATTCTGGTTATGGAGGTTACCGCTTATGCGCCATGGATGCTGGAGGGAAGAATGCGAATTCGTGATGCGCTGAAGAACAGCAATCCGGATTGCAAGGTGGTGCTGGTAGTTGATGAGAACACGGAGAAAAAACTGGCGGACCGGGTCAGACAGGCCAAAAAAGATGGTCTGATTGACAACTTTATCTATGGATCGGTTTCTTCCAGTTATCTGTCGGCAGTCATTGACGCACTGTGACAGAACAAAAATCGAGACGGGAGGTAATGGTATGGGACTTATCAAAGCAGGAATCGGGGCGCTTGGATCTACACTGGCAGACCAGTGGAAGGAATTTTTCTATTGTGATGCGCTTCCCAATGACGTTCTAATGAGACGCGGACAGAAACGGATCACCGGGCGTTCTTCCAATACCAGGGGAAATGACAATGTGATCTCAAGCGGCTCGGGCATCGCCGTGGCGGATGGTCAGTGCATGATCATTGTGGATCAGGGTGAAATTGTCGAGGTCTGTGCCGAGCCGGGAGAGTTTACCTATGATACATCCTCGGAGCCCAGTATCTTCAGCGGGAGGTTCGGGGAGAGCCTGAAGGAAAGCTTCCGCACGCTTGGGAGGCGTTTCACCTACGGCGGCGACACGGGCAGGGATCAGCGTGTCTATTATTTTAATACAAAGGAAATCCTGGACAATAAGTTCGGAACGGCAAATCCGATCATTTTTGAAGTCGTGAATAAGCGGATCGGCATGAGCCGAACGGTTCAGCTGCGGTGCAACGGAGTATATACCTATGTGATCTCTGATCCGCTGGTTTTTTATAAGCGGCTCTGCGGGAATGTCGCGGACGAATATACCCGTGACCAGATTGATGCGCAGCTTAAGACGGAATTCATTGACGCGCTTCAGCCGGCCTTCGGAGCGCTCGCCGAGCAGGAGCTCAGGCCTGCACAGATTCCGGCCAAATCCGGAGAATTGAAAGCCGCGATGAACGAGGCATTGCGGCAGGAATGGATCGACAACCGCGGCATTTCCGTCGGGAAGATTGCACTGAATCCGATTACGCTGACCGAAGCCGATATGAAGAAGATCAACGAGATGGAGGATGCGGCTACGGTGGGAACCAATCCGTTTATGATGGCAGGCCGGGTGACAAATGCGACAGCGGATGCCATGGAGACTGCCGCCGGAAATTCTGCCGGGGCCATGACCGGTTTCCTTGGCATGGGAATGGCCGGCATCGGAAGTCAGGGCGGATTCGGCGCGGCGCAGAACCTGTACAGCATGGGACAGCAGATGCAGGCACAACAGGCGCAGTCTCAGCAGATGCAGTCCGGGCAATCCCGGCAGCCGCAGACCGCAGCGCCTGAACAGAACAGCTGGAAATGCAGCTGCGGAGCAGTGGCGACCGGAAAGTTCTGTCCGGAGTGCGGCGCGAAGAGACCGGAGCCGGTACCGGCAGGGGCATGGAAGTGCAAATGCGGGGCCACGGCGACCGGAAAGTTCTGCCCGGAATGCGGCTCACCGAGGCCGTCGGAGGAGGTTGGCTGGACCTGTTCCTGCGGAACGGTAAATAAAGGCAGGTTCTGCTCAAATTGTGGTGCCCCAAAACCTGCAGGCGCACCGGTGTACCGGTGTGACAAATGCGGATGGGAGCCGGAGGATCCGGCGCACCCACCGAAATTTTGCCCGGAATGCGGGGATCCTTTTGACGACAGCGACCGGAAGTAAATCTTGATGAGGGGAGGGAAAGCTATGAAGAATCAGGGACAGACATTTTTGAAGGTCACATCGATTTTAATGGTCATCGGTGGAATTATCGCCTTGCTCGCAGGAGTATTTGCAATTCTGGGAGTCAGCGCACTGGCGGCATTGATGGGGAGTGCGGAAGGAACCGGACTTCTCTATGCCGGCTCCGTTCTTGCAGTGGTCACCTCGGCAGTTGAGATTCTTGCAGGCGCAAAGGGCCTCAAAGCGTGCAGATTGCCGGAAAAAGCCGGCGGGTGCGTGATCCTTGGTATTGCGATAGTGGCTCTCAGCATGATTTCTATGGCGGTCAGTGTGAAAGGCGGAGGGGAGTTTAAAATCATTAACCTTGTGGTCAATCTTCTGGTACCCGTCTTATATATCCTTGGAGCGGTAAAAACAAAACCGGCTGCAAGGGCGTGACAGGGAGCATAAAAGGACGTTTATGAACAAGAGGACTGCTGTTTCGCGGAAGCCCTCTTGCATGGGCGGCAGATATAGAAAGCATGCAGGGAGGAAGCGCATATGAGTGCTTTACAGGAATATAAATGTCCGTGCTGCGGAGGTGCAATTGCCTTTGACAGCGGGACGCAGAAAATGAAATGTCCGTTTTGCGATACGGAATTTGAAGTAGAAACCCTGGAAGCCTATGCCGGGGAACAGGCCTCCGGCCGGGAGGATGAGATGAACTGGGAAACAGCCGCGGGAGGAGCGTGGCAGGAAGGAGAAGCGGAGGGACTTCGCACTTATGTGTGCCAGTCGTGCGGCGGTGAGATCGTAGGCGATGAGAATACCGCGGCGGCATCCTGTCCGTTCTGCGGGAATCCGGTGGTTATGACGGGGCAGTTTTCCGGCGCGCTGAAGCCGGATTATATCATTCCGTTCAAGATGGACAAGAAGGCTGCGAAGGAAGCGCTTCAAAAGCATTACGGTGGAAAGCGGCTTCTTCCCAAGGTGTTCAGGGATCAGAATCACATTGATGAGATCAAGGGCATATACGTGCCGTTCTGGCTTTTTGACGCGGAGGCGGAGGCGAACATCCGATATAAGGCGACCAGCGTCCGGACCTGGAGCGACAGCAGCTATCAATACAAGGAGACCAGCTACTATTTGGTCACCCGGGGCGGGGAGATTGGCTTTGAGAGGGTTCCTGTGGACGGCTCTTCCAAAATGCCGGACGATCTGATGGAGTCGATTGAGCCGTTCCTGTTTTCCGATGCGGTAGATTTCAAAACAGCTTATCTGGCGGGATATCTGGCAGATAAATATGATGTAGATGAAGAACAGAGCATAGAACGGGCCAATGCCAGGATCAAACAGAGCACGGAGAAAGCCTTTGCGGATACGGTCAGGAACTATACGAGTGTGGTTCCGGAAGCAGGCAGCGTAAAGCTTCGGGGCGGAAAGGCAGCCTATGCGCTCTATCCGGTGTGGATGCTCAACACCACCTGGAATGGAAAAAACTACACCTTCGCGATGAACGGTCAGACCGGAAAACTGGTGGGCGATCTTCCGGTAGATAAAGGCGCAGCCCGTAAATGGACATTAGGGCTGACAGCCCTGTGCAGTGCCGCGGCCTACGGGATTATCTGGCTTCTGCATCTGGCGAGAATCTTATAGGGAGGGCAGACCGATGAAAAAGCGTATTTTTTCGATTTTTCTTCTGCTCGCACTTTGTCTTGGCATGGCAGTGCCGGCTTTTGCAGCGGACAGTGGAGAAGAAACAGGCGGATTCGCAGACGCATATCACCGTCTGCAGGATCAGGCCGCTGTTATAACAGAAGAAGAGGACAGCGAGATTCAGCAGCTTCTTGATCAAGACAGCACAGAGCTGAAATTTGATCTGTGCATTGTGATTGTAGAGAGTCTGGAGGGCCGGACCGCCAGAGATTATGCGGATGACTGGTATAATTCCTGCCAGTACGGCTATGGAAGCGATAAGGATGGAGCTCTGCTTCTGATCAGCACAGAGGACAGGGACTGGGCAGTTTCCACGCACGGATATGGAATTACGGCTTTTACAGACGAGGGCATTCAATATCTCGGAGAGCAGATGAAAGGAGATCTGTCTGCCGGGAACTATACGGAAGCCTTTCGTACGTTTGCCCGTCTGGGCAGTTCGTATGTGACGCAGGCAAGAGAGGGCAATCCGTTCGATAAGTCTGATATTCCCCGGAAGCCGTTGTCTGCGGTCTGGTTTTTGGTCTCCGTGGCAATCGGCTTTGTGACAGCTCTGCTTATCGTAGGCTCCATGAAACAGCAGCTGAAGACGGTCCGTGCCCAGGCTGCAGCGGGCAGCTATGTGAGGGAAGGAAGTATGATCGTGACGGAAAGCAAAGATCTGTTCCTGTATCACAAGATTGAACGCACGGAAAAAGCAAAAAATAATGGTTCTGAAAGCAGCACGCACACATCGTCTTCCGGGACAATACACGGGGGAGGCGGTGGAAAATTCTAGGAGGAAACGAAAGGCAAGACGATCCTGTCGGCGTTTTTAGAAGAACTTATACAGCACATCTTAAGAAATCTTAATGTTTTATAAAGGGCTCCTTTAGGGAGCCCTTTTATAGTGTATGCATAGATTGATACATTTCAAGAGCTTTACATGGCTGTCTGCAGGATAGGCTGTGTGTGAAGAACGATGAAAAGGAAAGAATCATTAAGATTTATTATTTCAGGGGGAGTTTGAAAAAAGGAGCTCCTTGTGCGTTTCATATTGTAGAGATAGAATATAAGGAAGATATGATATCAACAATGGCAAAAGCTGGATTGAGCGGCTAAATGCCAATAGCATCAGCTTCTGCTGTTCTTTGCGCAACAAGGAGGAGGAAGCCCCTTCTCCGGAGGGAAGGTACAAGATGTCTGCATCGGGCTTAGAGAAAACCATGGCTTGAGAGAAATGAGTAAAAAAGGGAGAAAAACGGGTGGAAAATAAGGAAAACCATCATAGAATGAGAGATTCCGCAGATTCTGCGAACGGGAAGAAGCAGGTCAGACGGCTCACCGCCTCTGAACAGGTGGATCTTGAGGAAGAGATCCGTGAAATAGAGCAGGATGAGCAGGAAGGACTGGAGGAGCTGCAGAGGAGACGAAAACAGAGAGAGCGGCGCCGCCGCGAGGAGGAAGAGAGGCGCGTCAGGTTCCGGAAAAAAACCGTCCGGATTGTTGCCGGTGCAGCTGTGGCTGTCGCTATGATCGGAATCGTGAGCGGAGTCCGAATGTCTGCAAAGAGGTCCTCGTCGAATTACGGAAAAGATTCGTCGGCTGGTGTAACAGATACTTCAAGCACCGGACAGGAAAAAGTGACTGCAGGATCCGAGTCAGTGAACTCAGGATCCGGAGGGAAAGCATATGACAGAAAAGACAGCATGGAGGTCCGTTTTTCTGCTGTGGGTGATAACCTGATATCGGAGCGGATGCTCACGCAGGCTGAGGAACGAGGCAGCGGAGGCTCGTATGATTTCAGCTATTTGTATGACGGCGTTTCCTCTTTTATTCAGGAGCACGAGGTGAACTGGATCGATGTGGAAACAGATATCAACAATGAAATCACGCCGTCGGGTTATCCGGAGTTTTCAACACCGGGCCAGGACGGGATTGACTTGTACAAAGCCGGTTTCAATATCTTCAGTCTCGCGAACAACCATATTTATGATCTTGGAACGGAAGGAATCAATGCGGCCGTGAAGTTCTGGCAGAACGACATGCCTTCGGGCGCGAAGTTCCTGACAACCGGTCTCTGGGAAAAAGACACGGACGGCAGCACGAGTTATACTGCGGGCTACAGCGATGCGGGCCTCAGCCCTCAGTTTGAAGTGAAGTACGATGATATTCCGATATACACCTGTTCAAATGGTAAGACCATAGCGTTTCTGACGTATACACAGATGACGAATGAGCTGGATGGAAGAGGAATATATGATACGCCGTCAGATACGGACCAGAGGGTGATCTATCTGTATGAGACCTCGCTGATTGAAGCACAGATCCAGAAGGCGGATGAAAAAGCGGACGCTGTGGTTGTTGCGTGTCACTGGGGTGATGAGGACAGTCATGAGGTGACGGATTTTCAAAAGGAAATGGCTCAGAACCTTGCAGACTGGGGCGCCGACCTGATTATCGGTGATCACGCGCATGTCGTGCAGCCGGCTGAGATGCTGACAGCTTCCGACGGGCGTAAGGTTTTCTGCGCATACTGTCTGGGAAATTTTGTGTCAACGCAGGAACAGCCTGACGAGCTGATCGGGACGGCGATTGACTGTACATTTCGTTTCCGCAACGACGGAGCAGATGAATCAGAACCAGAGGTTACCGTTATCGATCCGAGCCTTGTACCGATTGTTACGGACTACGGAGAGGGTGGAGCGGACGCGCATGTGGTTCTCCTGAAGGATTACACTGACGAACAGGCGAAAGCAAGCGGGATAAATGGTTACATCACGGATGGAACAGTATTTGATCTGGCTTACATTAAGCGTATTCTGACAGACTCCATTGACAGCCGCTATCTTGATTTTTCAGACTGAAGGGAATGGCTGGAGAAGACAGGCTGCGGTATGGTCTGGCGAATGCGTCCTTGTCATATTATGTGTAGGATTCTGGCGGCGATAAGGCGGCTGCAGGATGGACAGACTGCTGCAGCTGCCTTCTGAAACATAGGGGAAGCTCCTGGAGGAGGGGATACATCTGAGCCTGCGTGTAAATATCACACGCAAATATTGACCAGTTCTGACAACGTGACTCGTCTTAAAAGACAAGCCTGTTAATGAATCTGTACAACAAATGGCGCCGGTACGGCTGAAAATGACCATTTGACGTTTTCGGCTAGTTGTCCACTAATTGGACAGGTATCTTATTTTGTCCCACTGATTTGAAGGAATTGTTCTCGACATTTTTTTAGCGAAATTTTATAATTGTTGCAGTGTCAGATAAATGTTTCATCAGGAGGTTAATGAAGATGCCAAACGCAATCGTGCATGCTGCCGAGAGGAAAGCATTCGAGCTTGTATTAAATCAGGTAATCAAAACAGCAAATAAGGAAGATGGCTATATCAAGGTAATTGATACGGCGCAGAAATTCCTTGGAGATACATGGAAACCGGAAGCTTTTGACAATTTAAGAAAGACGTTTACCAAGGGCGAAAAGTACGCAAACTTTTTTGATCGTATTCTGCGCGACGTTGACCCGGAGGTTGTAAAGGGTCTGTTCATGGCATTTGGATTCGAAGCCGGCTATGTTGGATACCATGAGACCAGAAAGAATGCTGAGAAATATAATATCAATGTGCCGTGGGTCATCCTTTTTGATCCGACTTCGGCATGCAACCTGCACTGTGTAGGATGCTGGGCATCTGAGTACAGCCGTACGCTGAACCTCTCTTATGAGGATATGGACCGTATTGTCACCGAGGGAAAGGCACTGGGTACCCGCGGTTATGTTCTGACCGGCGGAGAACCGATGGTCCGCAAGAAAGACATTGTGAAGCTCGCAAAGGCTCATAAGGACTGCGGATTCATGATCTTCACGAATGGAACTCTGGTAGATCAGCAGTTCTGTGATGACATGAAGGAATGCAAGAATATCGTGCTTTCCATGTCGATCGAGGGCCTTGAGGATGCAACCGATAACCGCCGCGGCGAAGGTGTATTTGACAAGGTTATGAAGACGATGGATCTTCTTCGTGAAAACAGACTTCCATATGGTACTTCCATCTGCTATACCAGCGCGAACTATAAGGCGGTTACCAGCGATGAGTTCCTTGATTTCCTGATTGACAAGGGAGTTCTGTTCAGCTGGTACTTCCACTTCATGCCGACCGGAAATGATACAACAATGGAGCTTGTTCCGACACCGGAGCAGCGAGAGTATATGTATCACAGAATCCGTGAGGTCCGCGGATACCACGGAGGCAAGGAAATCTTCCTTATGGATTTCCAGAATGACGGTGAGTGGGTATCCGGATGTATCGCCGGAGGTAAGGCTTACTTCCACATCAATCCGAACGGTGACGCTGAGCCCTGTGTATTCATTCATTATTCCGGGGCGAATATTCACCAGAACAGTATTCTCGAGTGCCTGCAGCAGCCGCTGTTCAAGGCATATCATGACGGACAGCCGTTCAGCGACAACCTGCTTCGTCCTTGTCCGATGCTTGAGAATCCGGCAAAGCTTCGCGCAATGGTTCATGCGACTGGAGCGAAGTCAACCGATATGTCAGATCCGGAGAATGTAGACCATCTGACACATAAGGTTGAGGAATACGCGAAGAACTGGGCGCCGGTTGCCGAGAAACTCTGGGCATCCGATCATCCGGATTATGTTCCGAAGACAGAGGATCAGATTCAGGGTATCAGCGACGAGGGCTGACGGAATCTGTCTGCGGCAGAAGAGAGATATTGAAAAGGAGTGTGTCAAGATTGACACACTCCTTTTTTGTGTGTAAGGTATGTGAGAGAAGATTTAAGAAAGGAACGGGCGGCATTGCGTCTGCCCGATCGCATATGGCAGCAAACAGGAAAAAAAGGGGAAGAAACGGTGCACGTCACCGGGTGACGAGAGCGGAGAGGAGAAAGATTCTCCGAAACCGCATACTCGCGGGCATAGTGGTTGCTTTTACGGCAGCGTTTGTGGCGATTGCAGCATTCGGCAGTCACGCCGCAGAGGATAATCAGGTGTCAGAGCGCCTTTTTTCCACCTCGTATTCAATGAGTGATATGTATAACGACTACAATTCAGCGGATTTTGCATTGGATGGGCAGAAGATGACGTATACGGACAGTGATCATTATTCCAGCCGTATCGGAATCGATGTTTCCGAGCATAATGGGGAGGTTGACTGGGAAGCTGTCCGAAATGCTGGCTATGAATTTGCGTACCTAAGAATCGGATATCGTGGATATGGCAGCGACGGTTCTCTTGTGGAAGACGCTATGTTTGAGACAAATTATGAGGGAGCCAGAAAGGCAGGACTGGATGTCGGCGTTTATTTTTATTCACAGGCGATTGATGAAGCAGAGGCGGAAGAAGAGGCAAAATTTGTGGCGGATACGCTGAACGGACGTCATCTGGATCTTCCGGCTGCGATCGACATGGAAACGGTGGAAGAGGGCGCTGCGCGAACCGATGGTGTCAGCGGTGACCAGTTCACACAAAATATCAAGGCCTTTAGCCTTGCAATCGTGGATGCTGGCTATGAACCGATGCTCTATACGAATCTGCACTGGGAGTCGTTTACTCTGGATATGACAAAGCTCTATGATCTTCCGGTCTGGTTTTCCAATTACAGTGCGACGCCGGGTACCCCGTACAAATTCAGGGTATGGCAGTACTCGAATACGGGGACGGTTGATGGAGTCAGCGGAAGTGTGGATCTCGACATCGAAATGACACCGGCAGATGACTCGGAGGCATCTGCAGGTGAAGCCGTGGGTTCTTCGGGTTCGGCGGCTCTTTTCCGGGCCGAATGAGGGAAAGATAAGAAATGAATCAGGAACTTCTGGACCGGCTCGGCAGAGTGACAGAGGAGGAACAGCGCATTCTGGACGGTACAGCCGGAATTGAAAAAAAGTTATATGCCTCCGGGGAGGAATTCACCATTGATTATGCGAAGCTGCTGGAAACAGGTCAGCTGATTACCGTGCGGACACATACAAGGTTTGCGCATTTTCCCATGCACAGGCATAATTATGTGGAAGTGATGTACATCTGCCAGGGCTCTGTGACGCATATCATCAATCGCAAAAAGATCCGGGTAAGCAGGGGTGAGCTTCTCTTCCTGAATCAGTATACAAGGCATGAGATTCTTCCGGCAGGCAGGAATGATATCGCGATCAACTTTGTGATTCTTCCTGAGTTTTTCGATGTTGCCTCTGAGATGATCGGAACAAACAATGTGCTGGCTGATTTCATCGTCAATACGCTGAGACAGGATGAGAGACGGGGAGAGTATCTTTATTTCAAGGTCGCAGATGTGCTTCAGATACAAAATCTGATCGAAAACATGATCTATTCGCTGATTTCTCAGAAGGAGAATGGCGGAGAACCCTTCCTGCTTCAGAGGATGAATCGGATCAATCAGACGACGATGGGACTGATTTTCATGTATCTGCTGGAGGCGGTTCCGAAGGCAGGAACGATGGAACCGGATTCATATGAGAATATGATACTCATGACCTCCCTGCAATATATTGAGCAGAACTATCGGACCGCGACTCTGACTGAGCTTTGCGCTGGACTTTGCCTGCCTTCGCACACGCTGAGCCGCATGATTAAGAAGGCATCCGGAGTGAACTTTAAGGAACTGCTTCAGCGGAAACGCCTGAACAAGGCGGTAGGTCTGCTTTGCGACACGGACCTTCCGGTGAATGATATCATTGATGCGGTGGGGTATGAGAATCACAGTTATTTTCATAGGATTTTTCGCGAGAGATATCAGATGACACCGAAGGAATTCCGGAATCGGCACAGGAAAGACTCACGGATACGGCTTTAATACGATACTTATAAAAATAAAAGGCGATACTAATAAAAAGGCGATACTTTAAAAGACAAGAGCCATCCGTGACCGGAATGCCGGTTCGGATGGCTCTGCCTTTATTCTATGATTTTTTTATCCCTCAATGGTGATGGTCTTTTTGGTTTCTTCCTTTTTCGGTGCTTCTTTTGGAATACTGAGAGTCAGAATTCCATTTTCAAATTTTGCGTGAATGTCTCCGGGCTCAATATTTTCACCCACATAGAACGATCTGGTCACGGTGCCTGTGTAGCGTTCACGGCGTACATATCTGCCGTTTTCATCCTTCTTGTCATTATTCTCGTTTCTGGCTGCGGTGACTGTAAGATAACCGTCTTTAAGCTCGGCGTGTACCTCATCTTTTCCGTATCCCGGAAGCTCCATCTCCAGCTGATAGCTGTCCTTTGTTTCCTTAATATCAGTATTCATGCGGTGAGCGGGAGCAGAAGGTGCGTTGAACCAACGTCCATCCCATGCCTGATCCATAAAGTCATCAAAAGTATCTCCAAAAAGTTCCGGCAGTAACATAAGTCATTCCTCCTTTATGTTTTTGATTTTCTGTAATACGAGGCGGCTGTTCAGGAAGCCTGTTCCATAGAAGCGGTCTTTCTGTGCTGCTTCTGTTTTTTTGTTGTTTTATTGGTACTATTTTATTGGTACTGTTTTATTGCTATTGTTTTATTGTTTCTTTATTGTTGTTTTATAAGTTCCTTCTTTTTGGAACAATTTTGTTATAACACTTGTTACTAGCACTGTCAAGTGGCGAGTGCTAATTTTTCTTAAAAAATAAAACATGATTGCGTGAAAAATCGCGCCGGATGCAGGAACCGGCGCGAAACAGACTGCTTTTCGGTTATTTCGAGGCGTTTTCAACAGCCTCGAGGAGAGCCCTGGAAAGCTGGTCAGGACAGGAGGTGTTTTTAAATCCACAGGTTGTACCCTTTAAGATGTCTGCGACCTCAGTTGCCTTGCGGCCCTCGACCAGACGGCTGATGCCGGAGAGATTTCCGTTGCAGCCTCCGGTAAAGCTTACGTTTGTGAGAATGCCGTCATTGATGTCGAAATCAATGAGCTGGGAACAGGTTCCTTTTGTTTTGTACTGGTAATGCATAAAAATCCTTCTTTCTGTGTATATGTGTGATGTTAATGTTATCTTTTTGCTCGGCTTGCACGCGATCTTAAGCGAGGGCATTATTCCCGCGAGTTGGCCTATCTGGTGTGGATCGCCTTACACGCGGTTTTAAACGGGAGGCATTATTCCTGACAATTGACCTATCTGGTGTGGATCGTCTTACACACGGTTTTCTGTGGGAAGCATCCGGATGCGTCGCCATGAATTGGTCGGATATCTCTTATAGGCAACGTATATACGGAGTGTCCGAATAGGCCAACACAATTCTGACGGACATGTTTCATTCAATTCTGGTGGACACGTTCCATTCGAACAATTCTGACGGACATATTTCATTCGCAATTTATGTATGACCTGCCTTCGTTTTTAGGAGATGATCAGATCAGGCAGGTCGCAGATTCGACGGATGATTCCATCAGGATCTGTTACACTTCCGAATCCGTAGGATGCCCAGAGGAAGCGTATGGAGGGATCGGGGGCCTTGCAATCATTATGCGATGAATCGCAACATTCGTTTTCCTGTTTCTGCCGGGCCTCTTTCTTCAGGAGACGGTCCGCCTCCCTTGTCGCGTCAAAGTCCGCCTGAATATCGCCGATGTAAAGAGCGTTCTGAAGATGATATTCAGAAGCAATGCGGTAGATATTATACGCCTTAAGTCGGTCTGTGTCTCCGGGACAGAGATGAGCCGTGATATAGCAGCCAAGACCGGTCAGTCGGAGAAACTGCTCAATATAACCGCTCTGGCAATTGCTGACGATGAAGCAGGGAATACCTGGCGGCAGCTGGTGCGAGGCTTTTGTGCGGGGCAGACCGGCTTTTGATTCTCCGGATTTGCGTGGGTCTATTCCTGTGAGAGTCTGAAGAGTTCGTTCCAGTCCTTCATTGGGCTCGGGAGGGTTGCGGTCGATTGCAATTTCTTCGGCCTCATACCATTGCCGAAGAAGATCAGTCTTTTCCGCATCGGGGAGATCCGGAAGAAGATCGTCGGCGATAGTCTCAAGTGGCTTTCCGAATTCACGGCGCAGATCCTCGCTATTAATCCGCGCGCCTGAACCGCCGCCCTCCGGATGAATCAGATGGAGGGGAGGAAGGTGACGGGAGCGGTAGTCCCGGTTCATAGAATCCAGTACGGTATTCCATGCCTCGGCAACAACCGGTGTGGTATCCCAAAGCGTGCCGTCAACATCGAAGATGATTCCGTCTGTCTGCAGTTTGTTCATATAACCTCTTTTCTGTTTGCCTCTTGTCTTTTGCTGCAGCTTCCGGATATCATTGCCATCAGTATTCAGGCAGAATCGGATGGCTGCTCCTGCCGGGAAGTGAAGCTGCTTTTCCTATTGTATATAGGTTAGGCGACAGGTGTCAATCTTTATTGCCGTCCAGACTGGGGATATAGGTTATGCGGCAGGTGTCAATCTTTATTGCTGCCCAGACTGGTGTATGGTCCTGAGTGGTCCGGAGTATCTGTTCGATTTACATTGAGTCTGTTATAATAACTTGAAGATGGCTCGGAGAATATCGTGTATAACTGCCAGGTAAAACAATGTGGATAATCAGAGGGTAGAAAATCAGAAGACAGCAGAATCGGAGGAATTTTCAGTGGACAGGATCTCAGAGAATGTGATTCCGGAGGAACTGATGTTGAAGAAAAAGGTCTCGGAGGAGAGGATCCGGGAGATGCGGCGGATCTTACTTCCTCTGGGCAGATGGTATCAGGCGAACAGGAGAGATCTTCCCTGGAGAAGGGAGAAAAATCCGTATCACACGTGGATATCGGAAATTATGCTTCAGCAGACCAGGGTGGAGGTGGTGAAGGAGTATTACACGAAATTTCTGCTTGCACTTCCCTCGGTCAGAGACCTTGCGTGCTGCCCGGAGGACCGTCTCATGAAGCTGTGGGAGGGCCTCGGGTATTACAGCAGAGTTCGTAATATGAAGAAAGCCGCAATCCAGATCATGAATGATTTTGGAGGAAAGATTCCGTATGACGTGAAGACACTGAAAACCCTTAAAGGGATCGGAGACTACACAGCCGGAGCAATCGCTTCGATTGCATTCGGAAAGCCGCAGGCGGCAGTGGATGGAAATGTACTCCGGGTAATAACCCGGGTACTGGCAGATCCCTCTGACATCACAAGGCAGAAATACCGCAAAGAGATTGAAGACAGTCTGACAGGGGCGATGAAGCTGGAGTTATCCGGCACCACAGCAGAGAATCCGATTACACCCGGGGATTTCAACCAGGGTATGATGGACCTGGGAGCGACGATCTGTCTGCCAGTGGGGGTGCCGAAATGCGCGGAGTGTCCGCTTGTAAAGTGGTGCAAAGCGCATGAACAGGGACGGGAGATGGATTTTCCCGTAAAGTCCGAAAAAAAGCCTCGCCGGATGGAGAACCGGACGATCCTTGTGGTGCGGGACGGAGACAGGGTACTTTTGAACCGAAGGCCGGAGAAGGGGCTGCTGGCAGGATTGTATGAGTTTCCGAACCTTGAGGGGAGTCTTAGTGAAGAAGAGGCGCTGAACAAGGTGAAGGAGCTGGGACTGCCGGCTCTTTATATTAGGAGACTGGAAGACAGCAGACACATCTTTTCGCATATCGAGTGGCAGATGAGGGGATATGAGATCCGGGTCGGCTCTTTTCCGGATCGCCTGTCCGTGGGGGCAGACGAGACTTCTGACAAGAAAGCGGGAGCCGGTCTGTTTTTTGCGGAGATTGATGAAATAAGAAGAAAGTATGCTGTTCCCTCCGCCTACAAGGCCTATGCGGACGCACTGAATCTGAACAGAGCAGAGAATGCCGGGAGCGCCGGATTGCAAAAGAGATAAATCCATGGGAATCAGCCCGTCAGGTCTTCTGTCAGGAAAAAACTGTATCTGCATAGTGGTATTTATATATTATCTGTATCTGCTGACGAAACCGTGCCGGAAACAGACGGGAAGACGGCGTGAGCGGATGTTTTCGTAGAATGGAATGGCTGGAGGGGCAGGCAAAAAAGCAGACGGCGTGAAGGCTGATGTGAGGAGAACAGCCTGCGTGATCGGGCAAGGATATGCGAGATTGCAATTTGACAGGTCTTGTGGCATTATAGAAACGGTATATTTTGCCGAATTGAAAGAAAGGTTTAACGGGGAAGATGAAGTTACTCAGCGTTACTGTACCATGTTACAATTCCGAAAGCTACATGAGAAAGTGCATTGAATCTCTCCTTACCGGAGGTGAGGATGTTGAGATTCTGATCGTTGATGACGGATCGACGAAGGATAGGACAGCCGAGATCGCGGATGAATATCAGGAAAAATATCCGACGATTGTCCGGGCTATTCATCAGGAGAATAAAGGACACGGCGGGGCTGTCAATACCGGAATCGATCATGCGACCGGACTCTATTTCAAGGTTGTGGACAGCGATGACTGGCTGGACAGAAGCGCTTTTGAAAAGGTGCTCGACGCTTTGCGGGGACTTGCAAAGTCTGGCAATATCGTCGATGCTTTTTTTGCGAACTATGTGTATGAGAAGCAGAATCGGAAATACAGAAAATATGTGATGCGATACAGAATGTATTTTCCGGAAGGCAGAATCTTCGGATGGGATCAGGTAAAGCGGATGAATGTGTTCCACTATGTGCTGATGCATTCGCTGATTTACCGGACAGAGCTGCTCAGGGAGGTGGAACTTAGGCTTCCGGAGCATACGTTCTATGTTGATAATATCTATGCGTTTGTGCCTTTTTCCAGGGTGAAGACGATGTATTATCTGAATGTCAACCTGTACCGCTATTTCATCGGCCGTTCAGATCAGAGCGTGAATGAAAAGGTCATGATGACGAGATTTCCGCAGCAGCTGCGGGTTGCCTATCTGATGCTGGATTACTTTGAACGGTTCCATAAACTTCGCCTTCATCCGAAGCAGAGAGAATTTTTGCTCCATGATATATTGATCATCATGATGATAACAACTTCCATGATAATGCGTTCCGAGGACCCGGAGATGCTGAAGGAAAAGGCTCCGCTGTGGAATCGTCTGAAGAAGGTCGATTATATGGCGTTTCTGAAAATCCGTGCCAGTGCGTCCGGTGTGGCGCTGAACCTTCCAGGGGAGGGCGGACGAAAAGTAGTAAAGAAAGGGTATCATGTTCTGGAGAAGGTCTTCGGCTTTGACTGATCCGGGAATGATGCGACAGGTGCTTATCACAGAATGAGAATAGGAACAGGCTATGATGTACACAAGCTGCAAGAGGGACGGAAGCTGATCCTCTGCGGCGTTGAGATACCATATGAGAAAGGACTTCTGGGGCATTCTGACGCCGACGTCGCTCTGCATGCCATCATGGATGCACTTCTCGGTGCTGCTGCGATGAAGGATATCGGCTATCATTTCCCGGACACAGATCCCGCGTATGAGGGAGCGTCCAGTATGGATTTGCTCCGGAAAGTCGGCGGTATGCTTGAGGACGGTATGTACATCATTTCGAATATTGACTGCACGATCATCTGCCAAAGGCCTAAGCTGAGGCCATATCTGGATGAGATGGCCGGAAACGTTGCGGAAGCGCTTGGCCTGCTTGAGGATCAGGTGAATATCAAGGCGACTACGGAGGAGGGCCTCGGCTTCACAGGGAGCGGAGAAGGAATTTCCGCGCAGGCGGTGTGCCTGATTGAACGAGCGCTGGAGCGGATGCCGGATGACCGCATGGAAGGCTCCGGACAAGGATGCGCTTCCTGTCCGATGCATACGCTTGCCAAGATCGAAGCAGATGTCCGGTAATTGTCAGACAGTTCCCGGACGCGCATCCGGATACAGATCCGGATGATCTGATGCAGATTAAATCGGATGGATACAGATTAAATCGGATGCAGATAGAATCGGATGCAGATAGAACCGGATGCAGATTAAATCGGATACAGATTAAAAATCGTATACAGATTAAACCGTATGCAGATTAAAAGAGAAGAATCCGGCCACATCGTGGCCGTTATGATATATGACAGGAGGCAGACCAGATGTCAATCAGATTTTATAATACACTGACAAAGACGAAACAGGAGTTTAAACCGATTACACCGGGCAAGGTTACGATGTATGTATGCGGACCAACCGTTTACAACCTGATTCATATCGGCAACGCAAGACCCATGATCGTGTTTGATACGCTTCGGCGCTACCTGACTTACAAGGGTTATGATGTGAACTATGTGTCGAATTTTACCGATGTCGATGACAAGATTATTCAGAGAGCGAATGAGGAGGGAGTAACGGCAGCGGAGCTTTCGCAGAAGTATATCCGGGAGACAAAGAAGGACATGGCAGACATGAATGTTCTTCCGGCCACGACTCATCCTCTCGCAACGCAGGAGATCGACGGTATGATCCGCCTGATCCGGGATCTGGAGGAGAAGGGATTTGCATACAATGTGAACGGGACCGTTTATTTCCGCACCAGAAAGGATCCGGGATATGGCAAGCTCTCCCATAAGAATCTTGATGATCTGCGTTCGGGATTCCGGGATCTGAAGGTAACGGGTGAGGCGGAGAAGGAAGACCCGCTCGATTTTGTACTTTGGAAACCCAAAAAGGAGGGGGAACCCTTCTGGAAAAGCCCCTGGGGAGATGGAAGACCGGGCTGGCACACCGAGTGCTGCGTGATGTCCCGAAAGTATCTGCACGCGACCACCATCGACATTCATGCAGGCGGAGAGGATCTGATTTTCCCACATCATGAGAACGAGATCGCTCAGGTGGAGTGCGCGACCGGTCAGGAGTTTGCTCACTACTGGCTCCACAACGCATTTTTGAATATTGACAACGTGAAGATGTCGAAATCACTTGGAAACTTCAAGACAGTGCGTGAGGTCGGTGAGCATTATGACCTTCAGGTTCTCCGTTTCTTCATGCTTTCGGCGCATTATCGGAGGGTTCTGAACTTCAGTGCCGATATCATGGAGGCCGCAAAGGCATCCCTCGGCAGGATCCGAACCGCGGTGAGCACTCTGAATGATCACATTGCCGGGGCAAAGAGCATGCCCCTGACGGAGGATGAG
This sequence comes from Bilifractor sp. LCP21S3_A7, assembly GCF_052118825.1. NCBI lineage: Bacteria > Bacillati > Bacillota > Clostridia > Lachnospirales > Lachnospiraceae > Bilifractor > Bilifractor sp. LCP21S3_A7. The sequence goes on along the minus strand of NZ_JBQKGL010000001.1, from coordinate 339,990 downwards.
AAGAGAAAGCTCGGCATCGATGAAGAGGGAAGAAGAATCCCGTTTGAGCTCAAAAAGGACCCGATGACCGGAGCAGAGATCTGGCCGGAGGATATGCGGCGTTTCCGCCTTGAATTTGAGAGGGCAATGGACGATGACCTGAATACGGCGGACGCTGAGACGGCGATTTTTAATCTCGTGAAATTTGCGAATGTAGAAGTGACCGCAGACAGTTCCCGGGAGTTCGCTGAGGCGGTGAAGAAGGAAATTGTCGAACTGTCCGATATTCTCGGACTGATCGTTGATGTCAGGGAGGAAGATCTGGACGAAGAGATTGAGCAGAAGATCGCTGAACGGAATGCGGCCCGCAAGGCGAAGGATTTTGCAAAGGCCGATGCCATCCGCGATGAGCTTCTCGCAAAAGGCATCATATTGAAAGATACCCGGGATGGCGTGAAGTGGGAGAGAAAGTAATCTTCCCGGATGATTGATGTGAGCGGGAAGAATCGAAATAAACAGCAGAGATGAAACAGGAGAGGACGCGATTTTTCCGGAAGGGTTGCCTGTGACGGAAGAAAAGCAGAAGAAAAGCAGAGGGAAAACAGATTGGATGAGAGAGAAAATCTGGCGGCGGAGCTCGTCCGCAATTTGGAGGAAAAATACGCGCTTCCGGATTTTGACGCGAAACAGTATTCACCGCTGACGCTTGCGTATATCGGAGACTGCATCTATGAGCTGATCATACGGACGCTGCTTGTGCGGGAATCAAATGCTCCTGTGAATAAGCTTCATCGAACGGCCAGCAGCCTGGTGAAGGCGGAGACACAGTCGGAGATGATTGGTGTGTTCGAGGAGAGAGATCTCCTGACAGAGGATGAGAAGCGTGTGTTTCATCGGGGCAGGAATGCCAAGGCATATACGCACGCTAAGAACGCAAGTATTCAGGAATACCGGAGAGCTACAGGTTTTGAGGCTGTCTGCGGATATCTGTATCTGAAGGGAGATGTCGGAAGACTGGTGGAGCTCGTCAGTACAGGGATTTCAGAACATTACCGGAATCTCGGAGAATCTCCCTTCCGTATTGCGGAAAAGGAAACAGATCCGGACAACCACACAGGGAAGACGGCAAAGCCATAGCCAAACCTGCTTATGCTTCGCGACAGGGCGGTCTGTCTGCCTTTTAAAGAACTATTACAGTAACGCGTATGCTGTTAACAGCGCCACGTACTGCATAAGCGACGGATTGCTCCGTACTTTGCGCTCCCGCAATTCCAGATGGATCGACACACAGGAGGATATGATGAAAAATTCGTATAGAAACAATGGATCTTCGAGAGGACAGAGGCCGGGTGCCGGGAGGCACGGAGGCGGTTCGGACAGATATCGTGAAGATGGATCCGGAAGAAACGGATTTTATAAGAGTGACATGAGGGACGAATCCGGAAGAAGTGGCGGTTATAGAGGCGCATCTCACAAGAATGACCGTTACAGAAGAATGTACGGGAAAAACGAAAGCAATGAAGCGTCCGGAAGAAACGAAAGCTATAAGGATAAGAACCTGAGAAGAAGGGAAAGAACGGAAAGAACAGTGGCGCTGCCTCAGACGGAGACGGACCGGGAGTTCGAGGAGAATCCGAACCGTCTGGAAGGGAAAAATGCGGTGCTTGAGGCCTTTCGTTCAGGCCGGAGCGTAGACAAGGTCTATCTGCAGGAAAACCTGCACGACGGAATGATCATGACAATTGCAAGGGAGGCCAGAAAAGCCGGGACAATCATCAGCTACGTTCCGAAGGAAAGGCTGAACATGATGTCCGAGACCGGAAGCCACCAGGGGGTGATTGCGATTGTCGCCTCTTATCCTTATGCCGAGGTTTCCGACATGCTGAAGGCAGCAAAGGAAAAGGGGGAGAAACCTTTCCTCTTTCTTCTGGATGGGATCGAGGATCCGCACAATCTTGGAGCCATTATCCGTACCGCGAATCTTGCGGGGGCGCATGGCGTAATCATTACGAAACACCGCGCGGTAGGCCTGACGGCGACCGTCGCAAAGGCCTCTGCCGGTGCCATTAACTACACGCCGGTCGCGAAGGTCACGAATCTTGCGGCTGTCATCGACGAGCTGAAGAAAGAGGGCATCTGGTTTGTCTGCGCGGATATGGGCGGAACCCCGATGTATGACCTGGATCTCACCGGCCCCATCGGACTTGTCATCGGAAATGAGGGAGAGGGTGTGAGCCGGCTGGTCAGAGAAAAGTGCGATTTTGTCGCTTCGGTTCCAATGAAGGGAGATATCGATTCCCTTAATGCATCCGTGGCGGCTGGTGTGCTGGCCTATGAAATTGTTCGTCAGAGACGCTGAAGTATCCGGCAATTGCAGAATTATCCGTTAGATACGCAGAGGCTTGCGGCAACCACAGAATGCCTATTACGTCTGCACGCGAGGCGGTTGATTCAGGTTAGATACACAGAGGCTCGCGGCAGCCACAGAATGGCCTGGCAGAAACTGTGAGGCTTCAGACAGCAAATTGTTCTTCAATATACAGGATTATGAAAAACAGTGAGTACGAGGGAGTTCCGGACGAGGAGCTGATTCGCCGGCTCCGTGGCGGCGAGACCGGGATCGAGGATTTTCTGCTTGAAAAGTACAAGAAAACGGTCCGTTCTCTGGCGAGGGAGCTATATCTGGCCGGCGGAGACAGGGAGGACCTGCTGCAGGAGGGTATGCTTGGCCTGTTCAAGGCAATCCGGGACTATAACCCGGATGAAAACGCATCCTTCCGGACTTATGCAGGACTCCTGATATCCAGACAGATGTATACAGCTGTGGTCTCCGCCAGCCGGCAAAAGCACAGACCTCTAAACAGCTCGATTTCCATAAGTGAGCTCCAGGATAACCGCAAAGACGCGGAGCTGGGCGCCGCGGACAGCCCGGAGAATATTTTGATTGATTTTGAAAATGCCAGAAATCTCAGAGATGAGATCAATCAGGCACTGAGCCGGATGGAGAGAGAGGTTCTCGAATTTTATCTGGACGGAATGGATTATCATGAGATTGCCGGGAGAATGAACCGGACCCCGAAATCCATAGACAATGCTCTCCAGAGAATTCGCGGGAAGGTGCAGGAGATTGTAATCCGAAAAGGGCCTTGAACATGTAGAGAAAATTCTGCCCAGATGGCAGGTTGGGGAGTATGAATCCGGAGAGGACGTCAGATCCCGGCTTCTTTACAAGGAACTTCGCGTATGCTAAAATTAATCTAACTATGTCATCATCCTTTCCTGACGAAAGGTAACGAGGATAAATATGGAGAACAAAAAAGTTACCCACTCTGCCAGGCTGGTACTCCGTCTATGGAATGTCGGCCTGTTTGCGCTTGTATGGGCATTCTTTTATAACGACTACGCGTTTGACACCTACAAGATACCCGGCATGATCGCCAGTATCCTGATCTTTTATATCATTTACAATCTCCTTTGCAGTGTGTACAAGGCATTCCGTATCGCGTCCACCAATATGGGAGAAATTGTCTTTTCGCAGTTTATTTCGTTTGCCATTACGGATTTTATCCTGTATGTAGAGTGCTGCCTGATCTACAACCAGGTGGTCAATATTCTGCCGGGAGCTTTTATTGTTCTGCTTCAGCTGGTCGGAACAATAAACATTGTCGTTTTTACGAAGCGGTACTTCATGAAGCATGTCGCTCCGCAGAAGACGCTGGTAATTTACGGGAAAAAGATCAGCCCGGAGGAGGTGCTTGCCTTTGAACAGAGACTCCTGAAGAAATACAAGCATCTGTTTTCCGTTATCTATACCGAGAGAGAAGAGATCGGGGAAGAAATATTGCTGCAGCACATGCAAGGTTGCAGTACCGTCATCATGTATGGAGTCACCTTTGAGACAAGGGCGTCTGTGAGTGAGATGTGCATTGAGCACAAGAAGAATTTCTACTACACCCCTGAGCTTCTGGATATCTTTGGCCTCGGCTGTGAGCCAAAGCATCTTCTGGATACTCCTCTGATGAAATATGAGTATAACTATAATAACAAGAAATATCAGGGGATAAAGCGTGCGCTGGATATTGTTTTTTCTCTGTTTCTTATCATCGTCACTTCTCCGGTTATGCTGTTTGTCGCCATCTGCATCAAAGCAGAGGATCACGGGCCGGTATTCTTCCGCCAGAAGCGTTATACCAAGGACGCGAGAGTTTTTGAGATCCTCAAGTTCCGGAGTATGGTTGTCGATGCGGATAAGTACGGAGTCCTTCCGACAACGGATAAGGATCCCAGAATTACAAGGACCGGACGGGTGATCCGGAAGTTCCGGCTGGACGAGTTTCCCCAGTTTTTCAACATTCTGAAGGGGGATATGAGTTTCGTCGGCCCCAGACCGGAGCGGGTGGAACACGTGGACGAATACGTCAGGGAAATACCGGAATTTCGTTACCGTCTTTCGGTCAAGGGAGGACTTACCGGTTACGCTCAGGTATTTGGCAAGTATAACACCTCCGCGCATGATAAGCTTCTCCTCGATCTGATGTATATTGAGAATCAGTCGATCCTGATGGATATCAAGCTGGTGCTGCTGACTGCAAGAACTGTATTTCAGCCGGAAAGCACGGAGGGCTTTGATCAGGAAGCTCAGCAGAAGATGAACGAAAAAACCAGGCAGAATGAGGAACAGCACGGCAGCTGAGAGACGTGATCTGTGTATGGCGCGGAGAACGTTGACAGCGAGAAGAACAGGACAGTCTATGTGGGGAAGTAGCGGCTTCTGCCGTCGGATTTTTGCCAGGTATTATCCTGATATTTTTGGAAAGGGATCTTTATGAAGGTTGCGATCGTAACGCATTCCTCAACATTTGAAGACAGAGCAGAGGCGGTAGCCCGATTTTTCGAGGAAAAAGGGCATACCGCTGTTCGCGTTTTTTCAGATTTCGATCATCATGGCAAACGAACGGTTCAAAGAGAAGCGGAAAATCATGTCTACATCCACCTCAGACCATATACCAGGAATCTTTCCCTTACGCGGCTCAGGGCTATTCGCCGGTTTGCGTTTGAAGCGGGAACATATCTGGAATCCGGGAATTTTGATCTGATTTATTTTATGATACCTGCCAATTCTTTTGCCGTGGAAGCGGAACGGATTCACAGAAAAACAGGCGCCCGTGTGATTTTTGATCTGATTGATCTGTGGCCGGAATCACTCCCTCTGAGGGCGGCAGCTCACCTTGCGCCGATCCGGAGATGGAGAAATCTTCGGGATCATCATCTGAGATGTGCTGACGTGATCTTCACGGAATGTGGTTTTTATCGGGAACAGCTTGATTTACCGGAGAACAGAACATATACTCTTTACTGGTGCAAACTTTCCGGCGATAATAAATATAGAGCGGCAGGTGAAGGAATCTGGACAGATTCCGGAGGTGTGGCAAATGCGGAGAAGACAGGTACCGATGAAGTCATAGTCCATGATGCCGTGGCTGATGATGCCGCAGTCCGTGATGCCGTGGCCGATGATGCCGTGATCAGGAAACAGTCCTGCCCGGAACAGAGTCTCCGTATTGCATACATCGGTGCAATCAACAACATCATTGATATTCCGAGGATTGCATATCTTCTGGGGGCTCTGAACGGCCGGAGGAAGGTTATTGCGGATATTATCGGAGAGGGAGAGCACAGAGATGATTTTATCCGGGAGCTTCGGAACAGAGGGGTCGAGACTGTCTGCCGCGGAGCTGTCTATGAAGAAGAACGGAAGAAAGAAATTCTTTCCCGCTGCTGCCTGGGCATCAATGTGATGCGGACCGATGTGCATGTCGGTCTTTCGATGAAATCGATTGACTATCTGTCGTATGGGGTTCCGCTGATCAACAGTATCAAGGGAGATTTATGGGAATTCGCGTCGACATGCGGGATTGGTGTAAATATTCCTGACGATCTGATGACGATGTCGCAGGAAGACCTGAATTTGCTTCTGGACAGGCTGCTTGCAGTTGCGGAAGATCCTCAGGCACGCAGAAAATGTGTGGATTTGTATCGCAGAAATTTTACACAGGATGCGTTTAACCGGACGCTCGAACGAGCGTTGGAGGAACAGAAACTTCTGCCGCGGTCTTCCATAATTGCGTAACAGAGGGAGCAGGCAGCACACGAATACTTCGCATTCGGCTGCGGCTCACTGTTCGCGTAAATAAAACCGGTTAACAGGGAAAACGGTCAACAGAGAAACAGGTAACAAAAGAAAAAAGATATACAGAGTACAGAAAGGCATTGATATGAAAGGAATCATTCTGGCAGGCGGATCCGGAACCAGGTTATATCCGCTGACTAAGGTGACATCGAAGCAGCTTCTCCCGATTTATGACAAACCCATGATCTACTATCCGCTTTCCGTTCTGATGAACGCGGGGATCCGGGACATCCTGATTATTTCAACGCCGGCGGACACGCCGCGCTTTGAGGAGCTTCTCGGAGACGGGCATCAGTTCGGCATCTCGCTGCAGTATAAGGTGCAGCCGTCTCCGGATGGTCTCGCTCAGGCTTTTATCATCGGAGCGGACTTTATCGGGGATGAGCCGGTTGCCATGATCCTCGGAGATAATATTTTCGCCGGCCATGGTCTGAAGAAACGCCTGAGGGCTGCCGTGGAAAATGCAGAAACCGGAAAGGGAGCTACTGTGTTCGGTTATTATGTCGATGACCCCGAGAGATTTGGCATCGTAGAGTTTGACATGGATGGAAGAGCGGTTTCCATCGAAGAAAAGCCCGCGAAACCCAAGAGCAATTACTGTGTGACCGGACTGTATTTCTATGACAACCGTGTGGTGGAGTATGCGCGGAAGTTAAAACCGTCGGCCAGAGGAGAACTGGAAATCACGGACCTGAACAAGATCTATCTGCAGAAGGGAGAGCTGAATGTCGAGCTTCTGGGGCAGGGCTTTACCTGGCTGGACACCGGTACACATGAGAGTCTTGTGGATGCCACAAACTTTGTAAAGATCACAGAGCAGCATCAGCACCGCAAGATCGCCTGTCTCGAGGAAATTGCCTATCTGAACGGCTGGATCACAAGGGAACAGGTACTCCGGGAGTATGAGGAGCTGAAGAAGAATCAGTATGGCCAGTATCTTATGGATGTTCTGAACAACAAATACGTCGATATCCTTCACAATGACTGAAGCATGACGGAAGCAAAGGAGAAAATCATGAATATTATTGTAACCGGCGGCGCCGGATTTATCGGAAGTAATTTTATTTTCTATGAGATGGAGCAGCATCCGGAGGACAGGATCATCTGCCTGGACAAACTGACCTATGCAGGCAACCTGTCTACGCTGGCGCCGGTTCTGGAAAAGCCGAATTTCCGCTTTGTCAAACTTGATATCTGTGACAGAGAGGGAGTTTACAGACTGTTTGAGGAGGAAAAACCGGACATCGTTGTGAATTTCGCCGCGGAGTCTCATGTGGACCGTTCGATCGAGAATCCGACGATCTTCCTCGAGACGAATATCATCGGAACCTCGGTGCTGATGGACGCGTGCCGCAAGTATGGCATTCACAGATATCATCAGGTTTCCACGGATGAGGTTTACGGAGATCTTCCGCTGGACCGCCCGGATCTGTTTTTCCATGAGGATACGCCGATTCACACCTCCAGTCCGTACAGCACATCCAAGGCATCTGCGGATCTTCTGGTTAACGCATACCACAGAACCTATGGGCTCCCGGTAACGATCAGCCGCTGTTCGAACAACTACGGTCCCTATCAGTTTCCGGAGAAACTGATTCCTCTGATGATCGCGAATGCGCTGGCGGACAAAAAACTCCCGGTTTATGGAGAGGGCCTGAACGTACGTGACTGGCTTTATGTGGAGGATCACTGCAAGGCCATCGACCTCATCATGCGGAAGGGAACAGTTGGAGAGGTCTACAACATCGGCGGACACAATGAGATGCACAACATCGATATCGTAAAGCTGATCCTGGATTATCTGGGCAAGCCATATTCTCTGATCGAGCATGTTACCGACCGAAAAGGACACGACCAGAGATACGCCATTGACCCGACCAAGATCCACAATGAGCTCGGCTGGCTGCCGGAGACGATGTTCAAGGATGGGATCAAGAAGACCATTCAGTGGTATCTGGATCACAAGGAATGGTGGGAGAACATCATCCGTGGTGATTATCAGAACTATTATAATGAGATGTACGGGAAGAAAGAGGTTATCGGCTGATGAAGGTATTTGTGACAGGCGTGGCCGGGCAGCTCGGACACGATGTAATGAATGAGCTGGCGGCAAGAGGCCTGGAAGGGGTAGGAACGGATCTTGCTCCTTCCTACAGCGGTATCAATGACGGATCAGCGGTAACCGGGATGCCGTATGTATCTCTCAATATAACGGACGAGGATGCGGTTGACCGTGTTATTTCGGAGGTGAAGCCGGATGTCATTGTGCACTGTGCAGCATGGACTGCAGTTGATGCTGCGGAGGACGAGGAAAACAGGACGAAGGTCATGGCGATCAACGTGGACGGAACAAGGAATATCGCCCGCGCAGCGCGAAAAGCGGATGCAAAGATGGTCTACATCAGCACGGATTACGTGTTTGACGGACAGGGAACAGAACCATGGAAGCCGGACTGCAGGGACTACGCTCCACTCAATGTGTATGGAAAGTCAAAGCTGGGAGGGGAGCTCGCCGTCTCTGAGATCCTTGAGAAGTACTTCATCGTGCGTATTGCCTGGGTATTCGGACTGAACGGAAAGAATTTCATCCGCACGATGCTGAATGTAGGCAGGACGCACCCGGAGGTACGTGTGGTTGATGATCAGATTGGAACGCCGACTTACACGCTGGATCTGGCGCGGCTTCTGGTGGATATGATCGAAACCGAAAAGTACGGGTATTATCATGCTACGAATGAGGGCGGATTTATTTCGTGGTATGACTTTACAAAAGAAATATACAGACAGGCCGGCATGCAGACCAGGGTTACTCCTGTTACCACTGCGGAGTATGGACTTTCAAAGGCGGCGCGGCCATTTAACAGCCGCCTGGACAAATCGAAGCTTGTTGAGAATGGATTTCGGCCGCTTCCGGACTGGAAGGATGCGCTGCATCGTTTTCTGGTTGAGATCGGTGAGATCGGCTGATATCGGCGAATGAGGCGGACAGATATAAACACCATTGAATCCGCTGTGACAGTAAAGCCGGCGGATGTGAGCGGGCATTGAAAGCCGGATCAAAGAGAAAAGGAACAGTCGCATAAAACCTGGGATTCCGAGAGGAAAGAAACCGTTTTACTGCGGTCGTTCCTTTTTGCGTTCGCGCGTGCATTCAATCATAGACCAGTGCTGACGCAATGTATACAGGCAGTGATCCGCAACAGACATTTTATCAGGATAAATATATGGTAGAAATTTTGCTTGCAACCTATAATGGAGAGAGATATCTGGCCGAGCAGCTGGAGTCTCTTCTCTCGCAATCGGAGAAGAATATCCGGATTCTGATCCGTGACGATGGTTCCACTGATGGCACACGGGGTATCCTGGAGGATTATGCACAGAAATATCCGGAGAAGATTCGCGTGATTTGTGATCAGATCCGCTGCGGAGGGCCGACGCCAAATTTCATGGAGCTCGTGAAGCATGCGGCCGGGGAATACATTATGTTCTGCGATCAGGACGATGTCTGGAAAAAGGAGAAGGTCAGGAGGACGCTGCAGGTCATGGCAGAAAAGGAGGAGACAAGAGGCACGGATTGTCCGCTTCTGGTTTTTTCTGACTATATTGTGGCAGACGCGGCGCTGAATCCCGTCCCGGTCCGCGAGAAGCAACTGCAGGTCTACGGACACCGCACAGATTTCCGACATCTTCTGGTGCAGAATTATGTGACGGGATGCACGGTCATGATGAACCGGGCAGCTTACCGGCTTATGGGAGATTATGATCCGAGGATCCGTATGCATGACTGGTGGGCCGCGCAGTATGTCAGCGCCATTGGTGAGGTCGTCCATCTTCCGGAAAAGCTGATGTACTACCGGCAGCACGGCGATAATGTGGTGAGTGCGGTGAATGTCAGAAGCTTTTCCTATCGTATCGGTAAGCTGATGGACAGGAATACCAGATATAATCTGAAGCTGAATTTTGCGGAGGCAAGGTTGCTGTATGAGAGATTCGGCAGTATAATGCCTGAAGACTCGAAGAACGCACTCGAGGAGTTTCTGCGTATTCCGGACTTTTCAAAGCCGAGAAGGATGGCTGCCCTGCTTAAGGGACGCTTTCTGAAGGGGGACATGGTCAGAATCCTGGGACAGATGTTCTATATCTGACGATTTTACAATCCGGAAACAACATGGTAAAATAACAGACTGCAATATCTTAAAACAAGACAGAGAAAGTGTTTTATATGCTGATTAATAGTATTCCGGGACTGCTGCTTGTGTTTCTGGTGATCCCCGGCATCTGCGGATTTATCCTTACGGATCTTCTGCATCTATATGAGAATAACCGTGTCAGACGGTCCGTTCTGAATCTCGTCGCCGGAAATCTGTTGATGTGGGCGTCCTTTGAGGCGGTGGCAGTTCCCATGATTTTCCTTCGACAGGACTTTCGGCATGTGATCCTGCTGTGGCTTCTGATTCTGGCGGCGCTTGTGATTATCTTCGTCTCTGTTCGCAGAAAGGTTCCGTTTATCCGGTTCGATGCAAGGCACCGGAAGCAGCCGGGGCTTTTCCGTGACAGGACTGCTTTGGTTCTGCTGCTGCTTCTGCTTGTGATCGTGGGTTTCCAATGTGCGGTATATCTGTTTGGAATGCATCTGGATGAGGATGATTCCCGGTTTATCGCTCATGCGGTATACACATGGAAGACCAACCGGATGCTCACGGAGAATGCCGCGACGGGTGAGCTGAATCTCCAGAACTGGGGCGGAGACTATCTGAAGGATGCCGTCTCTCCGTGGATGATCTACATCGCAATGCTGGCGAGACTCACTGCAATGCATCCGGCGGTGCTTGCGCACACGGTACTTCCGGTGATTCTTCTGCTCCTCGGCTATGGGATCTACTGCCTGGCGGGTATGGAACTGTTCGCGGATGACAGACGGAAGGCAATTTTATTCTGTCTGATTGTCGCTTTTCTCCAGCTTTTTTTTGCGGGATCTACCGATACACAGTCGGAATTTGCGCTTCTGCGGATCTGGCAGGGGAAGGCCGTGGTCGCGGGAGTGGGAATACCGATGATCCTGTACTGCTTTATCTATCTGTACAGGCACGCCGGGGAAGAGAGGGCCTTCTGGATTCTTCTGGTCACAGATTTCGCCTGCTGCCTCCTCTCCGGGATGGGAATCATCATTGCGGCGTCCATGATCGGGATTTGCTCGATCTGGTACATTCTTGGATACCGCAGGTGGAGAGTGATCTGGAAGGTTCCTGTGGTACTTCTGCCTTCTGTCGTGTTCGGCGGGCTCTACTACATGTGTAAAATCGGGAGGATCGTACTATGACAGAGGCATGGAGGCAGGTACTGGATAAGGTGCGGGAATCCTTTGCGGGCAACTGGTTTCTGCTTTTATGGATCGTTGCCTTGATCTATCTGTTTTTCGCGGAAAAGGAAAAACGAAAGCTTCTCGTTTATCCATCCATTCTGCTCGGCGTTCTGATCTTTAATCCGCTTCTTTACCGGTATTGCTGGAGAAAGCTTTTTGATTATGCGTACTGGAGGGCGTTCTGGATGGTGCCGGTTCTGCCGGTAATCGCGGCAGCAACGGTGAGCCTTGCATGCAGGATGCGGAAAAACTTCATGAAGGCTGCCGTGATCGTTCTTGCTTTTGCAGTTTCAGCCGCGACCGGAACGTTCATATACAAGGATCGTTTCGTGAGAGCACAGAACCGTTACAAGCTGCCGCAGGCATCGGTGGATGTGGCTGATGCGCTTCTTGACCTTGACAGCGAGCCGCGCGCGGTAGTGGATTTCTCACTGTTCTGTTACATCCGTCAGTATTCACCGGACGTTCATCTGATGTACGGGCGGAATGCGTGGGGCTATATCGATTATATCGGGGGTGATCAGTACTCTGTATATCAGCAGATGACGCAACCGCAGCCGGACCTGAACCTTGTCCGCGGCAGCATGCTGAACATGGATTATGATTACCTGGTGATGCTCCCCTCCCAGGCACCGGGCTACCGGCAGGAGGACGCGGAGAGCTATGACAGCACCTTCTATTCAGACGCGATGAACAGCGTGGGATTTGAATATATGGATATGGTGGACGGCTATCTGATCTGCAGGGTACTGCCGGGCTGAGAAGAAAGCTGTTTAGACAGATTTCGGCAGAATACTCAGAAGTGAGTGACGTTTTTTGTTCTTAGGAGAACGTCGGAGCATAGAAGGCGGTCGCCAGAAGGCAGGCCTTGGGCTTCGTGACAGGCGGAGCAGACGTGACGACAGGAGAAGTATGAGTAATCGTAAGAGAGTATCGCTTTATATTATGAATATGGTGGATATCGTGTCTCTGCTGATCGCATTCGTGATATCCTATGAAATTCGTAAGATTCTTCCCATGTGGAGACTGCTTACGAGGGAGAGCATAATTGCCGGATACCGGTTTCAGCAGTTTCCGTATATGCCGCTGCTTTTTGCCACGATCATTTCCTATATTCTGGTAAATTTTCTGTTTCTGTATTCGGAGGAGTATCTCTCGCGAAATGTTTCGTCGGAGCTTCTTGCCACGCTGAGAATGATCGTAATGGTAATCGTCGTGGATGTCGTGATTCTGTTCATCACGAAGACCAGTGAACGATACTCCAGAATTTTCATGGCGATTTTTTTCGTCATTGCATACTTTACCTGTTTTATTCTGAGAGAAGCCGTCAAAAAAATCTATATTCCCCGTTATAAAAACGGAAAAGCCTCGGAGAAAATGGTGCTGGTCTGCCGCGAGCGGGACACAGACCGGGTTCTGGAACAGCTGAACGCGATTATCGACTGGAGATTTCATATATCTGGTCTTGTGATCACCGATGCGGACCTGGCGGGTGAATATATAAACGGCATCCGGGTTATCAGCAATTATTCCGACGCGATGGCGAGTATTCAGAAGGAGGAGGTGGATTCTATCCTCCTTGTGTCAGGTGATCCGGAAGAAGAGAGGGCGTGGGTACGTCATTTTCAGCCACTGGGGAAGACGGTTCATGTCAGTCTTCCGGAATTTGAACTAAGCGACACAAAGCGCATGCAGGATATGCTCGGACAGTGCGCGGTAGTCAGCTATCTTCCTGAGATTCCGATCCGGGGGCGAAATGTCGTTATAAAGAGGAGTCTGGATATCATTGTATCTATCCTTCTGCTTCCTTTTGTTCTCGTCATGATGCTGATCGTCACATTACTCACGAAGATTTTTCTGAAAGGGCCTGTTTTTGTTACAAGAGTAAGAGTAGGCATGAATGGACGCCGTTTTAACCAGTATCATTTCCGGGTATACCGGATGGATTCAGATCAGAGAAAGACGGAGGGCAGGAGCTGCTTTACCTGGCTCGGCCGTTTTCTGGATCTGACGCATCTGGACGGGCTGCCGCAGGTCCTGAATGTTCTCGTGGGAGATATGAGCTTTGTTGGCCCGAGGGCTCCGTCCCTTCCCTATTTTATTGAAAATCCGGGAGAGCTGCGGTATCTCTGCGCAAAGCCCGGACTGGTGGGCACATGGTGCACCGACCGTCGCACCGGACGCGCGGAAAAGGACCGATATCTGAATAACTGGAGTCTTGGCCTGGATGCTGAAATTATATTTATCATGATCATCCGTTATCTGACGTTCCGCTCCGCGAGAAGCCGTCAGATAATGTGGGAGCCGGAGGAGTGCGCCTTCATCCGGGAGTATATGGACTTCCGAAAGCCGCTGGAATACGACCACTCCACGTACACCTGCCGGATGACAGCGGGAAAATGTGTCTATTATTTCATCAAAAGACTGTTCGATATTGTGGGATCGCTTCTGGGAATCATTCTGCTCTCGCCGCTGCTTCTGATCCTGATGTTCGCGGTAATGGCGGATGACGGCGGCAACCCCTTCTACGGGCACAGCCGGATCGGAAAGAACGGAAAGAAAATCACGGTTTATAAATTCCGGAGCATGCGCCGGGACGCTGGCGATCTGGAAAAGATTCTGACGCCGGAGCAGCTTGAGCAGTATCGCACGGAGTTTAAGATTGACAACGATCCGCGTATCACTAAGGTAGGAAATTTCATTCGGCGCACGAGCCTGGACGAGCTGCCGCAGCTGTTCAATATTCTTTCCGGTGACCTGTCAATTGTCGGTCCGAGGCCGATCGTGGAGAAGGAAACTACAATCTATGGCAGTGATGTCGCAAAGCTTCTGAGCGTGAAGCCCGGTCTTACGGGATACTGGCAGGCCTATGCGAGGAACAATGCTACCTATGAGAGCGGCGAAAGACAGAAGATGGAGATGTATTACGTGGATCATCAGAGTCTTGGTCTTGATGTGAAGATTCTGTTCCGGACCGTGAAATCGGTCACAAAGGAAGAAGGCGCCCAGTAAACTGCCATGCGATGCATCATTCATTCTACCTACGGTATGAGTCTTTGCGTCAATTTGCAGCGTTCGTGCTGCTGGCAGGCCACCGTTCCGGTCGGGCAGCAGCGGTGTACAATCATCATTTCACACCAGCTGCGAGCGGGTGCGGTTCACTGCCAGTGCATATACCCGCGTATATTCGTATCCCTGCAATTTTGCGGTAATGGAAACGGGAGATCAAGGAGAATAGAATGACATCTGTGAATGAGAAGAAAATCAGGCTGATCATAGCCTGCCACAAGAAGTGTGAGGTGCCGGGGGATCCTGTCTATCTTCCGCTTCACGTAGGAGCAGAGGGAAAGGAGCCCTTTGGCTTCACCGGCGACAATACCGGCGACAATATCAGTTCAAAAAACCCCGTCTACTGTGAATTGACAGGACTCTACTGGGCATGGAAGAATCTGGACTGCGATTACCTGGGACTGGTGCATTACCGGAGATATTTTACACTAAAGAGCAGGCACGAGCAGAAGAAAAACGGCCTTCTTGCATCGGTGCTGACAGAGGGCGAGCTCAGGAAACTTCTGTCCCGGTACCGCGTTCTGGTTCCGAAGAAGCGGCATTATTACATTGAAAGTGTCTATTCTCACTACGCTCATACCTTCGACGGTACGCAGCTCGACAAGGCCAGGGAGATTCTTGCCCGGAAATATCCGGATTATGTGGATGAGTTCGACCGCTTCATGAAGCAGACCGGGGCATACATTTTCAATATGTTTGTCATGCCGAAGAATTTCGCGGATGAGTATTTCGTATGGCTGTTCGACATCCTTGGTGATCTTGAGAAAATGGTTGATACCAGCGGCATGTCAGCTTTTGACGCGAGATATGCCGGAAGGGTCAGTGAGAGGCTCTTTAATGTGTGGCTGATGCATCAGGTAGACACAGGCAGGCTTAAGAAAAGCGAGATTGGTGAGGTGCCATACCTTTATCTCGGAGAGATTGACTGGAGAAGAAAGATTACCTGTTTTCTCCGCGCGAAATTCTTTCACAAAAAGTATGAGAAGAGCTTCTGAAAATCCGCGGAGACAGAAGTCCGGACAGGCTCACAGGGGCATGCCTGTGGGCTGGTCTGTCTGGCAATATGGTATATTCAGAGGGCGTCAGGACGCCTGGAAAGGAAAAAATTATGGGAAAGATCAAGGTTACGGAAAATGCAGGCGGTATCAAGGGACTCTATGTGGTAGAGCCAACTGTTTTTGGTGACAACCGGGGATATTTCATGGAGACCTACAATTATAATGATTTTGCGGCTGCCGGAATTGACTGCAATTTTGTGCAGGACAACCAGTCCGCGTCAAAGAAGGGTGTGCTGCGTGGTCTCCATTTCCAGATTCACTATCCGCAGGACAAGCTGGTTCGCGTTATCCGCGGCGAGGTTTTCGACGTCGCGGTTGATCTGCGGGAGGGGAGCGAGACCTACGGTAAATGGTTCGGGGTGCTCCTGACAGAGGAGAACAAGAAGCAGTTTTTTATTCCAAAGAATTTCGCACATGGGTTTATTGTTCTCTCTGATTACGCGGAGTTCTGCTACAAGGTGACTGATTTTTATCATCCCAACGATGAGGGCGGACTGATGTGGAACGATCCGGACATTGCCGTGAAGTGGCCGATGCCGGAGGGAATGGGACCGGAGGATCTGACCCTGTCGGACAAGGATAAGGTGAACTGGAGCTATCAGGAGTTCCTTGAGAAGAAAAAGAACTTCTGATTTCAAAAGACTTAATAAGGACGATAACAATAATTAGGAGATCGAGATGTCAAAGTCAAGAAAGCCGGCGCTGTTTCAGATTCTGGGAGAGCTGTCAGGAAGCAGAAAACTGATCGGTAGTCTCGCGAAAAATGATTTCAAGACAAAATTTGCGGGATCTTACCTTGGAAGAGTCTGGGCGTTTGTACAGCCGGTTGTCACCGTCTTTGTGTACTGGTTTGTATT
Organism: Bilifractor sp. LCP21S3_A7; assembly: GCF_052118825.1. Taxonomy (NCBI): domain Bacteria; kingdom Bacillati; phylum Bacillota; class Clostridia; order Lachnospirales; family Lachnospiraceae; genus Bilifractor; species Bilifractor sp. LCP21S3_A7. The sequence continues at coordinate 323,475 of NZ_JBQKGL010000001.1, read as the reverse complement.
CGAGAAGGCACTGAACGCGGGAACGCAGTCCACGAAGCAGGGGATTCCCGTCCCTTATGTGCTCTGGCTTGTCGCCGGCCTGGTCCCCTGGTTTTATTTCTCTGACGCGATGTCTGCGGGGACGAGCGCGCTTCTTGAATATGACTACCTGGTCAAGAAGGTGGTGTTCCGGATCAGCGCGCTTCCGGTGGTGAAGGTAGTCTCGAGTCTGTTCGTACATGCCTTTTTTGTCTGCTTCATGTTGGGCATGTATGTGGTGTACGGACTGTTCCCCGGCGTTTATATGGTTCAGCTCGTATATTATTCGTTCTGCATGTTTGTCTTCGTCCTTGCGGTCTCCTATCTGACAAGCGCGCTTGCAGTTTTTTTCCGGGATCTGGTACAGATCATCAATATTATTCTGCAGGTTCAGATCTGGGCGACTCCGATCATGTGGAATATGGAGGCTGTGAGCTTTCCGCCGGCAGTCATTGTGATTCTGAAATTTAATCCGATGTATTACATTGTCTGCGGGTACAGAGATTCTCTGATCAATCACATATGGTTCTTCCAGCGGCCGCAGCTGACGCTGTATTTCTGGTGCCTGACGGTATTTTTGCTGTTCGCCGGGACTCATGTGTTCCGGAAGCTTCAGCCTCATTTTGCCGATATACTCTAAGAGGTATATTTCAGCGGCCGAGAAGGTACAGCAGAGCCCTCAGGCAAAGCGGCGGACAGGCCGATGTGTCAGTGTACGGAAGCCCCGGAGGACTCCGTATTGCTGAAGATCTGAATTCCGCAGGTACAGGGAATATGCCGCGGTATCAATTCCGGGAAAGGAAAACCAACCAGTATGAGTGAAGAATACGCCATCCAGGTAAAGGATGTCAGCAAGCTTTATAAATTATATGACAAACCGTCATACAGAATCCGTGATGCGCTGGGCCTTACACGGAAGAAGCTGTACCGGGAGCATTACGCGCTTCATCACATGAGCTTCAATGTGAAAAAGGGCGAGACCGTAGGACTGATTGGAACCAACGGCGCCGGAAAATCAACGATTCTCAAGGTCATTACCGGTGTACTGAACCCCTCGGAGGGTGAAGTGGTCATAAATGGCAGGATTTCCGCTTTGCTTGAGCTTGGCGCGGGCTTCAATATGGAGTACACGGGTATCGAAAATATCTACCTGAACGGTACCATGATTGGTTTCTCGAAGGAAGAAATCGACCGGAGGATGGACAGCATCCTGAAATTCGCGGACATTGGAGATTTTGTCTATCAGCCGGTGAAGACGTATTCCAGCGGAATGTTTGTCCGTCTGGCGTTTGCCGTCGCCATCAATATTGATCCGGAAATTCTGATCGTAGATGAAGCTCTGTCTGTGGGAGATGTTTTTTTTCAGGCGAAATGCTACAAGAAATTCGAGGACTTCAAAAAAGAGGGAAAGACGATCCTCTTCGTCAGTCACGATCTCGGAAGCATCTCCCGATACTGTGACAGGGTCATTCTTCTGAACAAGGGAGTCAAGCTTTCCGAAGGTAAGCCGAAGGACATGATTGATCTCTACAAAAAAGTCCTGGTCCATCAGGTTGACGAGGCTGCCGTACAGAACGGTGACGCTGACATTCACAGCACGACCGGAAAACGTTCTCTCACAGGCGAAGGCCGCATCGCAGACAATGCAGCGGATGGTGTGCGGGAAGACGGTGGAGCCGGGACAGCCGCGGACAGATCATCTGCCGGCAGGGATCATCCGTCAGGCAATGACGGTGGAAAGTGGATGGATCACTTCCGGATCAATCCGAATGTCAACGAGTACGGCGACGGACGGGCAAACATCATTGATTATGGTATTGTGGACGATCAGGGGGAGCTGACCTCAACGATCATCAAGGGAACCCGCTTCACGATCCGCAGCAAGGTACAGTTTAACCAAGAAATACAGAGCCCGATCTTTACCTATGCCTTCAAAAACCTTCAGGGAGTCGCGATCACCGGAAGCAATACCATGTATGAGAAGAAGGATATCGGACTGGCACACAAGGGGGATGTTTATGTCGCCTCCTTTGAGCAGGAGATGAACCTTCAAGGCGGTGAGTATCTGCTTTCCATCAGCTGCACGGGATATGAAAACGGAGGATTTGTCGTATATCACAGGCTGTATGATGTCATCAATGTCACCGTAATCTCGGACAAGAACACCGTGGGCTTTTATGATATGAATTCAGTTACCCGTGTGGAAAAGGTGGGTGGAGGCCCGGAAAGCCTTGCGTAAGGCACCAGGCAGGCACAGTAATTCTGAACAGAGCAATAGCAGAATGTAATCGGAAGGTCTTGTATAAGGCATCAGCAAACACAGTGAAAAATGGAAATACCGATACGTGCAGTAACGATGTCGTCGGCCTCGCACAGGGCAGGTGTGTATGAAGGAACAGATCGGAAAGGTACAATTATATATTCTAGAAGATGAGATTTCCGCATCGAATAGCCCGGGTGCAGCGAAGATCCCCGGAAAGGCAGTGCCAGAGGATTCCGTGACAGAGAGGGAAAGGGCAGATGAGAAGGAACTGATGGAGATCCTTAGAACCTGCCCCGAGGACCAGTACAGATCTGTGATGCAGAAACGAAAGAACGAATTTCTGCTTGAGGAGCTTTCAGGCCTGAGAGCGAATCTTGTGCGTGCTTTTTCTGTACCGGACGGCGCATCTGTTCTGGAGGCAGGATGCGGTTGTGGTGCGATGACCGGGACATTGGCAGAAAAATGCGGGGAGGTCGTCAGCTGGGATTCCGATGCAGAGCGGTGCAGAATCAACGCGTACCGGAACAGGGAACGGGAGAATGTGAAACTGTATGCCGGGGGTTTCCGGGATTTCTGTAATGAAATTCATTCGGGTCATCCCGGGAACAGATTTGAACTTATTACGTGTATCGGTCCGATGCAGAAGGCTTCCCGGATTATACCGGGAGATACGCCGTGTCGGGCTATGGTACAGGAGCTTCTCTCTTTTCTTGCGCAGGATGGAATCCTGCTGATTCTGCTGAAGGAAATCCGGGAGTATCGACAGCTGATGGAAGGCGGCGCACTTTCCGGTTACCGGACCATCTTATATGAGATCAGTCCGGACGCGACATTCCCCATGGAGATCACGGGTGAACAGTGGCTTTCGGAACATCACCCCGGTGCTGAAGCCTGCGGGACGGAAGAAGCAGGCAGACCTGCGCTTCTTCTGATTCAGGACGTGCAGCGGGCAGCCGATACGCTGCTGTACGCGAAGTTCTCCGGGGAAAGAGCCGGGAGATATGCTTTGTATACAGCTGTATATGAGAGGCATGGCGGACCGCGGAGCAGCGGAATGAATGCGGGTGAAGTGCCGGGACTGGCAGATCAGAGCGGTAAATGCGGGCCGCAAAGCAGGAAAATGAATGCGGGTGAAGTGCCGGGACTGGCGGATCAGAGCGGTAAATGCGGGCCGCAGCGCGCCGGAATAAACACAGATGGAAGTCAGCGGTATGTGGAGAAGAGAGCGCTTACGAGGGCTGCGGATTTTCATGTGAGCCGCATCAGCGAGCTCTCCGGAAAGCTTTCAGAAATGTACCGGGGAAGATTGAAGATCAATCGCTGTGAGAAGACGGATATAACAGGAACCGTACGGATGGAATATCTCACCGGCGAGACTTTTGAGGAATATCTGGACCGGGTTCTTGCGAAGCAGGGGCCGGATGCCTGTGAAAATGCTCTTCTGGAGTATCTCGACCTGGTTGTCCCAAAAGAGCTGGAGTCCGCGTTTGAGATAACAGATTCCTTCCGGGAAGTCTTTGGAGAAATACCCGGTGAAATTTACGGTGAAATATCCGGGGAGTATGGAATACATTCTCTGAAGACGCTTCCGGTCTCGGATGTGGATCTGATCCCGGCGAATGTGATCAGAAGCGACGGGGACTGTACGCTCATAGATTATGAGTGGAGTTTTGATTTTCCGGTTCCGTCAGATTTCCTGAGATACCGGATTCTTTTTTATTACCTGCGCTCTGAGAAGAACAGGCAGAGGCTTGCGCAGAACGACATCTGGCGGAAAGCCGGACTGAGCGGGCAGAAACGAAAAATATTCGCATCGATGGAGGACTCCTTCCAGAGATGGCTCACGAGAGGCAGAATTCCGGTAAGAGATCTTCGCGCCGGGATTTCCTCCGGAGCGGCACATACGGGAGATGAGGACAGAAATCTTCGGGTATATTATCCGGACCGGAACGGATTGGAAAACTATTCCGAGCTGCGTGCGTCAGATTATCGGATGAGGGACGGAAAGCTTTCCGCTGACCTGGATGTCCCTCAGGGGATGACGATGATCCGTCTGGATCCGGGAGACAGACCGGGGATTCTGCGCATCCGCAGCCTGAAAATAGACGGAAGACTTCCGGAGCTTATCCGCACGAATGGTCTCCCGGTCTTCCGGGAATCAGAAGAAGGAGAGGAGCAGACCGGACCGCTTCCATCCGGGAGACCGGTATATCTGTCCGCAATCTATTTTGACGGTGATGATCCGAATTTCACCATCAGATGGAGCGGGAAAGGGTCATCGGGGAAACGCTGCCAGACGGTTTCCGTCGACTTCAGCTTTACTGAGATGGACGGCGATTTTATCCGGCCTCTCATGGATCTTCAGAGGCAGCGGGAGGCGTCCGCATCGTCAAAACACCACAGAAATGGAGGATTTCTTCATCGGCTGACGGGCCGGAAGAACTGAACAGCCTTTATGATAAAGTACAATATTGATGAGACGAAAACAGATGAGGATGTCCTGACCGCTACCGGCTGGGCGGCGTGGATCAGCCAGGAAGGTGGGAACAAGGTTCTGACCCATACGGAAATCCGGGTGGAACAGAAGAGCGGGCGGGGTGTCGCTGCCGATATCAGGACTTTGTATCGTTCCGATGTGATCCGTGCGCTTGGGGGCTCGGAAAGCGACGAGATGATGGGATTTCAGTTGCGCTTCAGGAAAGAAGAGGACGAGAATCAGTACATCCTCATTTTTACGTCCCCGGACGGAACGGAATCGGAGAAATATCCGGTGGACTTCCGCACCGTAAACATGCTCAGCCGTCAGGAGAACCGCCATTATGAGGGAGCGGCTGATATGCTTAGGCATGTCAGCCGGCAGCTGATAACAGATGATTTTCAATACCTGAGACAGTTCGGCCCCAGAAGGTACGCGGGACTTGTGGTACGGAGACTGAACAGCTCCGACAGAATTCCTGCATATGAGAAATGGGCGAGACAGAACGATGTGAGGTCAGATGAGCTGGCAAAGCAGAGAAAATGTCACTTCTCTTATGAACCGAAGATCAGCATCGTTATTCCGGCGTACCGCACCAGTAAGAAGTATCTAAGGGAGCTGCTGCAGTCGATCAAGAATCAGACCTATGCGAAATGGCAGCTCTGCATTGCCGACGGCAGCGGAGAGGATGACTGTGTAGAAGAAGTGATTAAGAAATACACGGCGAGAGATTCACGGATCTGTTACCGGAGACTTGAGAAAAATGAAGGAATCTCCGGCAACACAAATGAGGCTCTGAAAATGGCAGACGGGGAGTATATCGTGCTCTGTGATCATGACGATGTGATCCCTCCGAATGCTCTGTTTGAGCTTGTGAAAGCACTTCAGGACCGGGAGGTTGATATTGTATACACCGATGAAGACAAAATTTCCATGGATTCTTCAAGACGCTTCGACCCGAACTTCAAGCCGGATTTCAACCCGGATCTCCTGTGCAGCACGAACTATATCTGCCACCTGTTCCTTTTTCCCAGAAGCTTCTATGAGAAGTACGGCGGGTTCCGGAAGGAATTCGACGGAGCGCAGGATTATGATCTGATCCTGCGATACACAGAAAAGGCCGGAAAAATCAGACATATTCCGAAGATTCTCTATCACTGGAGAAGCCATTATGGCTCGACGGCGGACAACCCGGAGTCTAAATCCTATGCTTTTGAGAATGGAGCCAGGGCGGTCAGTGAACATTATGAAAGACTTGGTATCCCTGCCAGTGTCGGGCAGGGGGTGCTGACCGGTACTTATCATACCGTGTACGACTGGGGCAGACAGCCGCTGATTTCGATTATTGTTCCGAATAAGGATCATGTCGGGGATCTGAAGAAATGCATGGATTCTGTCGACAGCAGATCGATCTATCGGAACTATGAATGGATCATTGTCGAGAATAACAGTACCGAGGACGAGACATTCCGATATTACGACTCCATCCGGGACCGGAAGAATGTTACCGTTCTGACCTATAAGGGAGCGTTTAATTATTCCAGAATCAACAACTTCGGAGTGAGACACGCCAGAGGGGAGCTTCTGCTGCTCCTGAATAATGACACGGAGATGATCCGCCCGGAGAGTCTGAAGGCGATGGCGGATCTCTGCCTCAGAGAAGATGTGGGGATCGCAGGAGCAAGGCTTCTGTATCCGGACCGCACGATTCAGCATGCCGGCGTCATCGTCGGATTCGGAGGCGTTGCGGGACATGCGTTCTGCAACCTCTCCTCCCGGGATCCGGGATATATGGGCCGCGCAGTGATGACACAGGATTACAGCGCGGTTACTGCTGCGTGCCTTATGGTGAGAAGGGAAATTTTCGAGGCGGCAGGAGGGCTCACGGAGGAGTATGCGGTCGCTTTCAATGACATCGATTTCTGCATGAAGGTCGGCGCGCTCGGGAAACGTATTGTGTACGAGCCTTCCGCGGAGTTTTATCATTATGAGTCCAAATCCAGAGGGTCGGAGGATACCAGGGAAAAGGTTGAGAGATTCCGCTCCGAGGTGGAGCGCTTCGAGTCCACATGGAAGGATTTCCTGGCGAAGGGAGATCCCTGCTACAATCCGAATTTTTCTCTGACCATCGGACCATTCTGCCTTCGACAGGAGACCGGAAAATGAAGCTTGTATCGAAAACTTTTCATTACCTGAGAGAAAACGGCGTTCGGGATACCGGAAGAAAGATCAGGAACTGGTATCGGGTTCACTTCACTGCGGAGAATGACTATAAGGCGTTTCGGAGAAGAAACGAGACGGGACCACTGGAGCTGAGAAGGCAGAGAGAGCGTCGTTTTGATCATCCGGTCACCTTCAGCATAGTTGTACCGCTCTACCGCACGCCGGAGAAATTTCTCAGAGAGCTGATCGAATCTGTGGAGAAGCAGACCTATCCGCACTGGGAGCTCTGCCTGGCGGACGGAAGCATCGTGGGAAACAGCACAGAGAATGCGGAGGAGGGACAGTCCGTTTCCGCCGGGAGTCCGCTTCAGGATATTCTTGAGGAATATGTCCGGAGGGATCCCAGGATAAAGGTGAAGTACCTGGAGAAGAATGAGGGCATATCGGGGAATACGAACGCTGCGCTGGAGATGGCCGCCGGTGACTTTATGGTGCTGTGTGATCATGACGATCTGCTTGCGCCGGACGCGCTTTATGAATGCGCTGACGCCGTCAGTAAGGATCCGGAAATTGATATTCTCTATACGGACGAAGATAAAATCAGCTACAGAGGAGACCGGTATCTGGAACCGAATTTCAAGCCGGACTTCAATCTGGATCTTCTGTGCAGCACGAATTATATCTGCCACCTTTTTGTGTTCCGGCGATGGCTGTTTGAACAGTGCGGCGGGTTTCATTCCGAATTTGACGGGGCGCAGGATCAGGATCTGATTCTGCGGTACACGGAGAAAGCCGGAAGAATCTGTCATATTCCCAAAGTGCTGTACCACTGGAGAAAAAGTCCGGATTCTACCGCGGCTGACCCGGAGCATAAGCGCTACGCCTTCGAAAACGGAGCAAAGGCAGTGACAGCTCATTACCGAAGGATCGGCGTTCCTGCAGAGGCCAGGATCGGAGAGGTGCTCGGTGTATACCGCACGGTCTACAGCTGGACGAAACGGCCGCTTGTGTCCATCATCGTCCCGAATAAGGATCATGTCGGGGATCTGAGACGATGCATCGAATCTGTGGAAGAAAAATCTGTGTACCGGAACTTTGAGTGGATCATTGTAGAAAACAACAGTACGGAAGAACAGACCTTTTCTTATTATGAAGAGCTGAAGAAAAAGGCAAATACCCGGGTGGTGGTCTGGAAGGGCACGTTTAATTTTTCCGCGATCAATAATTTCGGAGCCGGATTCGCCAGAGGAAGATATCTGTGGCTTTTGAACAATGATACAGAGATGATCCGGCCGGAGAGCATGAAGGATATGCTTGATATCTGCATGCGCAGCGATGTGGGAATCGTAGGCGCAAAGCTGTACTATCCGGATGATACCATTCAGCATGCGGGAGTGATCATAGGAGCCGGCGGAATTGCCGGGCACATGTTTACGGGACTGGGACGCGGACTGGCAGGATACGGACTCCGGGCCATCTGCACCCAGGATCTGAATGCGGTAACAGCGGCATGTATGATGGTAAAAAAAGAGGTGTACGACAGGGTCGGAGGTCTGGATGAGAAGTTTCAGGTCGCGTTCAATGATATCGACTTCTGTCTGCGTGTGCGGCGGGAAGGATATCTGGTCGTATATGACGCAGGTGCGGAATTCTATCATTTTGAATCAAAATCCAGAGGCCTGGACAACACGGGGGAGAAACTGAAGAGATTCCAGTCTGAGATTAACCGGTTCGCGGAAAAGTGGAAGGATCTGCTTATTCAGGGAGATCCTTATTATAATCCAAATCTTTCAATCAGACAGGCGGATTTCAAACTCCGTGTGGGAGATGAGAAGTGGGAGCTTCCGGTTGTGTGCCGGGAATAATATTTTTATATCATAAATTCCTGCTGTATCGTATAATATAAGTAACTCGTACTGGAGAAAGACAAGGGAAGCGCGGCGGTTATAATACCCAAAATACGGTTTGTGCAGAAGGGAGATCTTATGGGAAGAAAAAATCTGTTTAAACTTGTCACAACATTAACGGCCATTGGAGTGATATCTGCGGCATGTCCGGTTTATGCAGAGGATACAGCAGCTTCTTATATATCTTCCGAAACCGGTGAGACGGATGACTCTTTGGATGGCACATCAGGCAGTGCGGAGAATAGCAGCGATGCCGCGGAGAACAACACGGCGAAGTACAACACGGTTACATCTGCGGATAATGGAGTGGAGAATATATCATCCGAAAATACCGGTACATCTGAAAATGGGACCTCATCTGAAGAAGATTCCGGTGAGAAGGCGGGCGATAACACCGTGACAGATGCTTCGAATGAATCAGTTGAAGCAGAAATCGTGGGGACAGATTCCGTATCCGGATCCTCGGAAACCGCGAACGCGACTGAGGAATCTTCTGAAGAAAAGAGGGAAGAGACAGAGGAGAAAGAAGAGAAAGACATCGCTCTGGAAATACCTGTTGTCAGCTATGCCGCTCATGTTCAGCAGAAGGGGTGGCCGGCAGAGGACGCCGTTTCCGGAACAGACGCTCAGACTTATGCGGGATTTACGGGCAAGCATCTTCGTGTTGAGGCAATCAGGGCCTGTATCAAAGGCGATCAGAATCTCGGTATCACATACAGAACTTATGTGCAGCGGAAGGGTTGGACCGATTGGCAGAACGACGGTGCAGCTGCGGGAACGACGGGACAGAGCCTCAGGGTCGAAGCAATCGTCATGAAGCTGACCGGAGCCGATGCGGAGAAGTACGATCTTTATTACCGCGTGCATGTGCAGAGTTTCGGGTGGCTTGCATGGGCGAAAAACGGCGAGACTGCCGGTACAACGAATCTGAGCCGACGAGTCGAGGCGTTCGAGGTGGCACTTGTAAAGAAGGAAGAGGCGGCTCCTGCGAGATCTGCTTCCCGGAATATCCCTTATCTTACGGTTCCGACAGTAACCTATCAGACCCATGTGCAGAAATACGGATGGAGTCTGGGAGAGGTTTCAAACGGGGCTACTGGCGGGACGACCGGACAGGGATTGCGGATGGAAGCGCTCCAGATCCATCTGGGCAACACAACCGGATTCACGGGCGGTATTTCGTACTGCTCCCATATACAGAGAGCCGGATGGGAAAAAGAATGGAAAGCTGACGGAGTGATGACCGGGACAGTAGGAAAGAGACTTCGCCTGGAGGCGATTCGGATCCGACTGACCGGTGAGATGGCGAATTGTTTTGATGTGTATTATCGTACACATATACAGAAATTCGGCTGGTCTGGCTGGGCGTCAAACGGAGCAGACTGCGGATCCTCCGGTTATGGATATCGTATGGAAGCGATCGAAATCCGTGTGGTGCCCAAGGGCAGCGGCACACCCGGAAGTACGGCGAATGCATTCTGGAAATATGTCAACCCTCACGCTGGTATGGATGCTATAGCGCAGGGATATTCAAGCTCTACCGGGTATCTTCTGATGGTTGACCGTTCCGCTCATCGGACAGGCGTGTATACAGGAAGCAGGAATAACTGGCAAAACCAGAAGTACTGGCTTTGCTCCAATGGAAAAGCATCAACGCCTACGATTACCGGTGTATACAGACTGGGGATAAAGGGACTTTATTTCTGGAGCGGCAACACCAAATGCTGGTATTACAGTCAGATTTCCGGAGATTATTTATTCCATTCCGTAATCTATGATGGGTCTTCTTCGCCGGTCCGCATTCTGGATGGAACCCTGGGCGCAGCGACATCTCACGGCTGCGTGCGGCTTGCGCTTGAAAACGCAAAATATATTTATGATAATGTGCCTTACGGTACAACGGTTGTGATTTATAACTGAAGGCGGGCTGGGGCGGCAATGAAGCCCCTGTCTTCAGGAATGGAAGACCTTGTCGAAAATAAATGTAGAATCTGCCGAAAATAAATGTAGAATCTGCTTGACAATAGAAGACCGTTTTGATATGATCTTACTCGTTGGTGAGAAACACCGACCGATTGCTGATATAGCACAGGTGGTAGTGCGCATCCTTGGTAAGGATGAGGTCACCAGTTCGAGTCTGGTTATCAGCTGTAATGAGATCCCCGGAGAGCCTTGGAAGACAGGTCCTCCGGGGCTTTTTGCTGTTGTCTTTTGTGAAGCTCCGGCATATCACATTTACATCGGTTCTGTTTACTCTTAAAGTTTGCTATACTTTACATCGGTTCTTTTCTACCTTAAAGTTTTGCTTTACTTTACATCACAGGCTTTATCTGGTTAACTGCATCTGAATTATAGAAAAATATCGGGTGAAAGTCTGCTAATCCTATAAACATAAAATATATTTGCATATCGTACATGCAATGCTATAATTTTTAAATCAGATGACAGTATGGGACGACTAAGAAAAAAATTTTGAACCGGATCCCGGCTGCTATACGGATACTGATGAAAGGGTTTATCTCAGAAGAGGGGATCAGAGATCATGGATGATAAAATCACATTTGTACTGAACGACGAAGCAGAACAGCACGAGAGGGACACAGTCGAATCAGAGGATATGAAAAAACTGACCTCTGTTGTGGCACCGATTGCTGAGAAATACAACATTCAGGGACCCGCTCTCTACGTTGTGTATGATGACAATATTCAGGGAGAAGACGGTACAGTATGGGGCGGAGAATTTCTGCTCGGAGACAGAGAACATATATTGAAGATTCAATACACGAAGGAACCGGATGACAGCGGGGAGACTCTTCATGCGGTTCCGATGCATGATGAACTGGACGAGGAAAAGAAGGAGCCGGAGGTCGCGGAGCGCAGCGGCAACTACATTCGAATGGGGTGTCTGCAGCCGGTTCAGCTCCTCGGAGGCAGGGACGGCGCAAAAAATGCACAGATGGTACTTGCCTGTATGATGAATGATGCAGAGGACAGAGGTCTGATCTGGGAGGATTATGAGTCAGATCAGATTCTCGATCCGAATCTGCACCAGACGATTGCAATTGCTCTTGACGCGGGCAGAGACACTTATATCTCGACGTCACTGCTGCGGCTGTTCGATGCTGCCGCTGCCGTGCTCGGTATCTGTGAGGAGAATACCTATCCCGGGGAATGCGCAAAGAGGCTTGTGGAGGCAGCCAAAAATGCGGTCAGCAAATGGAATGACGGTACTTTTGGAATGGCGGCACATCAGATTGATGTTCTCAAGAACAGGTATCCGGTAAGGATGATTCTGGAGAAGAAAAACGGCGAGTGGATTGCAGATGGTCCGCGCCTGATCGGAGATCTTCGTATGGCGAAAGACGGCGGCATTCCGACGGATGAGCTAGCGCTGGAATTTCATGACGCAGTTGCGGAGATGACGGTCAAGATGTGTGAAAATATAGTTGCCGATGCTTCCGGGAATGGAATCGGCGTAAACCGTGTTGTGCTGAGCGGAGAAATTTTTGTTGACGATATACTGAGGGAGCGCACGGTCAAAGGACTTCAGGACAAGGGATATCAGGTGTATTACTGAGACGGTACAGCCTTGCGGAGCCGATATGGTTCGACTTCAGGACATGGGATATCAGGTGTATTACTGAGACCGGAGGCTCATATCGTGCAGGGAATGTTGAATTTGACAGGAGACATCTTTTCTTATATAATCTAATGGTTGTCTGGCCGGGCACGCAGATAATGCGGTTTTCCGGCGGGGAAGTATCCGAACTTCCGATTCAGCCTGTTTTGCTGCAGAAGCGGTATACAAATCAGAATTTGGAGAATATATGGAAAAGAAGGATTTCAGCAGCTTCTGGAGAAAACACTGGAAGCTGTTCGCTTATATCGGCGTACTTGCTGTCGCTGCGCTGCTGATCTGGTTCGCATTCGGCGACATGATCCCGCAGTATCTGAAGTTACTGCGCGGCGGCGACGAGAAGGAAATTGAATTGTTTATCAATAGGGAAGCTTCCTGGAAGGGCCCGCTGTCGATCATCGTGCTGGCTGCGCTTCAGGTTGTCAGTATAGTCTTTCCGGGATTTGCAATTCAGATTGCATCCGGTGTAATCTATGGCTGGTTCCATTCTTTCTTGATGTGCTACTTCGGCTTTTTACTGGGAAACCTTCTGGTGTTCTTTTTTGCGAGAAGGATGGGCAATCAGATTGCCGGATTCGCTCCGGTGAAGAAGAACAAGAACAGCTGGATCAAGGAAAAGCTGAAGACGACCAAGCCGGAATTTGTGGTTGCTTTTGTAAACCTGCTCCCTATTCTTCCGAATGGAATTATTCCGTATATTGCGGCAGGATCCTCGATCACGACGCTTCATTATTTCATTGCGATTGCTGTTACAAGCTGGATTCAGATTTTCTTCAACTGTCTCGCGGGCGGGTTCATCAAGCACGGGCAGTATCTGTTCATGGTGCTTGCGTTGGGATTCCAGATCTCTGTTCTGATTTTTGTCACCCTGAAGAGGAAGTGGCTGATGTCGTTGATTCCCGGCGGAGACGAATCGGAAGAGGATGAGCCGGATTCGAAAATCGGCCTGTCAAAGCATGCCAGGACAGACAAAGAGAAGGAGAACACTACTGTCTGAAAGTCTGTAGCGTATGATGTGATGCTGTATGGAACTTTCTTTTCCGGGCACTGGTGGATATATCTTTTTTCATGTTGTTGGAGATATTTTTAATAATGACCGGAAAATTCTGTGAGTCTGTTTCTGTGTATGCGGAGACAGGCTTTTTTTATAGGATGAGATGGTTTTCCCTGAGATCAGCAGCCATCCACGCATGCACCGTTCCGCTCAGCTATGGATGTGAAATTATGCTGTGGATGCGAAGCTCTGCTGTAAATGTGTAATTATGCTGTGGATGGGGAGTTCTGCTGTAAATGTGTAATTATGCTGTGGATGGGGAGCTCTGCTATGGATGTGAAATTATGCTGTAGTTGTGAAAGTATGCTGTGGGTGTGAAATTAGGCTATGAAGGTGGTGCCTTGCAGCTGGGAATAAAAACAGGCAGACCCCACTGCGACAAAAGACGCGTATCCGATTACTCGGATACGCGCCGAATAGTGGGGGCAACGAGGATCGAACTCGTGACCTTTCGCGTGTGAGGCGAACGCTCATCCCGGCTGAGCTATGCTCCCATCAGTTTTCAGATTATCACTTTTTCCATCAAAATGCAATGAAAATTTGTCAGAAAATTCAAATTTTGACGCAAACTTAAGTCACTGCGGCGCAAGCCCGGGTCCTTGCGATGCAAGTTTAAGCCTTTGCACGCAAGCGCAAGTCTTTGCAAAGGAAGATATCGTGCAGGATGACGGTTTGTATAAAAGGCAGGTGAAGGCAGCCGCGGGGCAAGGTTATGCTTTGAAAAATGAAAAAGTTATGATATGATGTTATCTCAGTGAAAGACTTTAGATATCTGCCGAAACGGTGTACGTCCCGGCGGATAAATGATACAGGAATCGAGGAGGAACTGACACAATGGCGATCGAAGAAACTTCTAAAGAACAGGGGTCGGGTGAGGCAGAAAGAGAAGTCGTTTCCCGGAACTTTATCGAGCAGGAAATCGATAAAGATCTGAAGGAAGGCCGGTATGACACGGTTATGACACGTTTTCCGCCGGAGCCGAACGGGTACCTTCACATCGGCCATGCAAAGTCGATCCTTTTGAATTATGGCATCGCGAAGGAATATAATGGTCAGTTCAATCTCCGTTTTGATGACACAAATCCCACGAAGGAAAAGGGAGAATTTGTAGAGGCAATCAAGCGTGACGTGGAGTGGCTCGGTGCGAAGTTCAACGGTCCGTTCTTTGCATCAGACTATTTTGACAAAATGTATGAAGCTGCGCTTAAGCTGATCCGCGACGGAAAGGCTTATGTCAGTGATCTGTCCGCAGATGAGATCCGTGAGTACCGTGGAACATTGACGGAGCCGGGAAGGGATGATCCGAATCGGAACAGAAGCGTAGAAGAGAATCTCGATCTGTTCGAGCGGATGAAAAACGGCGAGTTCGAGGACGGATCAAAGGTTCTCCGGGCGCGAATCGATATGAAAGCGGCGAACATCAACATGAGAGACCCGATTATCTACCGGATCGCTCATCTGCATCACCAGAATACGGGAGACAAATGGTGCATTTATCCGATGTATGATTTTGCCCATCCGCTGGAGGATGCCTTCGAGGGCATTACCCATTCTCTCTGTACGCTGGAGTTTGAGGACCACCGGCCATTGTACAACTGGGTGGTGGAGAATGTGGGCTTTGCGCACCCGCCGAGGCAGATTGAGTTTGCAAAGCTCTATCTGACCAATGTAGTCACCGGTAAGAGATATATCAAGAAACTGGTGGAGAACGGAACCGTTGACGGTTGGGATGATCCGCGTCTCGTCACGATTGCCGCGCTCCGCAGAAGAGGATATACGCCGGAATCGATACAGAAGTTTATCAGCCTTGGAGGAATTTCGAAGGCCAACAGCTCCACAGACTACGCGATGCTGGAGTACTGCATCCGGGATGATTTGAAGACCAGAGTTCCCAGAATGTATGCGATCCTGGATCCGGTAAAGCTGATTATTGACAATTACCCGGAGGGACAGACAGAGGAGTTTACGGTTCCAAACAACCCGGAAAATGAGGCGTTGGGGAACCGCACCGTCACTTTTTCCCGTGAACTGTATATCGAGCGGAATGACTTTATGGAGAACCCGCCAAAGAAATATTTCCGGATGTTCCCGGGCAATGAAGTGCGCCTGATGCAGGCTTACTTTGTAAAATGCGTTGATTTCCGCAAGGATGAAGATGGGAAAATCACCGAGATCCACTGTACCTACGATCCGGCGAGCCGCGGCGGCAACAGCCCGGACGGCCGCAAGGTGAAGGGAACGATCCATTGGGTGAATGCGGCGGATGCAAAGCCGGTGGAGATGCGTCTCTATGAGAATCTGATCGATGAGGAAAAGGGCGTGTACAATGAGGACGGCACGATGAATATCAATCCGGATTCTCTTGAGGTTCTCCAGGGAGTGGTCGAGCCCGCTCTGGCAGAGGCAAAGCCCTATGAGAGCTTCCAGTTTGTGAGAAATGGCTTCTTCTGTGCTGACGCGAAGCTGTCGAAGCCTGGCAAACCGGTGTTCGGCAGAATCGTATCGCTGAAGAGTTCCTTCAAGCTTCCGAAGGCATAAGAGAATCGGAGAAACTTCAGAAGACGTAAGAGGTCCGGAGAAACTCCGGAAGGCACAAGAGGTCCGGAGAAACTTCCAAGGATATAAGAAGGCCGGAGCAGATCGACTCTGACATGAATAATGAAAAGGCTGCTGTATCCCTGCTTCCTGCAGGTGCGGCAGCTTTTTTCTGCTCATTTACCGAAAATGTCGATTCGCAATAAATGTCCTTAAGGACAGAGAAATAATGAAGAAGTATATCTTCGATTGTGTTATCCTGATAGAAAGACGGGCTGAAGTTGTCCGGATCAGTCGCGCGAAAGAAGAACCGGGGGGAAAACGGAATCTCACGGAGACCGTTGTACACCGGGGATTTCCGGAAGAGAGAAAGGAAGAGCAGGAAATGATAAAGGCATGTATTTTTGATCTTGACGGTACGCTTACGAAGACGCAGGAGTCCATTGCGCGTCCGGTCAATATGACACTGGAGCATTTCGGGCTTCCTGCGATGCCGGTGGAGAATTACAATTATTATGCGGGGGACGGCCTTGACAATGCGTTAAAAAGGGCATTGAAGGATGCAGGTGACCCGGAACTGAAATATTATGAGGAGGGAAGACCGCTGTGCCGGAAATGGTTTGTCGAGAATTCGCTGTATCATGTAAAACCTTATCCGCACATTGTGGAGATGCTGAAAGAACTGAAGAAACGGAAGATCCGCCTTGCTGTATTTTCCAACAAGATGCATCAGGGAGCAATCGATGTGGTGACGGCGATCTTCGGACCGGATACCTTCGACCATATTCAGGGACAGACCGACACTGTGCCGATCAAACCGGATCCGCAGGGGGTCTATGAGATTCTCAGGGAGTTTGGGGTGAATAAGACAGAGGCACTGTACTTCGGTGACACCAATACCGACATGCTCACAGGTCATAATGCAGGCCTTTTTACCGTCGGGGTGACCTGGGGATTCCGTCCGAGAACGGAGCTTGAGGAATATCGGGCAGACGAAATTGTCGATGATCCTATGGAGATCGTTGATCTTGTGGATCGATTTAATTCGAGGGGAAAGCCAAATGTCAGATAAGAGAATGCCGTCTATAAAAATTCCGTCGGACATCCGTCTCATTGCAAGTGACCTGGACGGGACGTTGCTCCAGGGAGGCGCACAAAGACTCCGGCCCAATACGTGCGGGCTGATTCACAGGCTGACCCGGAGAGGAATTATTTTTCTCGCGGCGAGCGGAAGACAGTATGCCAATTTGCAGAGACTCTTTGCTCCTGTTCGCAATGAGATCGCGTATCTCTGCGAGAACGGCTGCCTCAGCTTCTATGAAGGCGAGATGGTGCACAGAGTGACGATGGACCGGGCGCTTGGACAGGAGATTATGCGGGAGATCATAAGGACGCCGTCCGCTGAGGTGCTGCTGTCGGGAGTGAATACAAGCTACATTCAGCCGAAGGACATGAGCTACTATTATCATATGCGGGATGTGGTCGGCAATAATGTCACACTGGTGCCGGATATTCTGAAGACGGAGGAGCCGTATTTCAAGATTTCTATCTACGAGAGGAACGGTCTTACCGATGAGGAAATCGCGTTCTGGCAGGAAAGATTCGGAAGGTACGCCACGGTGGTTACGGGAGGAAACGACTGGCTTGATATTATGCCGCTGCATGTGAATAAGGGAACCGGAATCCGGAAACTGCTGCAGAAGCTCGATGTCCGGCCGGAGGAATGTATGGCTTTCGGGGATAACTACAACGACATGGAAATGATGAAGCTGGTCGGCTGGCCGGTTGCGGTGGACAATGCCAAACCGGAAATTCTCGCTGCAGGCTGTGACCATACGCCGACGGTGGAGGAATACCTTGAGAAAATATTGTCAGGCGATTTTACCGGATAATGCCGCGGCATACCGCTCCATGCTCATACCTGTTGTCGTCGCTAATGTTCTTGCCCGCTGGTGAGCAAGCTCCCCGTGGGCCAAGAACATTGCGACTGGACTTATACAGTACCTTGCTAGCACTCGACAAAATCGAGTGCTAGTTTTTTCTTGACTTTCTGTAATAAGGGTACTAATATAACACTTGTCGGGTATAAAATGAATACCGGTCATAATGACAGAAAATCACAGCCAGAATGATCCGCGAAGTCGGGTTTCCACAGACAGCGGATCATCAGCGGCGATAACACAAATATCCATTTTCCTGACGGGGATATGTCACGAAAATGAAGGATCAAAAGTGAAAAGGAGTGTGTATTAGTATGGAAATGAGACATGGAAATCTGTCGATTAACAGCGACAACATTTTTCCAATAATCAAGAAATGGATGTATTCGGATAAGGATATCTTTATCCGGGAATTGATTTCGAACGGATCCGATGCCATAACCAAGAGAAAAAAACTGGATGCCGTAGGCGAGGTAAGGCTTCCGGAGGGATATAAGCCGAAGATCACTGTATCGGTTAACGATAAGGAAAAAACACTGAAATTCACCGATAACGGAATTGGTATGACAGCGGACGAGGTAATCCGTGACATCACAGAGATCGCCTTCTCCGGCGCGACGGAGTTCCTGGAAAAGTATAAGGATAAGGCGGACAGCGACCAGATCATCGGACATTTCGGACTCGGGTTCTATTCTGCATTCATGGTAGCGGATCTGGTGGAAATCGATACATTGAGTTTCCGTGAGGGAGCGGAGGCCGTTCACTGGGAGTGCGACGGCGGTACAGAGTATGATATGAGCGAGGGCACCCGTACCGAGGCAGGGACAACGATTACGCTGCACTTGGCAGAGGATAGTCTGGAATTCGCCAACGAGTACAAGGTACGTGAAACTCTGGAGAAATATTGCTCCTTCATGCCGGTAGAAATTTATCTTGAGAATGAGACGAAAGAGCCGGAGACGGAGATCATCGATGAGAAGGACCTCAAGGATACCGATGTTGTCATTGAGCATATTCATGAGGACGCGAAGTACGAGGAGAAGAAGAATGATAAGGGCGAGACCGAAAAGGTCGAGACCAGCCCTGAGAAAAATCAGGTAAAGATTCAGAAGCGGCCGGTATCAATCAGTGATACGCATCCACTGTGGACAAAGCAGCCCAGTCAGTGCACAGATGAGGAGTACAAGGAATTTTACCGCCATGTATTCCTGGATTACAAGGAGCCGCTGTTCTGGATTCATCTGAATATGGATTATCCGTTCCGCCTGAAGGGCATTCTGTACTTCCCGAGAATCAACACGGAATACGAGTCCATTGAGGGAAAAATCAAGCTGTACAACAACCAGGTATTCATCGCGGACAATATTAAGGAAGTTATCCCGGAATATCTGCTCCTGCTCAAGGGCGTGATTGACTGCCCGGATCTGCCGCTCAATGTCTCCCGTTCCGCGCTTCAGAATGACGGTTTCGCGCAGAAGATTTCCGATTACATCTCAAAGAAGGTTGCGGACAAGCTCTCAGGCATGTGCAAGACCAAGAGAGAAGAATATGAGAAATACTGGAACGACATCAGTCCGTTCATCAAGTTCGGAACGCTGAAGGATCCCAAGTTCTCTGAGAGAATGATGGATTACATCCTCTATGAGGATCTCGACGGCAAGTATCACACGCTGAAGGATATCATCGCCGCCAATACTCCTGAAAAGACTGAGGAAGAGAAAACAGGGGAAAGCGCAGAAGACAAGAGCAAAGCAGCAGATGCGAAGGAATCTGAGACGGGTGCCGATGGTGAGAAGAAGCCTGAGGCAGAAGCTTCAGAAGAGAGTAAATCCGGTGAGGCGGATCAGAAGGACGACAAGAAGGATGCGCCGAAGATCACGATCTATTATGTGACAAATGAGGTGCAGCAGAGCCAGTACATCAACATGTTCCGGAGCCAGAAGAAACAGGCTTATAAGCTGGTCCATACCATTGACGCTCCGTTTATCTCCCATGTGGAGCAGCTGAATGAAAATCTTCATTTCCAGAGAATCGATGCGGATCTCACCGATGATATGAAGGAAGACAGCGAATCTCTGAAGGAAGAGAGCAAGGATCTGCAGGAGCTCTTCCGCAAGGTTCTGAACAAGAGTCAGCTGTCCGTCCGGGTGGAGAATCTGAAGGATCCCAGTGTTTCAGCCATGGTCACGATCTCCGAGGAGATGCGCCGTTACAGCGAGATGATGCGCATGTACGGAATGGCGGACAAGAACATCAACGTGGATGAACTCGAGGGACAGCAGACACTTGTTCTGAATGCAAAGCATCCGCTTGTGAAATATGTATTCGAGCATAAGGCATCCGAGGATGTCAGCCTCTTCTGTGAGCAGCTTTATGATCTGGCAGTAATCAGCAACCGCGCTCTGACTCCGGATGAGATGACAAAGTTCATCAGCAGGAGCAATGAGATCATGGTAAAGCTTGCAGAGAATGCGAAGCCAGCGGGAAAAGCCCAGATCAAAAAGGCGGATACAGCAAAGAAAGAAGTGAAAGCGTCGGAGAAGAAGGACACCAAGGCACCGGCCAAGAAGACTTCAAAGGAATCAAAGGACGAGAAGAAATCTGAATAAGTAAGATTGAAAGAAGAGCGGGATAAAAACGCGAGGTGGGCGTTTTTCCCGCTCCTTTTGTGTTCGCGCAAAACATTTTCCTGGTATTCGTATAAAATATTTCCTTGTATTTACACAAAAAAGCACATTCCGGTATTTGCACAACAACAATTTAAAGGTGATCAGTCGAGCCCGCAGGCGGTGAAAAATTTTTGCACATACCGGTCCCACGCCTGGTCGACGGAGTGATCCAGTGTAAAGCTCCGGAGGGAGGATCCGGTAGTTACTGTCAGTGTCTGATTCCGGTATTGAATGTTCAGGAACAGTCCGAGGATATCTTCCGGATCGTAATTCAGTTCGTTCTTTTCCATAAAACGCTGGATCTGTCCGGCACTCAGCTGGAAGACAAAACGGAAGGAGAGAGGAAGCCTGCGGCCTTTCAGGATCTGTACGCAGAAGGATCGGATATCCCTCCAGTGCACCAGAGATTCCCGGTGTGTCTGTGGGTTCGTGGCTTTGTTCGTGATTCCGTCATCTGAAGCGTCGCCCTCATAATATTCCGGGTGAGCCTGACCGTCGATGGAAAATGTGGTAAAGGTTGTGATCTGCGCCTCCGAGACCAGAAAACGGTCGAACGTTTCCTTCAGAAGAAGGTGATTCATGAAGCTGCCGACATGTTCAATCTGTAATGCGATCATAGTAAAAACCTCCAAAATACAGTATCCATTATAATAGACTTCCGGGTATCTCACAATCCGGGAATTTACGGATTGTGCTTTGCATTTGATTGGAATTGTTGTATACTGTTTACATTGGGCCGACGCAGGAATTATGGCAGATGCTGAGAAATTTCTGCCCGAATCAGCCGGAGCCCGGATCAAGAGACAGGTAAGGAGTATGTTGGAATGAGTCAGGAAAAGGTCGATTTATATAAGGAAGAGAAAAAGAACCGCAAGAAAATCATGCGGAGAGAAAAGATCAGAACGAGACTGACCGTGGTTGCGGTTGTGGTAGTTTTTGGCTTTCTGATCGGCTGGTTCAGCTGGGCGGTTTATAATAATGTAAAGAACAATCAGGCGACTACGGCAAAGGCAACGACGACGGAGCTTGACCTCTCTGCCATCGAGTCCTACACGACAGCTTTGAACAGCTATGTCACAGAGCAGAAGACCGGTTCGGACAGCACTTCGGCTGATGCATCAACCGCGACAGCATCAGACAGCAGCGCAGCATCTGCTTCCTCGGACGCATCCGTATCATCGGTGTCGGCTGCGCAGTGACGGATTCCGGCAGAACGAGAGAATGATTTCCCCCGTCAATGCCCATAAGTGCCATGCATGAGAGCAGTCATAGAAGAAGCACAGGCATAAAAGACATTTTACAGCAGCAGCCATAGGGACTATGTATGGCAGCAATAATATAGCACAAGATCTACAAGGCGTTCTGCGAGAGCAGGGCGCCTTTTTTACGCGAACAGTGAGCCGCAGCCGAATGCGAAGTATTCGTGTGCGGCGAGCGTCGCGATAGCGAGATAAAACTCGCGCAGCGTGTTTTATCTCGTTGAAATGCGGCAGCAGAGAAACCCGCTTTTTTGAGATGCGGCAGCAGAGAAAACTGCTTTTTTGAGATGCGGCAGCAGAGAAAAACCGCCTTTCAGAGATGAGAAAGCAGAAAAAAACCGCCTTCCGGAGCGGAAGACGGTGATTTTTCGATTGAACTGATTATTACGTGTGCAAACACTTGATGCGTAACTTAATATCTCTATATATAAATCAATGCTTCAAAATGCTGTAACAAGAAAAGCAATTCTTTCGATGTCTGGATTAGTGATTCGGGTTCATTCGCTGAAATTACAGTTTAACAACGTTTGCTGCCTGCATTCCCTTCGCGCCTTCAACCAGATCATAGGAAACAGCCTGGCCCTCGTCCAGAGATTTGAATCCCTCACCCTGAATAGCTGAGAAGTGAACAAATACGTCCTTTCCGTCCTCACCAGTGATGAAACCATAACCTTTTTCAGCATTGAACCACTTAACAGTGCCCTTGTTCATTTGAAGTACCTCCATACTTACTAAGAAAAATAATGAATCGGTGAAGCCTTCACCGTGATTTGATTATAGGTTTGAAAGGTTGAAAAGTCAAGAAAATTTGAACAATTCGACTTTCTTTTCAGTGGCCCCTTCAACGGCACTTTCAATGGCCTCCGGGGCAGTACCGGCAATAACTTTCCGCTTTTTTCACGCGTTTTTTCCGGGAGCTCTTTTCAATGACAAGACAAGGGGCGATCCTTGAATTCTCAGGCACCATCTTGTATACTGTAAACGGAAATTTATGCCCGGGACAGGAAAGGCACAAAAGAGGGTTTGATGAAATCCGGCCGGATGTCCCTCATATGGAAAGGCAGAAATCGTTATGGATACAATTCTGATAAGAAACGGCAGAATCATCGATCCGGACACCCGTTTTGACGGCATCGCTGATCTCTATCTGTCGGGAGGAAAAATCACCAGAGTCGCGAAAAATATAACAGAGAAGGCGGACCGGGAGATCGACGCAAGGGGCATGTGGGTCATGCCCGGGCTGATCGATCTGCATGTACATCTGCGTGATCCGGGACTTACCTGGAAGGAAGATGTGACCACCGGCTCGAAGGCGGCGGCCAGAGGAGGCATCACAACCATCGTCGCAATGCCAAATACAAAACCGGTCTGTGACAGCCCGGACCGCATCGACTATGTGATGCATAAGGCGGAGCATACCGCGTCGATCCATGTGCTTCAGGCCGGAGCGGTCACTGAGGGGCAGGCCGGTGAAAAGCTGGCCGATATCAGAGGAATGGCGAAGCATGGAATCCCCGCTGTTTCCGAGGATGGAAAGTCGGTCATGAATGCTGAGCTTGCGCGGGAGGCAATGAAAATCTGCCGTGAACTGAACATTCCGTTTCTGGATCACTGCGAGGACAGGAATCTCGTGCAGGGCGGCTGCGTGAATGCGGATGAGATATCCAGAGCTGAGGGCCTGCCCGGTATCACAAATTCGGTGGAGGATGTCATCATCGCGAGAGATATGATCCTTGCTCATGAGACAGGCGCGCATCTTCATCTCTGTCACTGCTCCACGAAGGGAAGCTACGAGATGCTGAAGGCGGCGAAGGAAAAAGGCTGGGATGTGTCCGGCGAGGTCTGTCCGCATCATTTCATTCTGACGAGCAGCGACAGAGTGCACGGCGACACGAATTATAAAATGAATCCGCCGCTGCGTACCGAGGAGGACAGGAAGGCACTCTGCAGGGGACTGGCTGAGGGGGTATTTGAAGCGATCAGCACGGATCATGCGCCCCACACGCGCGAGGAGAAGGATCAGCCCATGGAAAAGGCCCCCTTCGGCATTGTCGGTCTGGAGACCTCAGTCGCGCTGACGATCACATATTTGGTCAGAACCGGTATCCTGACGCCAATGCAGATGGCGGAGCGGATGAGCGCGGGCCCGGCGAAAATTCTGCATCTGGATCAGAGGGGATCTCTTGCAGAGGGCAAGGAAGCGGATATAACGATCATCGATCCCGATGTATCCTATAAGATTGACGCGCGGGAATTTGAATCCCGGGGGAAAAATACACCGTTTGACGGCTGTGAGGTTACCGGCCGGGTCGACACCACGATCTGCGGCGGGAAAATCGTATATCAGAAAGGAAGAATGTACTATGATTAATCGCCTGATTCAGAACATCAGAGAAAAGAACGCGCCGGTGGTCGTCGGTCTGGATCCGATGCTTTCCTATGTGCCGGAATCTATCCAGAGAAAAGCGTTCCATCAGTATGGAGAGACGCTGGAAGGCGCTGCGGAGGCAGTCTGGGAGTTCAACAAGGAAATTGTAGATGCAACCTTCGATCTGATCCCTGCAGTAAAGCCGCAGGTCGCGATGTATGAGCAGTTCGGCGTACCGGGGATGGCTGTTTATGAGAGAACGGTTTCATATTGCCAGAGTAAGGGGCTTGTCGTGATCGGAGATGTGAAACGCGGCGATATCGGATCAACGTCAGAAGCCTATGCTGTCGGACATCTCGGGCATGTGAAGGTCGGAAATAAAGAGTATTCCGGTTTCCATGAGGATTTTGCGACGGTCAATCCTTATCTGGGAAGCGACGGCATCAATCCGTTTATCAAGGTCTGCCGCGAGGAGAAGAAGGGAATCTTTGTTCTTGTGAAGACGTCAAATCCGTCAAGCGGAGAGTTCCAGGACCGGCTGGTGGACGGAAAGCCGCTGTATGAGCTGGTGGGCGAAAAGGTAGCTGAGTGGGGACGCGAGGCGATGGGCGATGAATACAGCTATATCGGCGCCGTTGTAGGAGCAACCTATCCGGAACAGGGAAGAATGCTCCGGAAAATCATGCCGAAGACCTTCATACTGGTTCCGGGATACGGTGCGCAGGGTGGAAAAGGCGCCGATCTCACTGACTTTTTCAATGAGGACGGACTCGGCGCGATTATAAATTCCTCCCGCGGAATCATCTGTGCATACAGGAAGGAAGAATATGCGGAGTATGGCGAGGACCATTTCGCGGATGCCTCAAGGGCGGCAGTTGTCGACATGATCCGGGATATCAACAGTGCTCTGGAAGCAGTCAGATGAATCTTTGAAAGGACAGCGAAAACATATGAAAGTAAAGGAGACGGCAACAATCGTCAGCCAGAACCGGATCAGCGACGGCATATATGACATGGTTCTCCAGGCGCCGGGAGTTTCCGGCGAGGCAGTTCCCGGACAGTTTGTAAATGTTTTTCTCAATGACAAAAGCAGACTGCTTCCGCGGCCGATCAGCCTCTGCGGAATTGACGCGGACCGGCAGACGATCCGGCTGGTCTACCGCGTTTCCGGAGCGGGAACAGATGAGATGGCGCAGATGAGTGCCGGTGAAAAACTGGAGATTCTGGGACCTCTCGGCAATGGCTTCCCGCTCGAGGAAGCCGCGGGCAAAAGAGTGTTTCTCATCGGAGGAGGAATCGGAGTTCCGCCGCTTCTGGAAACGGCGAAAGTGCTTTCCGAAAGCGCGGCACTTGATGAGGAACAGTCAGATGTGATTGAAGATGAGCAGAGAGTTTCCGAAAAGTCCGACGGAGTCAATGCGAAGATTCGTGATACAGAGGTGATCAGCGTCATCGGTTATCGAAGCGACTGCTTTCTGAAGTCCGAATTTGACCGGTACGGCGATACGATCATCGCGACGGAAGACGGAAGCGTGGGAACGAGAGGAAATGTAATGGACGCGATCCGTGCCGATGGAAGGAAGCCGGAGGTGATTTTTGCCTGCGGACCGCTTCCTATGCTCCGCGCTCTGAAGGGCTGGGCGGAAAAGGAGCAGATACCGTGCTGGGTTTCGATGGAGGAGCGGATGGCTTGCGGAATCGGCGCCTGCCTTGCATGTGTCTGCAGGACACGGGAGATCGATGAGCATTCCCAGGTGAAGAATACCAGGGTCTGCAAGGACGGACCGGTGTTTAATGTGATGACTCTGGATCTCTGAGAGATTATCCGGGCACATGGCAGGAAAACCAGAAGCAGCTGGAGGCACAGATAGATGGGAACAACGAACAGACTTAGCGTAAATATCGCCGGGATTGAATTGAAAAACCCGGTCATGACCGCGTCCGGAACCTTCGGGTCCGGCGAGGAATACAGTGAATTTATAGACCTGAACGGACTCGGAGCCGTTGTCACAAAGGGAGTGGCCAATGTGCCGTGGCCCGGCAACCCGACACCGAGGGTGGCCGAGGTGTACGGCGGCATGTTGAATGCCATCGGTCTCCAGAATCCGGGTGTTGAGGTCTTCTGCAGGAGAGACCTTCCGTTTTTGAAGAAATACGACACAAAAATCATCGTAAATGTCTGCGGCCATTCGGTCGAGGAATATACGGAAGTGGTGGAACGGCTGGCGGATGAACCTGTGGATATGCTGGAGATCAATATCTCCTGCCCGAACGTCAGAGAAGGAGGAATTGCCTTCGGAACGGTTCCGTCTGTCGCGGAAAAAATTACAAAAGCATGTAAGAAAGTGGCGAAGCAGCCGATCATCATGAAGCTCAGTCCGAATGTCACCGATATCGGAGAGATGGCCAGGGCAGTGGAGGCAGGCGGCGCAGACGCGGTTTCGCTTATCAATACCCTGACCGGTATGAAAATCGATGTGAACCGCCGGAAATTTGTCCTGGCGAACAGGACCGGAGGCATGTCTGGTCCGGCAGTAAAGCCGATTGCTGTCCGGATGGTATATGAAGCGGCGCATGCGGTACATGTTCCGGTCATTGGCATGGGCGGTATCGCGTCCGCGGAGGATGCGCTGGAATTTATTCTCGCGGGAGCGACGGCCGTGTCGGTGGGAACCGCGAATTTCATAAATCCGCGCGCAACCCTGGATGTTGTCGCGGGAATCGAACGATACCTGGAAGAAAATGGAATCGACAGCGTGCAGGATCTGGTCGGCGCAGTTGAGGAATGATGTGCGGCAGTACTGATACTGAAAGATCCGGGGGCGATGGGCAGCATGGATTTGCTCACTTGAGGTGTGAGGCGATGGGCTTATCCGCCGCGGCAGACCGGTGCAGCCGGTCACCTGCAGATCTGCAGAATGGAAGGAGCAGCAGACAAAAGATGGAAGAATACAAAAAACAGTTTATTGATTTTATGATTGACAGTCATGTGCTGAAGTTCGGAGATTTTACGCTGAAGAGCGGAAGAAAATCGCCCTTCTTCATGAATGCCGGCGCGTATGTAACCGGCTCGCAGCTGAAGAAGCTCGGCGAGTTTTATGCAAAAGCCATTCATGACAGCTATGGGCTTGATTTTGATATTCTCTTCGGACCTGCATACAAGGGGATTCCGCTCTCGGTTGTAACCGCGATCGCCATCAGTGAGCTGTATGGTGTCGATGTGAAGTACTGTTCCAACCGGAAGGAAGCGAAGGATCATGGCGGCGACAAGGGAATCCTTCTGGGGAGTGAAATCAGGGACGGAGACCGCGTTGTCATCATCGAGGATGTGACAACCTCCGGAAAGTCGATCGAGGAAACCTTCCCGATTATTCAGGCACAGGGCGATGTGCAGATCAAGGGGCTCATAGTATCCCTGAACCGCATGGAGCGTGGAAAAGGAACCAGAAGCGCGCTTTCGGAGATCACTGAAAAGTACGGATTCCCGGCAAAGGCCATTGTTTCAATGGCCGATGTCTTCCGCTATCTGGGAGAAAATCAGCAGGCAGGACGAATGACGCTTACGGATGAACAGAAGCAGGCGATTCGCAGCTACTATGCGCAGTACGGCGCAGAGGAATATCAGGGGTTGTTCTGAGGCGGCATGATTAAGAAGAAAAATGTAAAATATACTTTTATCAAAAAGGATAAATTTACGGACACCAGAGTGTCACTGACACTCTCGGTGATCTCGTTAGTCGTGCTTCTGGTAACGGTTCTGATCTCCTTTATTGTGCAGGCGCAGGGCGGGATTGCTCTCGGCTGCGCGGGGCTGATCGCGATGCTTTTTTCCTTCTACGCGTTTTACCTGGGTATGCGTGCGCTGTCGGAAAAATCCGAGAGCGTTCAAAGAGGAACCTTGGCGGCACTTGCCTCAGGAATCATGTCGATCCTGTGGATTGTGCTTTTCCTGCTGGGCATTCATTAAAGAAAGAAGAGGCAGAAAGCAGAAAATACATAAGCGCCGATTAAGGTGCCTGCAGAAATTGGGGCAGGATACACCGGCGCCAATGTGAGGCAGAAGAAGGACCGTGAATGCCGGTGATGCTGTGCGGCAGAATGGAGGCGGATTTTATATGGAAATGGATCAGGAGCGATTCCGGAAACAGCTTGCTTTTATTCTTGAGATTGACAAGGAGAAAAACATTCTCCGTCAGACCCATCTGACAGGGCATGGCCGCCGTGAGGATGACGCGGACCACGCATGGCATCTGGCTGTCATGACATGGATACTCAGGGAGTATTCCAATCAGGAAATTGATATTGTCCGCACGATCCTGATGGTACTGATTCACGATATCGTAGAGATCGATGCCGGGGACACCTACGCATACGATGCGGAGGCCAAAAAGACAGAGGCAGACCGGGAGATGAAGGCGGCGGAACGGATATTCGGGCTTCTGCCGGAGGATCAGGGGCGTAAGCTCCGTGAGATCTGGGAGGAGTTCGACGCATACGAGACGCCGGAAGCCCGTTTTGCGCATGTGATGGATAATTTTCAGCCGATGCTGCTGAACAATTCGAACGGCGGCGGAGACTGGAGGGAGCATGGCGTGAACCAGTCTCAGGTCAGGCAGAGAAACGCGAAGACGGGAACAGGATCAGAGGAAATCTGGTCTTATATGCAGGAAATTCTTGCGGAAAATATCAGGAAGGGCAGTTTAAAACCTTGAGGAACGAACAGATTATTGCGGATACCGAAGATTATAAGGAACGCTTCTCGCTTGCGCTCGGACGCGTAAGAGAGATTCCGGAGGAGAAAAGGGTGCGAGAGCCTTTCAGGGCGTGGTTTGAGCAGGAAGCTGCTTTTCTCTCGGATATGGCGGAGCTGATGCTGAAGAAGGAAAGAGGAGAATTCAGGGATGCCTCGTTGGAGGAGCTGAGAGAACAGAACCACAGCATGTATCGGGACATACTTCCGGAAAATTATGGGAAGAGCTTTGGAAATCCTGATTTCTCTGCGGATATCCTCGGTGAGGATTACGGGCAGCTCTTTTCTTTTCTGTACATGGAACTTCGAGGCACCATTGTTTATGCGTTTGAGGACAGAGTGTGGGACATGCTGATTTCTCTGGAAATTTTTCTCGAGGTATATCAGCTGTTTACAGACGGTGAGCTTCCGGAACCGGAACTGATCCGGGAGTCGCTGTACTGGTACTGCAGTGATTACTCCGCGGAGATGATGGACAGAAGAACCCGCGAATGTCTGGATCCCGGACTTTCCTTTGCACGGGACATCATCATGAAGGAGGACATTGGCGACCTGCGGTATCTGTACCGGTTTGGGGAATATGTGACAGAGAATGAGGAACAGACGGCGTTATTTCTGAACACCCTCTCCGAGGAGGAAATCGCGTCGATCGCCCGCACATGGACGGAGGGGTATCGGATCGGATTTGAGGTCGGGCGCAAGGACATCCGCAAAAAAAAGACGGTCAACATCCGATACCGGCTCGGCTTCGAGCGGGTTGTGCGGCAGGCAGTTCTTCAGTTCCGGGAGATGGGACTGGAAAGCATCATATACCGCTCTGCCACACATGCGGTGAATAAGAGACAGCATCTGAGGATCGGCTATTACGGAGCCGTGCCGAATCCTCAGTTTGAATATGACCACCGGAATGACGCAGGCATTTTCCTTGACGAGAAGTTTGTCACCCGGAAGCTGCAGGGACTGCGGGCAGCATACGAGAAATACAAGGACCTGGCGAAGGTCCACGGCGGTCCGGCGTGTATGGAGGTGTTTGGTGAGACGCCGTTCACTCCGGCGGAGTCCCAGCACAGCTGTGCTCTGACCGAGGAACAGCAGAAGGAGCAGGTGCGGTACAACAATGAGGCGGGACAGATTACGAACCGTTATATCATCGGATCGGAGCGAAGCTTTACGATCATTGCCTATCCCGTACCCGCAATCGGAGAGCGCTTCCGTGATATTTTCCGGGAAACCGTGAAGATCAATAATCTCGACTACCGGAAGTATCAGAAGATCCAGCAGAAGCTCATCGACGCCCTGGATCAGGGCACGGCGGTCCGTGTCAGAGGAATGAACGGCAACTGTACCGACCTCAGGGTGGCACTGCACACACTGACTGATCCGGAACATCAGACAAATTTTGAAAACTGTGTGGCAGATGTGAATATTCCGGTCGGAGAAGTCTTCACCTCTCCAGTTCTGAAGGGAACAAACGGGGTATTGAATGTGAGCCGGGTTTATCTCGGAGAATTCCAGTACCGGGACCTTAAGATTGAGGTCAGAGACGGTATGGTCGCCGGCTACAGCTGCGGCAATTTCGCGTCGGAGGAGGCAAACCGCCGCTATATCGAGGAGAACATCCTTTTCCATCACGCGTCACTTCCAATGGGCGAATGTGCCATTGGAACCAATACAACGGCGTACCGTATGGCGAAGATTTATGGGATCGCGGACAAACTTCCGATCCTGATCGCGGAAAAGATGGGACCGCACTTTGCGTTCGGCGATACCTGCTATAGCTGGGAGGAAGACAATGCGGTTTATAATCCGGATGGCAAGGAAATCATCGCGAGGGATAACGAGCGTTCCATCCTGCGCAAAACAGACCCGGGCAAGGCATATTTCGGCTGTCACACTGATATCACGATTCCCTATGAGGAACTGGGAAGCATTACCGTGGAAAAGGCGGACGGAGAGGAGATAACGCTGATTCGGAATGGAAAATTCGTGCTTCCGGGAACGGAAGAATTAAATGAGCCGTTGAAAGATTTAGCGGAATCAGATATGATGAATGACGTCAAATGAAAGGAGATAACAGACGATGGCAAAAGTTGGAATTGTGATGGGAAGTGACTCGGACATGGCAGTCATGTCCAAGGCGGCAGCGGTACTCGAGGAGTTTGGAATCGATTATGAGATGCGGATCATTTCCGCTCACAGAGAACCGGAGGAACTTGTGTCCTGGGCAAAGGGCGCGGAAGAGAGAGGAATCCGCGTGATCATCGCGGGAGCCGGTATGGCGGCAGCTCTTCCGGGAATGGTTGCGGCACTCTTCCCGCTTCCTGTCATCGGAGTACCGATGAGCAGCAAGGCGCTCGGAGGTACGGATGCGCTTTATTCTATTGTTCAGATGCCGTCCGGTATTCCGGTTGCGACGGTTGCGATCGACGGATCGAAGAACGCGGCGATTCTTGCGGCCCGGATCCTTGCGGTTTCAGACCCAGAGCTTCTTCAGAAAATCCGGGACTACGGCGAAGAGGGCAGAAAGAACGTCGTGGCAAAGGACGCAAGACTGCAGGAAACCGGCTACAGGAACTACACAAAGTAAATCTGCATACCCCGAAGGCGGGGCGCCACAAACGGAATAAGCTGCGGATTGCTCCGTGCTTCGCACTCCCGCAGGCGGGGTGCCACAAACGGAATAAGATACGGATTGTTCCGTGCTTTGCGCTCCCGAAGGCGGGGCGCCACAAACTTTATAAATTTCCGCGTCACTTCGCTGCCCTCACAGCTGCCACGCAATCACCGGGAATGTGGAAATGCGAAAAGACGAAAAGAACAAAAACAACTGAAAGAACAGAAACAACAGGAACAACACCAGGCCATGCGGGATTTGCCCGCGCCACAATATGTCTGTCTGGAGAAGAATGGAGGACAAAATGGATTATAAGTCATCTGGAGTAGATATCGAAGCCGGATACAAATCAGTGGAGCTGATGAAAAAGTATGTAAAGGAAACGGTGCGTCCTGAAATGCTCGGAGGACTGGGCGGCTTTTCCGGTGCGTTTTCAGCGGATGCGTTCAAGAACATGGAGCATCCCACGCTGGTTTCCGGAACTGACGGCGTTGGGACAAAGCTGAAGATTGCATTTCTGATGAACAAGCATGATACCGTTGGAATCGACTGCGTTGCCATGTGCGTGAACGATATTGCCTGTGCGGGCGGCGAGCCGCTGTTTTTCCTGGATTATATTGCGTGCGGAAAGAACTATCCGGAAAAGATCGCGGAGATCGTAAAGGGAGTCGCGGACGGCTGTCTGCAGTCCGAGGCAGCGCTGATCGGCGGCGAGACCGCTGAGATGCCGGGCTTTTATCCCACAGACGAATATGATCTTGCGGGATTTGCCGTAGGTGTAGTGGATCAGAAGGATATGATCACCGGAGCGGATCTCCGTGACGGAGATGTACTGATCGGTCTCGCGTCCTCCGGCGTGCACAGCAACGGATTTTCACTTGTCCGGAAGGTGTTCGATATGACTCCGGAATCACTGGACACCTACTACGACGAACTGGGCGGAAGACTGGGCGATGTTCTTCTTGCGCCGACAAAGATCTATGTGAAGGCACTCAAGAGCATTAAAAAGGCCGGCGTCAGAATTCAGGGCTGCAGTCATATCACCGGCGGCGGTTTTTACGAGAATGTTCCCCGTATGCTCCGCGACGGCGTGTACGCAGAAATTGAGAAGAACTCCTATCCGGTGCTCCCGATCTTCAAACTGATGCAGAAAAAAGGCGATATCGACGAGCATGTGATGTACAACACCTACAACATGGGAATCGGCATGGTGCTGGCGGTTCGTCCGGAGGATGTGGACGCAACCATGAAGGCAATTCGTGATGCCGGCGAATATTCCTATCAGATCGGACATATCAGAGCAGGTGAGAAGGGCGTAAAGCTGATCTGATGTAGTGTATAAGTCCAGCCGCAATGTTATTTTCCCATATGGAGCTTGCTCAGCAGAGGTGAAGAAGATTAGCGGCGACAACAGGTATGATCATGATGGAGTGCGAGAAAACGTGAGAATGCTCATGCCTGTCAGTGGAACGAAAGCTGCGAAGCAGCGAAGTGAAGAGGGTACTTATAGGTATTGTGGCGCTGTTTATATTAATGATATTATTGCTGTCTTCGAAACCGTGTTCGGTCATTGATGGACGCTATACGGGTAATCGTACGGACTGCGATTTCGAAGAACAATAAGGGCAGGAGGGAAAAATAATGCTGAGAATCGCAGTGCTGGTTTCCGGCGGCGGAACAAATCTGCAGGCCATTTTGGATGCAATTGACAGCGGGACAATTACAAATGCCGAGGTTGTCGGAGTGATCAGCAATAATCCGAAGGCTTATGCCCTGGAGCGGGCGAAGAAAAAGGGAATCGAGGCCGCGGTGGTAAGACCTGCGGATTTCGCAAGCCGGGCGGAATTTGAGGACGCATATCTGGAGAAGACACAGTCCTATCATCCGGATCTGGTGGTTCTGGCCGGCTGTATGGTTGTAATCCCGAAGAAGATGGTGGAAGCCTTTCCAAATCGCATGATCAATATCCATCCGGCACTGATCCCTGCTTTCTGCGGGACCGGTTATTACGGCCTGCATGTGCATGAGAAGGTGCTGGAGCGTGGCGTCAGAGTGACCGGAGCGACGGTTCACTTCGTAGACGCCGGGACGGATACGGGGCCGATCATTCTTCAGAAGGCAGTCTATGTACAGAATGGAGACACGCCGGAGATCCTTCAGCGGCGCGTAATGGAACAGGCGGAATGGAAGATCATGCCGGAGGCGATTAACCTGATCGCAAATGGAAGGGTATCCGTAAGAGACGGAAAAGTGCAGATCCGGGATTATACCTTTGGTGAGATCTGAGCGATCACACAGGGACAGAGAAGTTCTGATAAACAGCAGATGATCTGCGCGGAGGATGCTGTTGGTGCACAGGCATTCTGACAGGAAACGACAGCGCGGGTATTGATTTGAGTGCAGACAGGTGATCCGGTATGGGATAGGGCGTATGCGGCTTGTATACAGACCGGCTGCCTGCAGGATAAAAAGAAAGCGAGGAACGCGACATGGGAATGAAAGTACTGGTAGTCGGAGGCGGCGGACGAGAGCATGCAATCGTATGGAAGGTTGCGCAGAGCCCGAAGGTTGAAAAGATATACTGTGCGCCGGGCAATGCCGGAATCGCAGAATTGGCGGAATGCGTTCCGATTGGGGCGATGGAATTCGATAAGCTGACAGCCTTCGCCAGGGAAAAGAAAATCGACCTGACGATCGTCGGAATGGACGATCCGCTGGTAGGCGGAATTGTCGATGCGTTTGAGGCGGAAGGACTGCGTGTCTTCGGACCGAGAAAAAATGCGGCGATCCTCGAGGGCTCCAAGGCATTCTCAAAGAATCTGATGAAGAAATACAATATCCCTACGGCCTCCTATGAGACATTTACATCTCCGAAGGATGCGATTGCCTATCTCGAGAAAAATCAGAAGTACCCGATTGTTCTGAAGGCGGACGGCCTCGCGCTGGGCAAGGGCGTGCTGATCTGTAACAACCTTCAGGAGGCGAAGGACGGTGTGAAGGAGCTGATGGTCGATAAAAAATTCGGCCACGCAGGCGATGAACTGGTTATTGAAGAGTTCATGACCGGCCGTGAGGTATCGGTTCTGTCCTATGTAGACGGAAATATCGTGAAGATAATGGCATCCGCTCAGGACCATAAGAGAGCCAAGGACGGGGATCAGGGCCTGAATACCGGAGGAATGGGCAACTTCTCACCGACGCCGTTTTACACAAAGGATGTGGACGATTTCTGCCAGAAATACATCTTCCAGCCCACCGTGGATGCGATGAAGGCCGAGGGACGCCCATTTAAGGGCATTATCTTCTTTGGCCTGATGCTTACGGACGACGGCCCGAAGGTGCTTGAGTACAATGCCCGGTTCGGGGATCCGGAGGCACAGGTCGTGCTTCCAAGAATGAAAAATGACATTATCGATGTCATCGAGGCATGCATTGATGGTACACTCGATCAGATCGATCTGCAGTTCAGGGATGACGCCTGTGTGACCGTCGTGCTTGCCAGCGACGGATACCCGGTCTCCTATGAAAAGGGATTCCCGATTCACGGACTTGAGAACTTCAAGAACAAGCCCGGATATTATGTCTTTCATGCCGGAACGAAATTCAATGACAAGGGTGAGATTGTGACAAACGGCGGACGTGTGCTCAACGTCACGGCACTCGGTAAGGATCTGAAGGAAGCAAGAGCAAACGCCTACAAGGCCGTGGACTGGATTGACTTCCAGAATAAGTATTACCGTCATGATATCGGTCACGCAATCGATGAGTTCAAAGGCTGAGGAGACGACAGCATCTTCACAATCCCCTTTGCGGCCGCCTCGTCCAATCAATGCGTTCAGAGGCTGAACAGACAGCGGCACTGCAGAATGGCAGATTGGCAGATTAGAGCAGAGCTGTTGTGGAAAACATTATAAAAATATTGCGCGGAAGCTCACACGGCAGTATGGTGTGGGCTTCCGCACTTTTTACGCGACAGTGAGCCGCAGCCGAATGCGAAGTATTCGTGTGCGGCGAGCGTCGCGATAGCGAGATAAAACTCGCGCAGCGTGTTTTATCTCGTGGGCGCCTTGTTTGTGAGAGCAGGTAAATTACTAAGTGTGCAGAATACTCTGACAAATATATTTTAATAAAAATATTTACAAAAAACGGTTGACAAATCTCAATTAGTTCTGTATTATAGACTCAAGAAAAGAGATAACCAATAAGGAATAAAAGTTACCGATTTTCTTTCGAATATATTTACTTCAGGAGGATGGTCCGATGGGAAAGTGAAAGCCGGATAATCAGAGAACGGGAAAGCAGTTGAATGTTATGCGAGCTCAATAGGATTTAACTGATAAAGCTAAAAAAATACTCACAGAAAAATCAAATCGCAGGAGTGCGATGAGCGAAGAACGAGATCTGAGAAGTCGGAAGGCGAAGAAACATTTGATCCGGAAGATCTGCCAGAAAAGTGAATATGGTGTAATGAATAGAAAGTGAGGTTATACAGTGAAACTTCAGGATATTCATTAAGAGGGCTGCTTGATTTGAATGAGACGATCAGGCAGCCCTTTCCCATTGGGTTCGGCATTTCATAAATGTTTCATAACTGTGCATAAAAGCCATAAATGTTTTTTCAAAAAAGCCATAAATGTTTTTTCAAAAAAGTGTTGACAATTGAAACAATATCAGGTTATAATAGCAAAGCGAGTTGAGGAAAGAAACAAAGCAAATGGGATCTTAGCTCAGCTGGGAGAGCATCTGCCTTACAAGCAGAGGGTCACAGGTTCGAGCCCTGTAGGTCCCATATCTTTACTCATATCGCAGTAATTTAATATGGCGAGATAGCTCAGTTGGCTAGAGCATGCGGTTCATACCCGCAGTGTCGAGAGTTCGAGTCTCCCTCTCGCTACGTATAATTGGGAAGTCAGGTTTTTGCCTGACTTCCTTTTTTCCGTATTACACGTTCTATTTCAACACGTTCTGCTTTTACACTTGGCTGTTGCAGCTTGTTAATGCTTTGTTAATTGAATCTCCCGGCAGGAGGGGAGTGGAAAGGCGGTGACCGGATACAAATGGCTGCGGTAAATTATCTGATTATAAATTTGAGCTGTCTTATATGTGCTGCTATTCTTTTGTTCCATACAGGAGATGACCTGGCAGGAGTGCTTGAGATTCATCTGTTCAGACTCCTTCTGTCTGTTTTCTGTATCTTCATGATCGATGACAGTTTGTGGGAAATCGGTGCCAGTCACATGATTTATATGCCATGGCATGCGCGCAGTGTGCTGAACGCGGTCGGGCTTGCGTGTCAGCCGGTGATGTGTTTTATCTGGTATTTATTTTCGGAGGTACGGATGAAGCACCAGCTGTTTGGCAGAAAATGGTTCCTGCCCGTCACAGCAGCACCGATGCTTATCTCTGTGATACTGATTTTCAGTTCCCTGCAGACGGGCCTGATCTTCTACAGCGATGCTGTATCCGAATATCACGGACCGTTGTATGACCTGGTCATGGTATTTGATTTTATCTACCTGCTGCTGGTGACAATACATGCGGTCATCAAATCCATACGTGCAAAGTCCAGATCGATAAAGAAGGGATATTTCACGATGATTACATTCGTTCTGTTCCCTTTTGCCGCGGGCATTCTGGACAGCATTGTGCCGGACACACCGTCAATGGCACCGAGTATCCTCTCAGCGCTGCTGTTGTTCTTTGTCAATGTACAGGAGATGCAGATTTATTCCGATGCGCTGACGGGCCTGAACAACCGCAGACGTTCCGATCAGATTCTTGAGGAATATATCGAGAAGGCAGATGCAGCCAATGGCTTCTATCTTTTTATGATTGATGTGAACCGGTTCAAGCTGATCAATGATAAGTACGGACACCTGGAAGGTGACCGCGCACTCCAGACCATAGCATCATCTCTGACACAGGTCTCGGGAAAATATCCGGTATTCCTGTCCCGTTGGGGCGGCGATGAATTTTTGATCATTGGTATGCAGAGTGCGCTGGAGCCGGTCAGCAGCTTTGTGGAATTGCTGCATCAGCAGGTAGAGGAGGATGCAGACAGATTCCACCTTCCATATCGTCTTTCGATCAGCGTCGGATACTCGCTGTGTATATCTTCTTCAATGCAGCCAAAAGAGCTGACTGCCGCGGCGGACCGCATGCTTTACGAAGACAAGCGCCTCGCGCACCAGAAGGAGTGAACGGAATCAAATCCCGGTCCGCGACAGCAGGACAACCGTCTCGACAGTTGTTTTGGTTTCCAAGGGAAGTTCTTTTACTTCCTCACCACCAACAGGCACAGGAAAATTGAATACGATCTTCTTTATCCAGCTTCCGTCTTTCCTTTTCTCCGGAAACATCTCAATTCGCTCGATAAAGGCCTTCATAAACTCCTTCTGCTCCGCTTCCGTTGCGGAATGGTAGACTTCATCAAATGCCAACAACAAGCGATAGATATTGTCACCGGAAATCTTCTCCTGCTGGATGCTGCGGATCTGACTTTGCAATTCGCCAATCTGAACTTCAATTTCTTCTATCGTATCATACTGCTCATCATAGCGGCGCTGCAAATCCAAAATTTTTCTGTCATAGTGGGCATCGTTGATGTCCAAGGTATCCATTTGACGCTCCAAGCGGCTTTTCGTGCCAAAGGATT
Organism: Bilifractor sp. LCP21S3_A7; assembly: GCF_052118825.1. Taxonomy (NCBI): domain Bacteria; kingdom Bacillati; phylum Bacillota; class Clostridia; order Lachnospirales; family Lachnospiraceae; genus Bilifractor; species Bilifractor sp. LCP21S3_A7. The sequence continues at coordinate 285,167 of NZ_JBQKGL010000001.1, read as the reverse complement.
GCTTTAGCCGCCCTTGTAGGACAGCAATCTGCCGTTCCATATCTTCTGTATCAACTGCTGTTCCGATTTTCGCCTGAATCGCTTCTACAAACCGTGGATTATTGACCGTAGCGGAGATAACCTTCGCCAAAAATTTGTTGATTTTCGTCTGCTCGATATTCAGACGGAAGCTGCACTCATGCCCGGTAGGTGTAACCGTATTTTTGCAGTAGTAATAATACCGGGTTTTCTTGTCCTTGCTGTGCGCCTTGGCGATATTGCCGTACATACTCTTTCCGCAGCATGGGCATTTCAAGATACCGGACAGGATGTGTGCGTGGTCTGGATTGTTAACCTTTTCCCGCTTAAAGGAATTGATCTTGCGCTTTTCCTGTGCCAGATACCAATCCTCTTCGGAAATGATAGCTTCGTGTTGTCCTTCATAAACCGGGAATTCCGACTGCTCAACCACGTGCATCTCGTTCCGTAAACTTAAAGTTGTTGGCAACAAGCCGCTGTAAGCCTTCAAATACCCACAGGAAGATACCCTCGGCTTCAGCTTTCATCTTCTCTGCAAGGTCAGGATCATCGGCTCTGTCCATGGGCTTTTTTTGGTGGTCAGCACAAGGTGTCTGCGGTAAAAACCGTCGCTGCGGTCATACAGAGCTCGCAGATCGCCGTTGCTGAATGCAAGCAGCCGAGCAAACATCCAGCCCTGATAACTCTGCTTGCCCTTGCGTTCCAAGTCCATTTTGCCCTGTGCAGTCACGATGGATTTTACATAGTTGGTCTGGCGCAGAGCTTCCATCCGCATATCATCATCCACGCACAGCAGGATGTGTTCCAGATCAGCACGGGCGAAGCGGTTTTCGGAAATTTTTCCGATGTTGCCGTCTTTCATATTTGTGCCGAATATAGCGGACAGCACCGCACCGATTTGGGATTTGCCCTCGCCGCCGTTGCCCTTAATCACCATCATGCGCTGACCTTTGTTGGATGGAATCAGTCAGTAGCCGATAAACTCCTGCAAGGTGGGAATGTCCTCCGCATGGAGCAGTCCATTCAAAAAGTTCAGCCAGATCATGGGCGCAGGAGCATCGGGATTGTAGACAACAGGCAGACGGCTTCGCACGATAGCCGGTCTGCCCTCGGTAAATGTGCCGTTCAATAGCAGCGTACCGTTGGACACATGAATCCGATCCTGTTCCGGCGGAAAGTCAGGCACTTGTGCTTCCAGTTTCAGCACTTCCAGAATGTTGGTGATCTTTCGGGGAATGTTGTTCACGGCACAGAAATTCAGTTTGCCGTAAATCTCCCCACGCAGTGGGAGATCGTCCGTCACTCGACCATCGGGCATGAAAAAAGCTCCGTTTGCGAAGATGATTCTGCGCTCATGCAGAAATTCTTCACAAAACAGAGCTTCGTTGATGTTCTGCCCATCAAACCAGACAGGCAAATTCATATCAAGCGTTTTCCGGTTCTTCGCCATGGTGTGCCACCTCCTTTTTCTTTCGTGTGATGTACTCTTGCAGAAAAGTAATTTTTCCCTCCTTCATCAGCTCGTCCACCAATGCCACCCGCTCTTCCAGAGCACCCACGGTCAGCACATCTGCCATAAATTCAATGCGGCAGTGCATTTGGCAGGCTTCCACAAAGCGGTCATCCAGAGCATCTTCCGGTGTCTTGGGTGCGTATCGTACTTTCCAATCTTCCAGCAGATGCAGATAATCCGTCAGCACCCGGAAACACAGCATTTCATCCTCCCGGAACTGGCGGATATAAGGACGCTTTGGCTTGACCATAGCTGCGGCAATGGGCGGTTTCGGGTCAAGTCCGAAGCCAGCTTTTGCGCTGCTTCATAGTTACTCAGGTTGAATAGTCTTGCCACAAGGTCGATCACATCTCCCTTTGATCCACAGCCAAAGCAAAAGAAATAGTCCTCATTCAGCTTCAAGCTCGGATGCCTGTCGTTGTGGAACGGACAGCAAGCTATACCGTTGCGGTTTGCTTTCAGCCCGTAGTGTTCGGTGGCTTGCTTCACGTTGATCGCCGCCTTGATGGTTTCATAAATTGTCATAGAAAAATCTCCGTTCATAATAGTCTGGAAAGCACGAAGCACCCGCCGTGATTGGCAGGTGCTTCGCTCTTTCTACTATGGTTATGACGGATTTTTCAAAAAACAGGCTAATAGCAGGACAATCCCATATCAAAAAACAGGACAACGCTTCGGAGGATGTAGATTTCTTCACATTTGCATAGTACAATTAGAAAAATAAAAAAACAGGACAGGAGGGCAAGCATGAATCAAGAACTGATGACATTGGATTTTTGGCAGGATACGGTCATATATGAGGACAGAACATTACCTATCGGCACTCTTGCCTGTGATGCGCTGAATGTTTCGGCAGATACTCTTGCCCAGATGAACGAGCAATGCCAGAAAATCAATCTGCTGCTCGGGATGCTGAATGCCGGACAGGATGCTTCTGCACTCTGTCCTATTGCAAAGGAATCTACTCTGGCGATGTTGGATATTCTCAGCGAAACCCCGCCGTTCTCCTATATGGATATACCAAAGCACCGGGAACGGATAGAAAGGGTCTTTACTGCCGACAATGCTCTGAAATATGTGGAGTTCGCCATAAAAGCCGTAACCAATTCTTTACCGTTCGAAGAAGTTCCGAAATATGCTGATGCGGTGATGCTCCAACGTTATACTGCTGTGTTCGGGCATCTGGCATACTCCCTTGGGGAATACCAAACGGCCATGCTTGATTTTGCAGAAAAATCAGACGGCAACGAAGCTGATCGCACCGCAGAGGGATTTGCCAGAATGTTCGGCAATTATTTCCCGCCGGAGTTTTCCATCACGGAGGGCAATGCCTGGATGTCTACCCTGAACAATTCCGTTCAGTATGTATCCGTCATCCGTCCCGGCGAGGATGTAGCAAAGCTGGTCAAGCGGATGCACTATTTATCCTTTGTGGGGATGTTCCGGTCTGATCTCTTTGAGGGCTTGTGTGTGGGTCATGCACCGAAGAAATGCAAAATCTGCGGCAAGTGGTTTCTGACTACCAATGCAAGGCACACCAAATACTGTGGTGGGTTTGCACCGGGCGACAAGCTGCGCCGCACCTGTCGGCAGATCGGTAATCTGAAAGGCAGAGAACAGAGAGAGCTTGCGGACGATCATCCGCTGAAACAGATTTATGAGAAGCGACTGAATACCATAAACCGCTATGTGAAGCGTGGCACTCTGGACGCTGATCTTGCAGAGGTTATGAAGAAACTGGCGAAAGACAAGATGCTCCGGGCGCTGAGCAATGTTGCCTATGCCAAGGGAGATTACGAAAAGGAAATGGGACAGGCTGCTTTGAAGAAAGAAGCAAAATTACGGACGAAATGAGGAATATGTAATGGCACAGAAATATGATTTAACTGATATTGGGAATGTGCTTAGCCGGGTTATGGACAATCCTATGACCAAAATAATCCGTTCTGGCTCTATTGGTGTGTTGGGCGTAGTAAACCCAGTTGCGGGAATTGTAAGCGGAATAGGAAATGATCTTCTATCTGAATACAATACCTTCAAATTCGGCCATCTACTGAACGGTCTTGCATCTGGCTTTAGTCTCGAAAGAAGATTGAATGAGCTTTACAACTATGTAAACTCCAGCCCGGAAAAGGCTATTATCGTAGCCAATCTGTTCAAACAAACTGTAAATGCAGAATGCCCAAAGGTTTGCGTTATTTATGGTCTAATTCTTGCAAACCATTTAGAAGCACTTACAGAATTCACGCACGAAGAATTGATTGTCTGTAAAGCTTTGGAAAATGCTACGGATTACGATCTGAAGAATTTCAAAGAAATAATGGAGAACTATCTTAAGCCAACATCAAATGGAAGAAGAATTGTATTTCCAAAAGACTTTGCAGATATTGCTGCTTTCACCACCACATGCGATTGGTGTGTATATAATAGAATCTTTGTTTCTCGCACAGCAGAGTGGGGTGAAATGGAAGAAGGCGTTTTGGATATGAGCACGTACTATTACGAGGCAAATCCTGCATCTGTTCTTCTGGATAATATAAATGCTGCAAGACAAACCTGGAATTATGGTTAATTATTCCCGCTGATTACTTAGAAGGGAGGTGCGCTATGCTGAATGATTTTACATGGAATATGACCGGATACATACCAAAACACCGGGTAAACCTGCACGGTGACGGTATCCCTCCTTATGTGGCAGAGCGCATCTTCCAACTTGAACCGAAGCCGCCGCAGGTAGACAGCCTGAACGAATATATCCTGTCTGCCTTGCAGGAAAAGAATTTGCTTTATTTTTCGTTCTTCCTACACCACTACGAGCTGCAGCTCAATAAGCGTATCAAATCCTTTCTCGGCATGGATGGCGGCGATCTGTACGACACAGACCGATTTCTGGATATTAAGCTCTCCTGTCGGGAGCAAATGCTCCAAAAGCTGATGGACTATGATCCTGCCAAGGGTGCGGAGTATGCTACCTACATTTTCCCATTCATCCGGGATGCTATGCTCCGTTTTCGCATGGGCGAAGAAAAATGGTCGGTGTCCTCTCTGACCAATTACAAAATGGTGCGTTCAATGGCTTGGCTGTGCCAGAACACCAAGGATGCGGTCAGTGAATTTGCAAAGAAATACAACTGCGACCTTGCCCTTGCGGAAGAATACCTGAAAGTAGTCCGTGGCATCCGCAATCAGCAGCCGTTCTACGTCACGGATGAGAACGGGGAGGAAACAGGCGAAGATGTTGCCCTTGATGATACTTGGAACTATACCGACATCCTCTGGAACGGCATACAAGCAGAAAAGGTGCAGCGGGCATTTGAGAAACTGAATTACCGGGAACAGACCTTGCTTGAAAAGCGTCTTGCGGTCTACATGGCCTGTGGGCGTGTCAGCTCATGGAAAGACCGCGCCACTTTTGAAGAACTGGCGGTTAAGTTTGAGGGCAGCACTGCCAGCGGTGCAGAGAGAGCCTACCGCAGAGCAGTGGATAAGCTGGCGGAACTGTTGGTTGCCGAAGGTGCGCTCCATGCTGTCTGGTTGAAACAGGTGTCCAGAACTAAGCGAAAAAAGAAAATCGTCGCCGCAATCTACGAATACCAAGCAGACTGCGACGGCGAATTGGGTGAGATTTCTTTGAATTTTGAGGACAGCACAGCAGAAATAGTTCGTCTTGCCGACTGGGATACAGTGAAAACAAACAAATTTGCAATCAGAGCAATAGCCTATCTTCTGAACTGTGAGAACGAAAAATTGCCCAAGGAAATGATGGTGGCATTTGAATAATGAGGGAGTGAGATACATGGAACAATTATTGATAATTGAAGATGATATCGGTTTGAATCAAGGCTTATGCAAAGCGCTGAAAGCAGATGACCGTCAGATTATATCCTGCCATGATCTAAAAGCGGCAAGAGAACAATTGCTTTGCGGGAGTGTATCCCTGATCCTGCTGGATATCAATCTGCCGGATGGCAGTGGGCTTGAGCTGCTTCGGGAGGTCAAGGAAAACCTGCCCGGAGTTCTTGTTATTCTGCTGACTGCCAATGACACCGATCTGGATATTGTAGACGGACTGGAGCGGGGCGCTGATGATTACATTACCAAACCCTTTTCTCTTTCGGTTTTGCGGGCAAGGGTGAATACCCAACTGCGAAAGCAAGCGTTAAATCATAAAAATGCGCCGTTCCATATGGATCTATTTCACTTTGACTTTGAGGCTATGACTTTTTATGTGGGAGATTCAAAAGTGGAATTGAGTAAAACAGAACAAAAATTACTGCGTCTGCTTGTTGAAAATCGTGGTCGAACCATGACCCGTGGAGACCTTGTCGACCGGATCTGGACAGATGGCGCAGAATATGTGGATGAAAATGCTTTGTCTGTTACGATCAAGCGTCTGAGGGATAAGCTTGGTGCACAGAAATACATTAAAACTGTCTATGGAATCGGTTATAGCTGGGTGATAAAAGATGAATAAAACCGGCATTGTGATCATACTGCTATGTTTTCTGGCGGCGATAGCTGCTGTATTATGGGAGCGGAGGAAGGTCAGAAAAACGATGGAAGATATCGAAAAGATGCTGGACGCTGCCATGATCGGCTCCTTTTCTGAAACCAATTTTGATGAAAGCCAGCTGTCTGCATTGGAAACGAAGTTTGCGCACTATCTTTCCGCAGCAGAAGCATCTTCTCAAAATATAGCGCAGGAAAAAGACAAAATCAAAACCTTGATTGCGGACATTTCCCACCAGACGAAAACGCCGATTGCAAATCTGCTGTTATACAGCGAACTTTTGATGGAGGAAACTCTGCCTGCGTCGGCGAAGGCAAATGTGGAGGCGCTGTACAAACAATCGGAAAAGCTGCGATTTCTGACCGATTCTCTCGTAAAGCTTTCCAGACTGGAAAACGGGATCATTTCACTCTCCCCTCAGCAAGCAGCGCTGCAGCCTCTGCTTGAAAGTGTGGTAGAACAATATACTGCCAAGGCTTCTGAAAAAGGATTGTCTTTGCAAATGCAGGATACAGATGCTTTTGCTGTATTCGACTTCAAATGGACAGCGGAAGCGCTGGCTAATATCGTAGACAACGCCATCAAATATACAGAGCATGGCACCATTACTATTTCTGCTGTAAGCTATGAAATGTTTGCAAGGATCGATATATCGGATACCGGTTCAGGCATCCCGGAAAATGAGCAAGCGAAGATATTTGCTCGCTTTTACCGCTCAAATAGTGTGCAGAAACAAGAAGGGGTCGGCATCGGCTTATACCTTGCCCGACAGATCATATCCGGCGAGGGCGGTTATATCAAGGTTGCTTCCGTTCCGGGAAAAGGAAGTACGTTTTCCATATTTCTGCCGAAATAACAACAATTCTATCAAAACTGTTAGATTTCATTTTCCGCCGGAAAGAATGTGGAAAGAATCCTATGCGATAATCTGTATGTATCAAAGGATCATTTCTTTTCATACATACAGATTTTTTCATGGAGGTACTCATTTATGGAAGTTTTACAGGCAAAAGACCTGAAAAAGATTTATGGCTCCGGCAATAACGCAGTTCATGCGTTGGATGGCGTTGATTTAAGTGTAAAGAAGGGCGAATTTGTTGCAATTGTCGGCACATCCGGCTCCGGCAAATCCACGCTGCTGCACATGCTGGGCGGGCTGGATCGCCCTACAAGTGGCACGGTCATGGTGGACGGACAGGATATTTTCTCCCTGAAGGAGGAAGCACTGACCATCTTCCGCCGCAGGAAAATCGGCTTTGTGTTCCAAGCATATAATCTTGTTCCGGTGCTGAATGTGTATGAAAATATTGTTCTACCCATTGAGCTGGACGGTGGCAAGGTCAATAAGGATTTCGTACAGCAAATTGTACAGACACTTGGGCTGGATGATCGTCTGGATGCGCTGCCCAATCAGCTCTCAGGCGGTCAACAGCAGCGAGTAGCCATTGCCCGTGCGCTGGCGGCAGCACCCGCTATCATTCTGGCAGATGAACCCACCGGCAATCTGGATTCCAAAACCAGCCAGGATGTATTGAGCCTTTTGAAAGTCACCAGTCAAAAGTTCGCCCAGACAATCGTAATGATCACTCACAACGAAGAAATTGCGCAGATGGCAGACCGCATTATCCGTATCGAAGATGGTCGGATCGTCTCCCAGAACTAACGGGAGGTGGCTACGATGAATGTCAAAAACAGAAAATGTATTCGAAAGCTCAGCTTAAAATCTCTTTATGCGAACCGTCGCCGCAATCTGATCGCTATTTTTGCCATTGCGCTGACAACGCTGCTATTTACTTCCATGTTCACCATTGTCTTGTCGTTGAACGCCAGTTATGAAACCTACCAGTTTCGGCAGGTAGGCGGCTATGCGCATGGCACCTTTAAGGATGTTTCCCCCGAGCAGGCGGAACGCATCGCTGCCCACCCAAAGGTGAAGGCTACGGGGGCACGGAAGGTAATCGGTATCACTGCGGAGGGGGTCTTTGCCAAAATACCGGCAGAGATCAGCTACATGGATGCCAACTGCACTAAATGGAGCTATGCAACCCCTACTACCGGACGGATGCCCGAAAGCGGCAAAGAGGTAGCCATGGATACGGCAGCGTTGCAGCTGCTTGGCGTAACGCCGGAGCTGGGCGCCGAGGTCACGGTTTCCTATTCCATTACGGACAAGGATCAAACCGCCTTTACTGTAACAGATACCTTTACGCTGGTGGGCTATTGGGACTATGATGAACTAATGCCTGTTCATTACATCAACATCAGCCGTGATTACGCAGATGACATCGAAGCGCAGGCAGTGAAAACAGGTTTACAGCCTTTCCGCACCGATTTGAATGTCATGCTGGCCTCCGGCACAAACATTCAAGGGCAGATGGAGCAGGTGGATACCGATCTTGGTTACACATGGGACAGCTATACCGATCCCAACAGCGTCCGAATCGGCGTCAATTGGGGATATACCTCATCCCAGCTGGAGTCACAGCTCGATCCAGAGCTGATGGTCGCCATAGCAGCTTTTTTGCTGCTGGTGATTTTCACGGGGTATCTTATCATCTATAACATTTTTCAGATCTCTGTTGTAGGGGATATCCGGTTTTACGGACTTCTGAAAACCATTGGCACAACGCCCCGGCAGCTCAAACGCATCATTCGCCTGCAGGCACTTCTGCTTTGTCTGATCGGTATTCCGGCGGGGCTGCTGCTGGGCTACGGCATTGGCGCTGTTTTGGTTCCTGTTGTCTTGCGCTCCACCCGGTTGGATGCAGGCATCACCACCATCAGCACATCGCCTGTGATCTTCCTTGGTTCTATGCTGTTCGCCTTGTTGACGGTGCTCTTGTCCTGTTCCAAGCCCGGAAAAATAGCAGCTAAGGTCTCTCCGGTGGAGGCTACCAAATATACGGATGTGATGCAGACCAAGAAAAAACGGCGCAACACCCGGGGAGCGAAGCTCCATCAGATGGCCTTTGCCAATCTGGGACGAAACAAAAAAAAGACGGTGCTGGTGGTGGTGTCTCTGGCACTGTCGGTGACGCTGTTCAATGCGCTGTGTGCCTTTGTGGGCGGCTTCAGCATGGAGAAGTATGTATCCTTCATGACCTGCGCCGATTTTATCGTCAGCACGCCCGACTATTTCCGTTACAACCCGGCAGATGAATTAATCACGCCGGAACAGATCGAAGAGATCGCAGCAAACACAAGGGCCAGTCTTTCCGGCACGGGATATGCTGTGCGAAAACCCGCATATCTGTGGATGACGGAGGATGCTCTGCGGCAGGACTATGCAAAGTACGAAAGCGCCGAGCAGTTGGACAGCCATATGAGCCGTCTGGAGCACCGGGGCAATATGGTGATGGGAGATACCAGAATCGAGGCTCTGGATAACAGCCTGTTTGACAAGCTGCAAGTGTTCGACGGAGATATTTCTCCTATGCTGGAGCCGGACAATAACGCCATTGCCATTGCGGTTTCTTTGGATGATTACGGCAATCTGCCCAATCCTGAATACTACCCCAAGGTGGGAGACACGATTACCGCTACCTATGCGGATGATGTGAAATATATCGACAGCCGCACCGGGGAACTCTGCACCGAAGATACACCGGAGGAGTACTTTCAGGCAAAATTGTATGGAGCCAGAGATGTAGAGTACACGGTCTGCGCCTTGGTAGAACTTCCGAATTCCATGAGTTATCGTTATGGTGGTATTGGATATGACGTAGTTTTGTCTGTGGACACCGCACAGAGGGACAGCGGTGGTGCAGCCATTCCGATGCTCTACCTGTTCGACACAGCGGACGAAGTTGACGAGGCCGAAGCAGAGCAATATCTATCGAAGCTCACTGCCGGTGAGTTTTCGCCCTTGATGTATGAAAGCAAGGTCACGGCTCGCTCTGAATTTGCTCAGTTCCGGCAGATGTTCCTTCTGATAGGTGGTATCCTCTGTGCTATCATTGGGCTGGTGGGACTCTTAAATTTCTTCAACGCCATGATGACCGGTATTCTTTCCCGCCGCCGTGAATTTGCTGTGCTTCAGGCTGTAGGAATGACAAACCGGCAGCTCAAAACCATGCTGATCTACGAGGGGTTGTTTTACGCAATGTCTTCTGTAGCGGCGGCCTTTATTCTGTCGCTGGCGGTGGGACCTCTTGCGGGAAAAATGCTGGGCAGTATGTTCTGGTTCTTTGAGTATCGATTCACCATTCTGCCTGTCCTGCTGACAATTCCGGTATTTCTTCTGCTGGGGTGGCTGATTCCTTGCATGATGTATGACAACGCAGCGAAATGCAGTGTTGTAGAGCAATTAAGGGATGCTCAATAACTGTTAAGCAAAAAACGGCCCTCTGCCAATGAAAAGGCAGAGGGCTGCGTTTTAATCTAAGGGTTTACATTCAGTTACAGTTTTTAGATAAATTTCGGGGTTTCCGTTCAATATCAAGTCTGCATATCCAATCGGATCATTGTAGATCAGATAGTCCAATTCTGACCGCTGATACATATTGTCAGCAACCTCATTCTCCACGGCTATTGTATCAATAGCAATCATACTGCCATCTAAGAATTTCAGTTCCACACAGGCATTATCCATGTTGAACTCACAAGAAATCAACCTATCCATAAGAAACCTCCACTTTGCTGGATGCTAGATCATCCCAAAATATTTGAATGCTTCTCGGATTGCTTTCTCTTTTTCCGGTGGACACTGGGGCTGTCTGGAATCCTCGGACTTCGGCAGATTATAGTTCTTACCAACCCCAATCCCACATATCCTCTTAATCTGTGAGATATAAAGATTGGATACCTTTAACCCGCTATGCTCCAACACATACGCCTTGATCTGGGGATAGGTTGCGCCATCCTGAAACTCCGACATATCCGTATCTTCCAAAGAGAACGCAACCCGGATATTCTTCTAGTCGATCTCGCCCTTGGAAAGCAGGACAACCGTCTCCACGTGCACGGTCGCGGGGAACAGGTCAACACAGGCAATTCGCTCCAGCCGGTAGCCATGCGTCAGAAAGACCGGGAGATCTCTGGCAAGGCTCGTGGGTTTGCAGGAAATGTAGATAATCTTGTTGACGCCGTAGGCGATGATTTTGGGCAGGGCTTTTGGGTGAATCCCCTCGCGGGGCGGATCGAGAATGATGGAGTCGGGCTTGTCCGGAATTTCGTCGAGAACCTTCAGAACATCGCCGGCGAGAAAATGGCAGTTGTCGAGATGATTCAATCGGGCATTTTCCCGGGCTGCCTCCACGGCCTCCTCTACGATCTCCACACCAACGACCTTTTTCGCCACCGGAGCGATGATCTGCGCGATGGTTCCGGTACCGCTGTAGAGGTCGAAGACAGTGTGATTCCCGACATCTCCCAGAAATTCTCTGGCGGTGCTGTAAAGGACCTCCGCGCCTCTGGAGTTTGTCTGGAAAAAGGAAAAAGGAGTGATGCGGAACCGGAGACCGAGAAGCTCCTCGTAGAAATAGTCTCTTCCGTAGAGCAGATCGGTGCGATCGTTACGGATGATATCCGCGACGGAGTCGTTTACGGTATGCAGAACGCCGGTTAGCGTTCCCTCCAGGTCAAGGTTTCTCAGCTTCGCGCACAGTTCCTGAAGAGCTTCCTGCTCCGGATGCTGAGAGCTTGTGACAAGATCGACCAGTATCTCACCGGTTATGGATGCGCGTCTCACCAGAAGATGACGCAGATATCCTTCGTGGGAGATCTTATGGAAATACGGCCAGTGGTGCGCCCGGCAGAATTCAAGTACGCAGGAGAGAATGCGGTTGAAATCTTCGTGCACGATCTGGCAGTGATCAGCCGTCAGAATATCGTAGGTGCTGTTCTTCCTGTGAAGACCAAGGGTCAGTTCGCCGTCTTTTTCCATGTCTCCGAAGGCATATTCCATCTTGTTGCGGTAACCTTTTTCTGCGGGACTCGGTTTGACACCCTCGAATACATAGTCCGGGGAGCCGTCACTCCGGATCTGCCCGCCCTCGGCCAGCGCTCTGCTGATCAGAGACTTGATTTCGCCTTCCTTCAGCGCAAGCTGTTCCGCATAAGGAAGTGTGCGGTAGGTGCAGCCGCCGCAGCGCGGAAACAGACTGCATCCGGGGTCGGCTGTCTCGAGAACGGATGGCTGAAGAACCTCCAGAAGCTGTCCTTCTAAGCGTCCGGCCTTCTTCTTGTTGATGCGGAAACGTACGGTCTGACCGGGGATGGTGTTCTTGACAATTACCTCACTATCTTCCCCGGCGACAAGGACGTGCCCTCTGTTCGGGAAGGAAATATGGTCGACAGTGCCCTCGTAGATCTCACCTTTTTTCATAAATAAAATCCTTTCGGTTGTAATAACGGATGAATATGGTAAAAACGGATAAATAATAACGTGGATTAATGATAACGGCTTATGAACGGATAAAAAAATAACTTCTCCTCAAAAAAGCCCCGGCACATCATGTGTCGGAGCTTTGCATAATTTACGCGAACAGTGCGCCGCAGCCGCCGAATGCGAAGTATTCGTGTGCAGCGAGCGTCGCGATAGCGAGATAAAACTCGCGCAGCGTGTTTTATCTCGCTTTATCGCCCGGTTGCTTATGATTGAATACCGGCTGTCACGCCGGAACAAAATCGCAGTTAAGCGCATTTGCCTGTCGCTTATGATTGAATACCGGTTCTTCGGCCGGATATCCGCAGGTCTGAGGCGATCCATTCAGCGGATGCTGTCAGTCTTCGCCGGATTCATCGGAACTCTTTCCGGAGGATTTCTCTTCTTCGTCTTTGTCGTTCTCATCAAAATAGCTGTCAAAATCATCGTCAAAGTCTTCGTCATCGAAATCTTCCAGATAATCCGGTGTGAAGTAGCGGTATACTGCGTATGCAATTCCGCAGACCGCAGCGGTTGCGGCGACGGCTATCGCAATAATTCTGAGCAGAGAACCCTTCTTCATCGTTGTGCTGTTCTTCTTTGCCTGAATGGCATCGATAATTGCCTTGATTGATTCCTTATCCATGATCGGTCACTCCATTTCGCTAGAATTTAATACTGCAGCGGTGTCCCCTCATTCTGCGCTTTAAGATTAACTCTCAATTAACGCTATTATATCATAAGTGCGTGCGAAAAGACAAGGAATCAACAGGGAAATACTTGCCGGAGAGACCGGTATTTTGTAGAAAACGTATAATTTTTACATAAACATAATTCGGAGTTTAGGTAAAAATATTGGAATTCTATCTGGTGTTGCGGTACAATGAGATATAAATTTTTTCTCGTTGCAGTACAATGGGGGTATGAATCATATTCTGTTGAGATGCAGCGAGATAGAACATTTCTTTTGAATGGAGGCTTATTATGAGTACACCTTTTGTTTGGGCACACAGAGGGGCAAGCGGATATGCTCCGGAGAATACGCTGGAGGCATTCCGACTGGCTGCAGAGATGGGCGCCGATGGCGTGGAACTGGATGTTCAGCTGACCCGTGACAATCAGATTGTCGTATGCCATGACGAAAAGATTGACCGTACCTCTGACGGAGCAGGATGGGTGAAGGATTATACGCTGGAAGAATTGAAAAAGATGAATTTCGACAACGGCAACAAGGCGTATGAGGGAGCCCGTATTCCCACGATGCAGGAGGTTTTTGACGCGCTCCGGGATACCGGTCTTGTGATTAATATCGAGCTGAAGACCGGAATCATTTTTTATAAGGACATTGAAAATGCCATCGTCAAAATGACGCAGGAAAATCACTATGAGGACAGGGTCATTTATTCCTCCTTCAATCATTATTCCGTCATGAAGATCAAGGAACTGGATCCGAATGCCAGGACCGGATTCCTGTATGCGGACGGAACACTCGACATGCCTTCCTACGCAAAAAATCACGGAGTGGACGCACTTCATCCGGCGCTCTATAATCTTCAGTTCCCGGGATTCATGGAGGAGTGCAGGGAGAAGGACATCGATGTAAATGTCTGGACGGTAAACGATGAGAAGTACATGAAGATGTGCCAGGATGCCGGCGTGAATGCGGTCATTACAAATTATCCGAAGAAGGCGCTGGAGTTGTTCAGGAGGAAATAATCATGGAATTCCTCGGTGAAGATGATTACAGACAGGCAATGGACGGGCCCTGCCGCCGATGGCGGGAGGAGTGCGTGAAGGAGGATTATTTTATCTCCTCCGATGGGACAAGGATCCATTACTATTATGCGATACCGGAAAATGCAGCGGCTGTAGTGGTGATGTTTCACGGCTTCTGTGAGTTTTACGGCAAGTATCATGAGATGTCCTGGTATTTTTACAGGCACGGGTTCGGGTTCTATTTTCCGGAGATGCGTGGACATGGACTGTCCGGTGGAAAACTGAAGGAGAAGGATCTGGTCCATATTGATAATTATGATACGTATGTCTCAGATATGAAGGGATTCTATGATCAGGTCGTTTCGGCGGACAGCCATCAAAGGCTCCTGTTTGCCCATTCTATGGGAGGGGCGATCGCGTCTCTGTATCTGGAGAATTATCCGGAAGACTTCAGTGGGGCTGTGCTTTCAAGCCCGATGCTGAAGCTGAAGACAAAGGGTTATTCTGAGGCGCAGATACGGGCGATGCGGTTTCTGGTGACGCTGTTCCATATGAAGAAAAAGCTTTCGGCGGGACAGAGCCGTTTCGACGGGGTCAATATTTTTGAACAGTCCAGCTGTCAGTCGCGTTCCCGTTATGATTACATGTTTGAGATGCGGTGCGCGAATGATAACTACCAGACCTACGGAGCTACGTTCGGCTGGTCAATTGCCAGTCTGGACGCGACATCGAGACTGATACGTGACGCGCAGAAGATCCGGACACCGCTCGCTGTCTTCATGGCGGGACAGGATCATCTGGTTGATCCTGAGGGATACCGTGATCTCTTCCGGGCACTTCCGCAGACGCACCGCTATGAGTTTCCGACATCGCGGCATGAGATCTTCAATGCAGCGACGGATGTGCGTAAGGACTACTACGAGAAGCTGTTCCAGGAGCTTGACTCCATGAGAAAGGAGTGACACATGCAGTCAGGAAAGCACAGTACAGGATTATCGTCCCAGTTCATGTACGGGGCGGGTGAGTTTTTCAACGGAGGAGCCTTCGTCATCATTAATGCGTTCTTCTCTGTCTTTCTGATCAAGGCGATCGGGATGCCGGCGGCGCTCGCCGGAACGGTTCCCCTGATCGGACATTTCTGGGACGCGGTCACAGACCCGGTCATGGGAAATATCGCGGACCGGACCAGTGCGAAGATGGGCGCCAAGCGTTTCTATATGCTGATCGGTTCCTTTGCGACGGCGCTGACCTTTGCCACGCTGTGGGTACCGTTCCGCACAGACAGACCGGTCACGATGTTCATTTTCTATGTGATTATGTACTGCCTGTTCTCAACCGGATCGACGATCCTGATGGTTCCTTATAACGGGCTTCTGCCGGACATGGTGGATGATTACGACACCAGATCACGTTTCTCCAATGTCCGTATGATCTGGTCCACGCTTGGAGCAATGGTCTGCGGAGTGGTTCCGACGCTTCTGATTACAGATACGACAAAGACAACCATGTATCTTCGCTGCGGCGTTCTCTTCGGACTTCTGTTCCTGGTGACCTGCCTGATCACGGTTGGGGGAACCTGGGAGAATTATCACGCGCCGGTTCGCTCTAAAATGATCAGCAGCTTCGATCATGCGGCAAGCGCATTCCGCAGCCGGTCATTCCGCCTTTTTATTGGAATCTACCTGACGGGGCAGTGCGGCATGGATTTTGTATCCGGAATGGCGGTATACTATGTGGATGACGTTATTAACGGCTATCAGAATCACTATGTCACCTATCTGATGGCGGCTCTGATTGTAGCGCAGCTGATCGGCATGCTGATCTGGGGCCCGGTGATGGCGAAGACCTCCAAGCGTACAACGATCCTGATAGGTGCTCCGATACGTGTCGCCTGCACACTGCTTCTGATACCGTTCTCCTATGAGGGCGCCAGCATTTATCCGATTCTCGCGCTTGCGGTCGGAATCGGAATCGGCAATGCGGCTACGCTTACAAGTATCTTTGCTATCATGGCGGATATGCCTGATGTAGACGAGCTGATCACTTCAATTCACCGCCCCGGCGTGGTATCCGGGATGTCAACCTTTGCCAGAAAGATTTCCTCGGGGCTCTCTGCATGGCTGATCGGTATTCTGCTCACCGCTGTCGGCTACAGTGAGAAGCTGGCAAACGAAGGGGCGAGGCAGTCCGCGTTCACACAGAAGGGAATCGCGGCGATTTTTGTACTCATGCCGGTTATTCTCTGCGTGCTCCTCTTTGTATTCGGGTATCTTTTCCCGATGACAGAAAAGGAATTCAATATTGTCAAGAAGGAGATCCGCCGACGCAGAGGAGAGGACAGCTCAAAGGCGACACCGGAGGAGATCCGCGTATGTGAGAAGGTGACGGGAATGTCTTTCGACAGGCTCTGGAATATCCAGAACCAGTGGGTCGGAAACAGAACCCACGGAAAGGAAGAAAACTGAGAAGACGGAGGTGATGACGGGTCACCAGCGTGAAAGCTCAGACATTCTGCGGTCAAGATATTCCGTGGTCAGATATTCTGTGGTTAGATATTCCGTGGTCAGATATTCTGCGGTCAGAGGTTGTGCACTCGGGCATTCTGCGATCAGAAACTATGCGGTCAGAGCAGATATTTCAGACCGGAAAGGGTTATTTATACGTATGACTCAGACCAGATCAAATGCGGAGTTCCGTTATTACGAGATTCCGGCGGGGGAATATATACTGCCGCTTCTCGGACAGGGCTGGGAGATCAGCTACGGGGTTGATATGCCGGACGGACTCCTGCATTTTCACAATTATTTAGAGATCGGCTACTGCTATCACGGACGGGGAGAACTGATCATTTCAGGCAGAAAATACCGCTACGGGGACCAGATGTTTACGGTAATTCCGGCGAATATCCTGCACACGACGAACAGTGATCCCGGGAACATCTGCAAGTGGGAGTTTCTGTTCATCGATATCAACAATTTCATCCGTCATGAGATGCAGAATTTTGGTTTCGATGTACATGAGGTCGTGCGTATCGTGAACCAGAGAGGAACGCTGAAGACCCAGAAGGGGCATCCGCATATGGCGCGGCTGATCCAATGCATTCTGGAGGAGTGCAGAGACAAAAAAGCCCATTACAGGGAGATCCTGAAGGGATACCTCTGCGCGCTTGTGTTTGAGATCATCCGTCTGAAGGAGGAGCACGAGCAGCTGCAGTACCGGAATGTTGCCTACAACCATTACCTGGAAGCAGTGTTTCGCTATGTCGAGGAGCACTACGCCGAGGAATTGCAGATCCGGGATCTGGCGGCGGTCTGTCAGCTCTCGGAGAGCCATTTCCGGCGTGTTTTCTATGAGAGCACAAACATGAGCCCGCTGAACTATCTGAACATGGTCCGCGTCGAGAAGGCGTGTGAGATCGTGAGCAAGGAGGATGTACAGATGGAGAACGCGGGATACAGGGTCGGGTTCAAGACAGCCTCCAGTTTTTTCCGGAACTTCAAGGTGTTTATGGGAATGTCGCCCTACCAGTGGAAGAAGAATGCGACGACCGGAAATGTGTCCGATCGTCTGCACATCAGCGCAAAGAAGGGATGGCAGGCGAGTGAATGGACGGAAAAGTACAAGGATATCTGGGCCAGACTGCATCAGGATGATGCGGACGAAAAGATCATGCCGGATGAGCTGACCGGCGGAGGTGATAAGGATTATGAATGACAGAAGAGTTCTGGCGGTTCATCGGAGAAGAAAGTCATCGGCGGGGACGTTAAAGACGCTCATGCTTGTTCTGGCGGTTCTGTTCCTGGCTGCCGGAATTTTCCTCTCCAGGGGATTTATGCTGCCCTGCTTTCTTATGGCAGGGCTCTATTTCTTGTTCGGGTTTCTGTCCGGCAGGGATTATGAGTATATACTGGATGAAAGAACCTTGCAGATCGATGTGATCTACGGCGGTACCCGGAGGGTCACCCGACAGATGCTGAATCTGGATGATCTGGAGATTGTGGCTCCGCATGATTCGGAGTTTGTGGCAAAGTACCGGAAGGGCGGACCGGAGGGGGACCTTCCGAAATTTGATTACACCTCCTACGAGGATTCTGTGCCCTATTACACGATGATTATCCGGAGGGAAGGAGAGAAGATCAAGCTTCTGCTGGATCTGGACGAGGATTTCCGGAATGCCCTGCGGAGGATTTGTCCGGGAAGAATCAAGGAATGATTGAAATTGCAATTTTTGAGATTGATTTTGTTAACATTATGTGAACGCTAATTGGTAGAATTACCACAGACAAAGGAATTCTAGCAATTTTTTTGTGCACAATGCCGGCACATACGCACGACGCAATGAAAGGAATGGAGGATAATATGAAAAAAAGACTTGTTTCTGCTCTTGTCATGGGCACAATGATTATCGGAACTCTTGCGGGCTGCGGCAGCAGTTCAACCAGCACATCCGCAGCAAAGGCTACTTCAGATGCAGCGGTGGAATCCGGCTCCGGCGCGGCGGCAACGGCTGATGTCTCCAGTGAAGACGAGAATACGCTTTCTGTATACGCATGGGATAAGAACTTCAACATCCCGGCTCTGGAAGCGGCAGAGAAGGCATATCAGAAGAAGAACCCGGATTTCAAGCTGAACATCATCGAGCAGTCCCAGTCCTCGGATGTAGAGAACGCTGTTACTCTTGCGGCTTCTGCCGGTGATTACAGCACTCTGCCCGACATCGTCCTTTTCCAGGACCATTACATCCACAAATTTGTGACCGATTATCCGGATGCATGGCAGGATATCAATGATATCGACATCAAGTGGGATGATTTCTCTCAGGAGAAGGTTTCCTACTCCACCATCGACGACAAGCATTATGGTGTTCCGGTAGACAACGGAACCGTTATCGCGGCTTACAGAACCGATCTTCTGGAGCAGGCGGGCTACACCATCGACGACCTCAAGGGATGCACCTGGGACAAGTTCGATGAGATCGGCAAGAAGGTCTATGAGACAACCGGAAAATATCTCCTCTGCATGGATGGAGACGGAAACGATCTGCCCTACATAATGATGCAGGCGGAGGGACAGTCCCAGTTCAAGGACGGCAAGGTTAATCTCACAGACAATGAAACCTTCAAGAAGGTGATTGAGACTATCGTAAAGCTCCAGCAGGATAATGTACTGTATCTGGCAAATGACTGGTCCGATTACACCAACCAGGCAATTCAGGGAGACATGGTTGCCGGCGTCATCAACGGAAACTGGATCATTCCGACAATCGAGCAGGTTGCTGATAACAGCGGAAAATGGGAGATCACCACAATGCCGACTCTTGAGGGCGGCGACGGATACGCATCCAACGGCGGTTCTTCTCTTTATATCACATCGAACTGCCAGAAGAAGGATCTTGCAGAGGACTTCCTCGCTTATACCTTCGGCGGCGGAGACGGCGCAGCCGAGACCTACGACGATGCGCTGACGAACGGCGGCGTTATCACCACTTATGCTCCGGCAAGCAAATCAGATGTGTACAACAAGGGCGTGGCGTTCTTCAATGACACCCCGATCTACTCACAGATCGTTGAGATGGGAACTCATGTACCGGTTGTTGAGCAGTCCGATTTCCACTATCCGACCCGTACGCAGGTTGCTGCGGCAATCCAGAATATTATCGGCGGCGCTGATGTGGATTCTTCGCTGAAGGATGCTCAGGATCAGATTGAATTCCAGATGGAAGACGCTTCCGCTTCTACTTCGAATTAATTCAGTAACGGAAATTTCTACAGGGGCGGCTGCACTGCATTCAGGGAGTGCGGCAGCCCCTGTTTCCGGATGCGGATGCAGAAAAAAGGCGGCACAAGGCAGGAGGAAAGCCGCCGGATCAGGAGGTAATTATTTTGAACAAGAAAAAAGGTATGAGTCTTCTCGCAAAGCAGAAAGCAGCCGGATGGGTCTTCCTTCTCCCGGCAACGATTCTGATCTTTGTGATGAGTTTTTATCCGATGGTGCAGGCGTTCGTCATGTCACTGCAGACGGGCTCCTCGGCAAATCTGAAATGGGCAAATCCTATTACCTTTAACTATGCCCGCATGTTCAAGGACCAGCTTTTCAAGCGTTCCGTAGGGAATACATTCCTCTATCTGGTCATTCAGGTTCCGATTATGCTTGTTCTTGCCGTTCTTCTGGCACAGCTTCTGAACAACAAAAATCTGAAACTGAAGGGATTCTTCCGGACCTGTGTGTTCCTTCCTTGCGCGACCTCACTGGTATCTTACGCGTTGATCTTCAAGTCCCTGTTTGCCACCACTGGTCTTGTGAATACCGTGCTGACAAATCTCGGACTGATTCACGAAAACATCAACTGGCTGGGAACACCGGGAACTGCCCGGTTTGTCATCATACTGGCCCTGATCTGGAGATGGACCGGATACAACATGGTGTTCTATCTGGCAGGACTTCAGAACATTGAGTATTCCGTGTATGAGGCGGCACACATCGACGGCGCAAACGGATGGAAGTCTTTCTGGTACATCACAGTTCCGCTTCTGAAACCGGTTATCGTCATGACATTCATCATGTCCATCAATGGTACCCTCCAGCTTTTCGACGAGTCTGTAAACCTGACAAAGGGAGGCCCGGCAAACACCACTATTACGATGTCCCATTATATCTACAACAACTCCTTTGGACAGGGCGTCGCGAACTTTGGCTATGCCTGCGCCATGTCCTTTTTCGTATTTATTCTGGTCGCGATCCTGGCCGCAATCAATCTGAAAGTAGGTGATACACGTGACTGATCGGACAGCAGCAGTACCTGCAGGTAAAAAAACAAAAAACAAATCGGCGATTCAGAGAAGACTGATCCCGACATACATTTTTCTTGCCATCGTATCCTTCTTCTCGGTATTTCCGCTGTACTGGATGATTACTGCGGCGACCAACAAATCGCTTGAGGTCGCGCAGGGTAAAATCTGGTTCGGAACAAATCTCGTAGAGAATTTCAAGAATCTGACAGGAACGGAGCCCCTCTGGACCTCCATGGGCAATTCCTTCCTTTACGCAGTGGTACAGACGCTGCTGTGTCTGTTCATCTGCTCGCTTGCCGGATACGGGTTCGAGCTGTATCACGACAAGGTGAAGGATAAGCTTTTTGCTGTTCTGCTTCTTGGAATGATGATCCCTCAGGTTGCTACAATGATTCCGCTGTTCCGCATGATTTCCGCGGGAAACCTGCTGAACACCGTCTGGGGTTTCATTCTTCCGACAATTTCCACACCGTTTATGATCATGATGTTCCGTCAGAACTCCAGAAACTTTCCGATCGACATCATGGAAGCCGCGAGAATTGACGGCCTCGGCGAATTTCAGATCTTCTTCCGCATGTACATGCCGGTTATGAGATCCACCTTCGCGGCAGCTGCGGTAATCACATTCATGAACGCGTGGAACGCGTATCTGTGGCCGAAGGTTGTCATGACCAGAAACGAAGCACAGACCATGCCGATGCTGATTGCGAATCTGGCAAGCGGTTATACGACAGACTATGGCGTGCTGATGCTCGGTGTACTTTTCTGCTCCATCCCTACGATGATCATCTTCTTCGTACTGCAGAAGCAGTTTGCGGAAGGTATTACCGGCGCCGTTAAATAATCCGAATACAGTGTGAGAACGGAAGGAATAAGAAAATGACAGAATTTGATTATAACATAGTAAAAGACCCACGGATCTTCAGCCAGAATCGTCTCCCGGCGCATTCGGATCACATGTTCTATGAGTGTGAGCCCGAAAAAGCATGGGAAGAGTCTGACTGCCGTTATCTGCTGAGCGGAGTGTGGAAGTTTTCCTATGCGGAGAATTACCGGGAAGCGATTAAGGAATTTGAGGCGGCTGACTACGACTGCAGAGGCTGGGCGGACATCCGGGTGCCGGGACACATCCAGATGCAGGGATACGGACATCCGCAGTATGTCAACACCCAGTATCCGTGGGACGGAATTGAGGATATCCTTCCGGGACAGATCCCGGAGGAGTTCAACCCGGTTGCGAGTTATGTCCGGTATTTTACAGTCCCCGAGGGCATGAAAAATCATGAGCTGCATATCTGCTTTGAAGGCGTCGAGAGCGGGTTCGCGCTCTGGCTGAACGGCAGTTATATCGGATACAGTGAGGACAGCTTCACGCCGTCGGAGTTTGATCTGACACCATATCTCGTGGATGGAGAGAACAAGCTGGCGGTCCGTGTGTTCCGGTTCACGGCGGGAAGCTGGTGTGAGGATCAGGATTTCTTCCGGTTCTCAGGCATTTTCCGGGATGTGTACCTGATTATGATACCGGATCTTCATGTGAGCGACCTTCGTCTCACACCGGTGGTGGCAGATGATTACCGCCGCACATCTCTGAAAGCAGAGATCTGCGCCACAAAAGAGGGAAGTGTCGAGCTTTCACTGGAAGACAGAGAGGGCAATGTAATCGCGGTGAAGAAGGCGGAACTTCACCGATCAGAAACCGGATCTGTGGAGACGCAGACAGAAGAACTGATGACAAAGGATTCCATCAATGGCGCCGGAAAGCGCTTTGCTCATACGAGAGAAGATGAAAAATCCGTATATCGGGCGGAAATTCTTCTGGATGCCGGTGAGGCGCGGCTCTGGAGCGCAGAGGATCCCTTCCTGTATCAGGTGAGAATACGTGCCTTCGACAATAAAAATATTCGCTGTGAGACCGTCCTTGAGCTCTTCGGATTCCGCCGTTTTGAGATGATTGATCACATGATGCATATCAATGGAAAACGCATCGTGTTTAACGGAGTGAACCGCCATGAGTTCAGCGCGGACAGGGGAAGGGCGATTGATGCGGAGACGATTCGCACCGATCTTCTGACGATGAAGCGCAACAACATCAATGCGGTCCGTACGAGTCACTATCCGAACCAGACCGCCTTTTACCGGTTCTGTGATCTCTACGGTCTCTATGTCATCGACGAGACGAATCTGGAAACGCATGGTCTGTGGGACATGGTATTCCGGGGCAATATCACACTCGAGGAGACAGTTCCCGGGGACAGACCTGAGTACCTCGATCTGATTCTGGACCGCGCGAACAGCATGCTTCAGCGGGATAAAAACCATGCCTGCGTGCTGCTTTGGTCCTGCGGAAATGAGTCGCTTGGAGGAAAAGATCTCTACGAAATGTCCCGCTTCTTCCATGCGGAGGATGCTTCGAGACTAGTGCATTATGAGGGAGTTGCCCACGATGATCGTTATCCGGATACGACAGATGTGGTCAGTACCATGTATACACCGGTTCAGGAGATTCGTAAATTCCTGTCAGAGCACAGGGAGAAACCCTATATCTGCTGTGAATATGCGCATGCCATGGGCAATTCCTGCGGGGCGTTTCTGAAATATATCGAGCTTACGGAAGACGATCCGCTGTATCAGGGCGGATTCATCTGGGACTATATCGACCAGGCGATCCTCCGGAAGGATCGGTACGGCAGAACATATCTGGGCTATGGAGGTGACTTTGACGACCGTCCGCATGACGGGAATTTCTCTGGAAACGGAATCGTCTATGGAGATACCAGGACGCCATCTCCAAAGATGCAGGAGGTTCGGAACGGATATCAAAGTATCTGTGTAAGCATTGGAGCGGAACCTGTCAGAACCTCGGGGCCGGCATCTGCAGACAGATCAGCCGGAACCGCAGCCACGGGAATCACCGCTGTTGTAAAGAACAAGTTCCTGTTTACGAACACAGACCGGTTTGACTGCGTAATTACCCTGACCGGGGAGGACCGCGAGATCTGCCGTGTGAAAACTTCGGTGTCGGTCGGACCGCAGGAGGAGAAAACAATTTCTCTGCCGTTTGAGATACCGGTTTTGGCAGGAGAGGCAGCCCTCACAGTATCATTCGTTACGAAGGAAGAGACACCCTGGGCGCCGGCAGGCACCGAGATTGCGTGGGCGCAGAAGATGATCGCTTATGATGAGAAGGATGTACAGACAGACTCCGTTTCCGAAATTAATAATATCCGGACGGAACCGGAATCCGGCAGCAGGATGAAGGTCGTAAAGGGCGCAGTTAATCTTGGCGTTTCCGGTGAGCATTTCCGCGTTCTGTTTTCTAACCTCCACGGCGGTCTCGTCTCCTACGTATATGCAGGAAAAGAAATGCTCAAGGCAAATCCGCGCCCGAATTTCTGGAGAGCAATGACAGACAATGATATGGGATGCCTCTTCCCGATGCGCGCGGGACAGTGGAGACAGGCTGGACTTTTCGCAACCACGATTTCGCAGGAAGAGAGGCAGGTGACTGACTACAAGATCGACATTTCGGAGGATCTGGTATCCGTCACGTACACATATCATCTCGCGACTATGCCGGCGAAGAACTGCCTGGTGATCTATTCCGTGAAGCCGGACGGAGAGGTTTCTGTCCGTATGAAGATGGATGCATCCCGGGAAATCGGAGAGCTCCCGGAGTTCAGTATGCTGTTTATTCTGGACGCTGACGAGGATCATCTGAAATGGTACGGCGCGGGCCCCGAGGAAACCTACCTGGACCGCCGCAACGCGAAAATCGGAGTCTATCGGACTACTGTCGATAAGTGTATGGCCGGGTATCTTCGCCCGCAGGAGTGTGGAAATCACACAGATGTCAGATGGGCCGAGGTTACCGACAGTCTTGGAAGAGGCCTTCGTTTCAAGGTGAACGGACTGCAGTTCTCTGCGCTTCCGTATACGCCCGAGGAGCTGGAATGCGCATCGCATCCGAACGAGCTTCCGAAGACGGTTCATACCTGCGTGAGAGTCGGGCTTCAGATGGGCGTCGGAGGAGATGACTCCTGGGGCGCACAGGTTCATCCGGAATATCATCTGGACAACACGAAGCCGATGGAGATCGAGTTCTCCTTCAGAGGAATCTAAGAAAATATAAAGTTAAGAATATAACCGGCAGAAAAAGCCGCACCTTTATGATCGGGAATGGATAAAGTTCAAATCCATTTCAGGAAAATAAGGGTGCGGTTTTTTGTTGCTCGAGCTAAATGTTAAGGCAGCTGTCCTTGTACAGGACCGATTGTTTAGAGGTGATCAGACCAGTTCAAGCGGAATATTTTTTTCTTCCAGGTACTGCCTCCAGTCTGAGGAGAGTCCGGTGTCACTGATTATCATATCCATTTCCTCGAGTGGGGCAAACAAACTTGAGCGGACAACGCCGAATTTAGATGAGTCTGCCAGAAGAATTTTGGTGCGAGAGGAATGGAGCGCAGTGGATTTGGTTGTGACTTCGTATTGATTGGAGCAGGTCAGCCCCATTTTTTCTACACCGGATGTTGAAATAAATATCTTTGATGCACGAAGTCGTTTCAGCAGTTCTGTGTTTTCTGTGGACTCGAAGGAGAGTGAGGAACGGTGAAAGTAACCGCCCGCCAGAATGATCTGGATATTTTGGCGGTTGTACAGCACCTGCATGACATTGAAATTATAGCAGATAACGGTGAGCGGTATGTCTTCAGGAAGCGCCTGCATCATGCAGTTTATGGTAGTTCCTGTATCCAGAATGATTACGTCATTTGGTTTCAACAGAGTGGCTGCATAGGCTCCGATTCTGCGTTTGCTGTCGCTGTTCAGCGCGTTCGCTGCAGAAAATTCATAACCGCTTTTGACTGGTGTTTCTACAGAACAGTTTTGCGGCGGGGAGACAGGCGCCGCTGCATATTGTCCGGGCAATGGAACGGACTGTTCAGGAAATCCGTTTTCTTCAATGTAACGGATATCTCTTCGGACTGTCATTTCTGAAACATGATATTTATCAGCCAGATTTCTTATAGTATAGGTGGGGTTCTGGACCATGTCCTGAGCTATGGCCTGAATCCTCATTTTTTTCTTTAACATGATTGTTCCTCCTGTCTCTGCTTGATTGATCATAGATAGAAAGGATGTTAAGAAAGTGTTGTATTCCTTCTGAATCCTCGTCTTTCTAAATCTTCGCGATGAGTGTAACACATCGATAAAGAATTAACAAGAAACAATACTTGAAAATCTGTGAAATGATAAAAATGATAGAATCTCACATTAATTATGATAGTAAATGAGAAATAATGTTATTGCAAGCGGTAATAAATAACAAAAATAAACCCTGATAATCGTGTGAATCTAACAAATATTATCATTAATTTGTGAAAATGATTGACAAAAGAAAAGCAGTCGTGTATTATGAGGCCAATGAAGAACAAAATCGTTCATTTATCCAAACGGAAAAGCTTATAGTATGTTAGTATTTGTTACAAAATATAAAAGAATGCTTCATATTTTGGGAACGGATATCAGCTAAGTGTTATGCAGGTCAAATAACAGTAGTTGGGAATAACATTAAAGCTCAACCATACAGTAAAAATACAAAGATCACCGAATACTGTGAAATGCAGGAAAATGAATGTGAGTTCGCAAGTGTATAACGAAGGAGGAGAACTATGAAAACAAAAACTTTGAAAAAGGTCCTTGCTACTGTACTTGCAACAGCGATGATAGCCGGGCTTTCCGCCTGCGGATCAGGCGGCGGTTCTGGTTCCGGATCATCCTCTGCTTCTGCAAAATCGGAGGCAGTGGCATCAACGAGCACAGCTGCCACGTCAGTTACGGTTAATACTGACAATCCCGTAGCAGGTAAGAAGGTTGCATACATCATGCTTCTTCCGTCGGCTACAATTTTCCAGATGTGGAAAGATTCCTGTGCAAATCTTTGCAAGGCAATGGGAGTGGATTTTGATTTCTTCTTCTGTGACGGAGATTTCAATAAGTGGCAGGATACGATCAGGACCTGTGCAGAGGCAGGCTATGACGGTTTGGTTGTAAGCCACGGAAATCAGGACGGATCTTATGTATTCCTGAAGGAGATCCACGACTCGTATCCAGATATGAAGATCGTTACCTTTGATACTCAGTTCTATACCGATGGTGAGTATCAGAAGATTGATGGTGTGACACAGATGTTCCAGCAGGATAAATCTCTGGTAACGGTTCTTCTGGATTCGATGATTGAAGCCAAGAAGGAAAAGGGAGAAGATGGACCGGTTCGTCTGATCAAGGTATGGAGAGGTCCGAACTATAATAGCCCGTTTGACCGCCGTGAAGTGGGTTGGGAAGAATATGAAAAAGCAGGCAAGATCGAGACGGTTGGCGAGGTACAGCCGCTGGAGGACTCCGTTGATTCTGCAAATACTGTAACGGCAGCGTATCTGCAGACAGTCAATCGGGATGATGTTGATGGTATCATTTCCTTCTATGATCTTTATGGCCAGGGCGTATATAACGCAATTCTTGAAAACGACAATATGAATGGAAACAACGGCGATGCACTTCCGATGGCATCAGTTGATATCGATAATGTCGATGTAACGAACATGCAGACAAGACCGGACATCTGGACAGCCGCCGGAACAACAGACTGGACAATGAACGGTGAAATCGCGATGCGTATCCTCTTCCTTGAGATGGCGGATGATTATGATGATATCTATGATCCGGCAACAGGAAAGAAGGGCGTTGATGTCGTAGAAGTTCCAGGCACTGCCATTCTTGCCAAGAATTTGAAGTCCGATTCGACCGTTGAGAATCTGGGCGACATTGCAGGAGAAACCTACGGCAATCTGGATTATCTCTCCGAGGCAAGCTGGATGCCGAAGGATCTGCTTCATAAGTGATTCAATAGTATTGGAACCTTAAATTGTAAATAGCACGGTGATCTTGAGGAGAGGGCGTCGGTTCAGAAACCCGGCGCCCTCGCTGTCTGAGAAGACAGCTATCCTGGATGAAATGGTCAGCTGGAGGACAAAGGGCAAAAGATGAAGGAAAAATCTACGCTAGAAACGAGACATGTCTCCATTGAATTTCCAGGCGTAAAAGCGTTGGATGACGTCAATTTTTCAGTGACAACCGGGGAAATAAGAGCAGTGGTTGGCGCAAATGGAGCAGGCAAGTCTACTTTGATGAAGGTTCTGGCAGGAGCAAATCCGACTTATACAGGAGAAGTTCTGCTGGACGGCAAAAAAATTGAGCTGCGGCAGCCGGTAGATGCCAAGAAATTGGGAATACAGATTGTATATCAAGAGGTTGACACAGCACTTGTACCTACTCTCTCGGTTGCCGAGAATATCATGCTTAATGAGATGGTTATGCATGGTGGCGGAGTGATGAGATGGAAATATGTGAGGGATGAGGCAAAAAAGGCACTTGCCAGACTGAACATCGAAGATATAAATGTCAGGACGCTTGTTCAGAATCTGTCCCTGGCACAAAAACAGATGGTTCTGATTGCCAGGGCAGTGCGCATGGACTGCAAGTTCCTGATACTGGACGAACCGACAGCCCCATTAAGTACTTCCGAGACAGAGGAGCTGTTTCATATCGTCAGAAGGTTAAGAGAAACGGAAGGAATTGCGGTTATTTTTATCAGCCACAGACTAAATGAAATTCTTGAAATCTGTGAAAAATACACTGTCATGAGAAATGGTCAGATTGTCGGAACATCGACGATCACGCCATCAACAACTACAAAAGAAATCGTTGAGCAAATGCTTGGCCGTTCATTTGAAGAAAATTTTCCCAAGGAAAGCTGTGAAATCGGTGATGATCTGCTGAAAATAGATCATCTGAGCGGAGCAGATGGAAAAGTAGATGATGTTACGCTGCATGTAAGAAGAGGAGAAATTGTCGGAATCGCCGGACTGGTTGGAGCGGGAAAATCAGAGCTGTGCAAGACAATCTTCGGCGCGTATAAGAAAACCGGCGGAACGGTAACGTTAAATGGAAAGGAATTGAAGATAAGAACACCATCCGATGCGGTGCGCCAGGGAATTGCCCTTGTACCAGAGGAAAGAAGGAAAGAAGGTGTTCTGGTAAATGAGACCGTTGCGTTCAATCTATCTGCGGCAAGCCTTGGAGATTTCTGCACGGCATCCTTTGTTAACCGCAGAAAGGTCAATGAGAATGCCAGAAAGCTAGTCAAAGATCTTGAAATAAAAACACCGTCCATCCGTCAGCAGGTTCGAAATCTTTCCGGTGGCAATCAGCAGAAGGTTGCTGTAGGCAAATGGCTCTCCGCAGACTGTGATATCTACATCTTTGATGAACCGACAAAAGGTGTGGATGTAGGAGCAAAGCAGGATATTTTCCGTTTGATCAATGATATCGCAAAAAGAGGAAAAGGAGTTTTGTACGCGTCCTGTGAGGATTCAGAGCTGCTGTCATTGACAGACCGCATATATGTCATGTATAGCGGGAAGATCGTAGCCGAATTAGATACAAAAGAAGCAACGGACAACCGGATTATGAACTTCGCGGTCGGCGGAACAGAGTCCTGAAGCCGCAAATAATTATAACTGGAGGAAACAACTGTGAATACAAAAGCTGGTATCGATAGTAAGAAAATCATTAGGTTCTTTGTAAACTGGGCTGCGGTTCTGGCACTCTTTCTGTGCTTTATCGCTTTTTCAATTATCAGCGGCAGTAAGTTTGCATCCGGAAGCAATGTCGTGAATATTCTCCGTGCAATGGCGATCAATACCGTCTTCGGTATTGCGGCGACGATCACAATGGCTCCTGATGGATTCGATATGTCCGCAGCGACGCTGGCGAGCTGTTCCGCTTATGCGTTTGTGTCCGGATATCTCTGGTTCGGGTTCAGCGTTCCGGTGTCCATTCTGTTCTGTATTGTTGTGACGTTGGTGATGTATCAGATGACGATGTTCCTGATTCTGGTCTGCAAGATTCCGGATATGCTGGCGACCTGCGCATTAATGTTCGTGCATCAGGGACTTGGACAATGGTACATTGGCGGCGGTGCTGTATCAACAGGTATGAAGACCTCCTGGGGAGCGGATCCGGCAAGAACGACATTATCCAATGGTTTCCAGGCAATCGGACGCGCGCCGTGGATTATTATCATTATGCTGGTCTGCGTTGGTGCTGCACATGTATTTCTCACATATACAAAGCATGGCAGATTTCTGTATGCTATGGGTGGCAACAAAGAAGCTGCAAAATTGTCCGGAATCAATGTTAAGAAATATCGTTATCTGGCAGGTATGATTACGGCAGTTTTCATCGCAATTGCCGGAATTCTGGTTTCCTCAAGAGGAAGCTCCGCGCAGGTAATGTGCTGCGATAACTATCTGATGCCTTCTCTGGCAGCAGTATTTGTAGGACGTACGGTAGGAGGCGCTGAGAAACCAAATGCGCTTGGAACGCTGATCGGTGCGGCACTGGTATCTACTCTTGAAAACGGGCTTACCATTCTGGCGGTTCCTTACTATGTACTTCCGGCTGTTAAGGGTGCGGTTCTTGCGCTCGCTCTGATCGCTGCATATGCATCCAAGAAGGAAAATTGATCTGACTTGAAGTAGTGTCAGGATTGATCGGAAATAATGATGATATTTATTAAGACTGTTTCTGTAAGAGAGGTAAATCATGAGCGATTTTTCAAAATATTTTTTAATGATTAACGAGGATGACCCGGAAGGGACCGAGAAGACGGTTATTGCCTACACACTTCTGAAAACACAGGGGACCGATGCCGGGAAAATTGACTGGGATACCGCTACGATGAAAGCGAAAATTCCGTCCGAGCATGGTAATCTCAATCATGTCTGCCGCGTATATGACGCGAAGGGACATTCTATTTATATCAAGCAGGCAGGACTGGAGACACGGATATCAAAAGATATGACTGCTTCTCTGGATCGGAACCGGCAGGAGAGCGAAATTCTTGAATTGGAAGAGAAAATGGCTCCCGGGATGGTGCCGCACATCTATTTCTTTGATACAGTTATGTGTGCTTCCGGAATGGAAGACTGCAGTGATTTCGAGGTGATGCGGGATGCAATGCTGGAGCACAAGACATTCCCGAGATTCGCTGAAGATATCTCTACATTCATGGCGAGAACGCTGCTTCTGTCCAGTGATGTTGTCATGGACCATAAAGAGAAAAAGGAACTTACCAGGCGATTCATCACACCGGATCTTTGCGATATCACTGAAAAATTGGTGCTTATGGAGCCGTATCTGGGCTCTTCAAGGAACAATGTATTTCCACCTAACAGAGAGTTTGTAGAGAAAGAGCTGTACAGGGATGATGCGTTACACCTTGAGGTTTCCAAATTAAAGTTCAACTTTATGACAAATGCGCAGGCGCTCCTGCATGGAGATCTTCATACCGGATCGGTTTTCATTAAACCGGACGCTACAAAGATTTTTGACTGCGAATTCGGAACTTTTGCCCCTATGGGATATGATATCGGAAATGTTGTGGCAAATATGATTTTTGCCTATGATAATGGCCTGTCTGCCGACGACGATGTTTTCTGCAGCTGGTGTCTGGATGCTGTTGAGAAAACAATTGATCTTTTCATCAGTAAATTCAGCACCCTTTATGATGAAGCAGTAACAGAGCCTATGGCAAAGGTACCAGGCTTTAAAGAATATTACATTGACAGCATTCTTCGTGATACTGCCGGATATGCAGGAACGGAGCTGCACAGAAGAACGGTTGGTATGGCGAATGTAGTGGATGTGACATCCATAAAGGACGAAAGAAAACGTCTTCTGGCAGAAAGGATCAATATTCTTGCCGGAAAAGACTATATACTTCATCAGGGACGCTTTAAGACCGGGAAAGACTTCGTTGACGCTGTTCTTAATGCCAGGGAGGCTGCGGTAAAGACGCTGTGATCAGAACGGCAGGAAAAGTGAGAAGAAATAGCCTGCATCAGGTGAATTCCCGCTTCCATACATCGATACGGGTATAATGGAAGTGGGAAAGCTCCGATTCGAAGGGCTGAAAGGAGATATACAAATATGTCATCTTTGAATGATTTTTTTGAGAAAGTAATTACTGTTAAATGGGGACCTGAGAAAAAAAGTGTAGATATCATTGATCAGACTCTTCTTCCAAATACCATCAAGAGGATTCAGATCCGGACACAGGAGGAGATCTGGGAAGCAATAAAGAAACTTCGTGTAAGAGGGGCGCCAGCCATTGGCGTTTCAGCCGCATATGGAATAGCAGTAGTGGCGAATGAGATTCAGGCGGAGAATTATGAGGATTTCTACAGACAGTTTAAAGCTTCCAAGGATTATCTGGCCAGTTCCAGACCGACAGCCGTTAATCTGTTCTGGGCATTGAATCGAATGGAAGATACTGTGACTGCGAACAGCTCCAGGACGGTTCCGGAAATTAAACAGATTCTTTATAATGAGGCAGAGAAAATCCGGGAAGAGGATGTTCAGATCAGCAAAAATATCGGAGAGATCGGTTTCCGTTTACTGGAGGATCTGAAAGAAGATGGAAAGGAGCTGGGAATCCTCACACACTGTAATGCCGGAACTCTGGCAACTGCGAAATATGGCACGGCGACTGCACCGATGTATATGGCGCTGGAGCATGGATGGAGTGGCACTGACATGCATGTATATTGCGATGAAACAAGGCCTCTTCTGCAAGGCGCAAGACTGACATCTTTTGAACTTTGCAATGCAGGGATTACAACGTCCGTTCAGTGTGATAATATGGCAGCGCTGTTGATGAAGACTGGAAAGGTAAAGATAATTTTTGTAGGCTGTGACCGGGTAGCCGCAAACGGCGATGCTGCAAATAAAATCGGGACCTCTGCCCTGGCAGTATTGGCACATCATTATGGTATACCGATGTATATCTGTGCGCCAAGTTCTACGATCGACATGGCAACACCCACCGGTGACGACATTCCGATTGAGATGCGAGATCCCGAAGAAATCAAGAGCATGTGGTATAAAGAACCGATGGCTCCGGCAGGGGTAGACGCTTCTTTTAACCCGGCGTTTGATGTTGCAGATCACAGACTTATTACTGGAATTATCACAGAAAAGGGCCTGTGCAAAGCACCTTATGAGGAAGCGTTCAAAAAACTTGGTATCCATTAATCATTATCGGCGTATTCTGCAGATTATCAGATATTCTGATATTTCCAGCGTTCATGTGACACGGAAAACCGGAGGCTGCAGGGATGCGGAGAACTAATAATGCTATTCGATGATGGAGGGATATGAAGTGATATTGGAAGTAAAGAACGGGTATCCGGATGATTCTGCTGCACGGAATATGATTCTTGAGGTGGGCAGGAGAATGTATGAGAACAGATATGTTGCGGCTAATGATGGCAACATATCCTGTAAGGTTTCAGAAGATACCATCTGGGTCACTCCGACAGGAGTCAGTAAAGGATTTATGCAGGAGAAAGACCTGATTAAAATGAAACTGGATGGAGAAATTCTGGAGGGAACCCTGAAACCTTCCAGTGAAATCCGTATGCATCTGAGAGTTTATCAGGAGGACAAGCGGGTAAAATCGGTTGTACATGCACATCCTAAGTTTGCAACTCTGTTCGCAATCGCAAACAAACCGATCGACAGTCGTCTTCTTCCAGAAGGAATTGTTCAGCTTGGAGTAGT
The DNA here is from genome assembly GCF_052118825.1 of Bilifractor sp. LCP21S3_A7. Taxonomy (NCBI): domain Bacteria; kingdom Bacillati; phylum Bacillota; class Clostridia; order Lachnospirales; family Lachnospiraceae; genus Bilifractor; species Bilifractor sp. LCP21S3_A7. Next base: position 251,574 of record NZ_JBQKGL010000001.1, on the reverse strand, counting down.
TCCTTGTGCCAAAACAGTAATTCCTGGTACACAGGACGTGCCGGATTCCATAGCTCCCTATGTGAATGAGTACAATGCTGTACTGCTGGGAAATCACGGGGTGCTTACCTGGAGTGAAGAAAGCATCATACAGGCATATTACCGTCTGGAAACCGTAGAATATTTTGCAGAGATTATCTTGTATTCGAAGTTGTTCTTTGGTGACCAGGTAAATCAATATACGGACGAGCAGGTAAATCAGCTGATTGAGATTCGTGAGAAGCTGGGAATCCACAGGGGCGGCAGGCCAACGTGAGTTAGATTTTACTCCAAAGAATCAAGAGGATTCCTGATTGTATCTATGAACAGCGCCGTTTAGACCAATTTTGGCTCTTTTGAGATCTTTGCTGTCAGAAAGGAAAAAATATGCTGAAAGGGATACCGGATCTGTTATCTCCGGAGTTTTTAAAAATACTTGCAGAAATGGGACATGGTGACAGACTTGTCATTGGTGACTGCAATTTTCCGGCGGCGTCTATTGCAGACGGAGGAAGAAATATCCGTTGTGACGGACACAGGGCGACAGAGGTGCTCGACGCCGTGCTGCAGCTGTTTCCGCTTGATACATTTGTAGAACATCCGGTGATTATCATGGATAAGCCGGCAGAACAATCGGATCTTCCAACCCCGGTGTGGGGCGAATTTTCACGGATTGTCGGGAAATATGACAGCAGAGGAGATTCTGCAGTTTCCTATACAGACCGGTTCACATTCTATGATCTTGCAAAAAAGTCATACGCTGTAGTGTCGACGACGGAGCATGCATATTATGCCTGCATTATTTTACAGAAAGGATGCCTGTGAGGATGAAAAAGATACTGAATAAGCCGGAAGAATATACAGATGATATGCTTAAGGGAATCTATGCAGCACATAGGGGGGAGGTAAAATACACTGCTGGAGATCTTCGATGCTATTGTACCGCGAAGAAAACCCCTGGAAAGGTTGCCATCATAACGGGCGGAGGAACAGGACATCTTCCTTTGTTTCTGGGATATGTGGGAGATGGACTGCTGGATGGATGCGGTGTCGGAAGCGTATTTCAGTCTCCGTCACCGGAGCAGATTTTTGAAATTACGAAGGAGGTTGAAAGCGGCGCCGGAGTGCTTTACCTGTATGGAAATTATACAGGGGATATCATGGCGTTTGATATGGCCTCGGATATGTGTGAGATGGAGGATATTAAAACAGCTTCCATCGTCGGAGCAGATGACGTCTGTTCCGGTGATCCGTCTGTCCGTCGTGGAGTCGCAGGGATTTTCTTTATGTATAAAGCGGCAGGAGCAAAGGCGGCACAGATGGGGAATCTTGATGAGGTGCTGAAAGCAGCTGAAAAAGCAAAGGCAGCGACACGGACCGTCGGCTTTGCGCTTACGCCTTGTGTGATTCCTGAGCTTGGTCATTCCAATTTTACTCTTGGGGAAAATGAAATGGCAATGGGGATGGGGATTCACGGTGAGCCGGGAATCTGGAACGGTCCGATCAAGACCAGCAAAGAACTTGCAGAGGAATCGCTGGAAACCATCTTCAAGGATATGAAGGTAGAGGAAGGAGAAGAAGTAAGTCTTCTGATTAATGGTCTTGGGGCTACATCAAAGGAAGAATTATATATTCTTTGCGGTGATGTTCTGGATCTTCTGAATCAGAAAAAAATCAGAGTCTATAGAAGTTTTGTAGGAGAATACGCCACCTCGATGGAGATGGCTGGAGCTTCTATTTCAATCTGTAGGGTGGATGATGAAATGAAGGAGTATCTTGATTATCCGGTGCATACACCATTTATTACAATTGTGTAAGGATGCATGGAAGAGGGTAAAACAAGTGAAAAGCATAAGAAGAGAGGATCTTCCGGATTTTTTTAGAAAGATCGCGGATATGTTTGAAAAACATGCAGATGAATTATGTGAGATGGACGCAAAGCTTGGAGATGGTGATCTCGGGCTTACCATGAAGAAGGGATTCGGCGCATTGCCGGAGGTAGTGACGGAATTGGAGGAACCAGACATAGGAAAAGCAATTATGAAGTGCGGAATGAAAATGTCATCTCTGATTCCTTCTACGATGGGCTTTCTCATGGGCTCCGGACTGATGGGAGGCGGAAAGGCTATAGCTGGAAAAGCTGAGATTTCCGGTTCCGGTATGGCAGCGTTTTTACGTGGGTATGCGGACGGAATAAAAAAAAGAGGAAAGTGCGAACCAGGAGACAGGACTATCCTTGATGCCGTGGATGGGGCTGCAGAAGCGGCGGAAGCGTTGCTTCGTTCCTGTCCGGATGCGTCACTGGAAGCAGTCGCGGATGCTGCGGCGAAAGGAGCTGAATCAGGGGCAGAAGCAACAAAGAATATGATTCCGAAATACGGAAAAGCTGCTGTGCACAAGGATGCGGCAAAAGGAATCTGTGACCAGGGCGCGGTTGCTGGAAAATATCTCGTAGAGTCGATTGCTGATTTTTGCAGAGAGTAAATAAAACGCGATATAGAACAGGAGGCTGCTGCGGCAGCCTCCTGTCGGTATTTACGCGAACAGTGAGCCGCAGCCGAATGCGAAGTATTCGTGTGCGGCGAGCGTCGCGATAGCGAGATAAAACTCGCGCAGCGTGTTTTATCTCGCTTAGAGAAATTCATGATAATGGTGCCGGCATGCTCGCGGGTCATTTCTGAAGACTGATCCCCATTATTGCGAGACTCAGGACCAGAATTCCGGACATCAGATACGGAAGAACCGCCTCGTATACGGACCGCATATCGCCGCCGTTGATGTAGCAGACGAAATAGAAAATGCCGATTGTTGCGAGTGCGATTGCCATAATCACGATGGCAAGCTTCCTTTGAAGCGACAGATGGTGATTTGCGGAAGCTGTATTATTTTCGGCATGAAGCTGATTTGTTTTCATAGCTTTCATTTCATATCCCTCCATTCAAAGGCTCCGGAATCTTCTTGTCCGGAATACAATTGTTTCTTGTAATTGTATTTTAACGCAGATGTCTGACGAATTCTACTATCTCCCTTTAAATTTAGATGATTTTATTTTAAGTGTGGATAATGCGTGCGTTATCGGTTCGTAATATTAGGGCTGTACAGAACTCTTTCAATGCTTTCGTAAGAAGCAAAAAACAAATGCAGATTTAGGATAGTCTCTGGATATGCTATATTGAATATATGAATAACGGATTGACAGTGCAGCCAGCGAACATCTGTCCGATGTCCGAAGTGTATCTGCACCGGCAGATGTGTCAGACTGCCATGCAATTTCTCTATTGCCGGAACATCGGAAGAAAAAGATGGGCCATCGTAAGATGACATGTGATCATTCAGGAGGATATTATTTATGAAGATCGTAAATTTCGGTTCACTTAATGTGGATTATGTGTACAGAGTGCCGCACGTGATTGTCAGGGGAGAGACACTTTCTGCTACAGACAGGAATATTTTTCCGGGCGGGAAAGGGCTTAATCAGTCCGTGGCACTCAGCCGCGCGGGACTTGAGGTTTACCATGCGGGATGCATCGGAAAGGGAGGGGAAATTCTTCTTCAGGTTTTACGGGATGCAGGCGTGAATACAGATTTTGTACGGTGCCTGGATGACATACCGGTCGGGCATACGATCATACAGAATACGGATGACGGAGACAACTGCATCATTCTGTTCGGGGGTGCGAATCAGGCGGTGACGGAGAAACAGGTGGATCAGACCCTTTGTCATTTTGAAAGGGGTGACTGGATCGTCCTTCAGAATGAAATTAACAATCTGAAGTATATTATTGAAAAAGCGCATGAAACGGGGATGACAATCGTGCTGAATCCTTCTCCGATGAACGGAAAAATCAATGACCTTCCGCTCGAATATGTGGACTATTTCTTTGTGAATGAAATCGAGGCAGGACAGATCACAGGTTATCCGTCTGACGATCCGGAGAAGCTGATGGAGGGCCTCAGAAGTATTTTCCCGAATGCACATACGATACTGACGCTGGGATCTGCCGGTTCGGCATACATTTATCAAGGTGAAATTATCCGAAAGAGCATTTACAAAGTGAAAGCAGTGGACACAACAGCTGCGGGAGATACGTTTACAGGCTACTTTCTTGCATCCGTCATTGGCGGAAGAACACCTGAGGCAGCGCTGGATCTGGCAGCGAGGGCATCCGCGGTCACGGTGTCAAGACCGGGAGCGGCACCCTCCATTCCTGTCATGGATGAGGTGTTAAACTACCGGTTCTGAAGTTGCTGAGCAGGAATGACATATTGCCGTCAGACAGATATTAGCAGATGTCTTGATTCGGAAAGAAATGCGGAGCAGCTGTGTGCAGCGGTAAATCATCAAATGCAGAGCAGGCGGGAGCATCGATGTGAACAATCCATCTTGCGCCAGTGTTGGAGCAAAGTTATAATAAAACAAAATTTATCTGCCCGGAGAATATATCGACAGAATATTTTACAACCTCAGGAGGAATATATCATGGATTATAAGATTGATGGTCATACGACGCTGCTTGCTCTGATCGGCTCTCCGGTCGGCCATTCCGGCTCGCCTGCCATGTACAACTACAGTTTTCAAAGACTTGGGCTGAATTATGTCTACACAGCCTTTGATGTGAAGGAGGAGGATGTGCCGCAGGCGCTCGATGCCATGCGGCTCTTCCACATGCGCGGCATGAACGTAACCATGCCGGACAAGATTGCGGCGGCAAAGTGTATGGATGAGCTTTCGCCGGCTGCCCGTATTATCGGAGCAGTGAACACAATTGTCAACGAGGATGGAAAACTGATCGGGCATATGACCGATGGCGTCGGATTCGTTGATAATCTCCGGGATCATGGCGTTGAGGTGAAGGGGAAAAAGGTGACCATAGCCGGAGGAGGCGGAGCTGCAACCGCAATCCAGGTGCAGCTCGCACTCGATGGCGCGAAGAAGATTTCTATTTTCAACATCAAGGATAACTTCTTCCAGAGAACGGTGGACATGGCCGCCAGAATCAGGGCGGAGGTTCCGACCTGTGAGATCAACGTCTATGATCTTGCGGACGTGGCAAAGATGACACAAGAGATTCAGGACAGCGATATCATGGTTAACGCGACGATTGTCGGGATGAAACCGCTCGATGACCAGAGTGTCGTCAAGGATCTTTCTGCTTTTCATGAAGGACTTGTGGTTGCCGACACTGTTTATAATCCGGAGGAGACAAAACTCCTGCGTGAGGCGAGAGAACACGGCCTTCAGACCATAAACGGAAAAGGCATGCTGCTCTGGCAGGGCGTGGCGGCATTCAAGCTGTATACCGGAGAGAATATGCCGGTAGAGGAAGTGAAGGAACGGTATTTTTCTGACTGATGTCGTAGAAATATTGAAGAGGACCGCGCGCGAACTACATGACTGCGCACGAATCACGTAAGTGCGTATAAATCACACAATCACGCACGAATCACGTAACTAAGCAGGAACCACACGAATAAGACAGATAGGGGATCCGGATATGGAACAATTATTTGATTACAACATTTTCCTGATCGGCTTTATGGGCGCCGGGAAGTCAACCGTCGCGAAATATCTCAATCAGACCTATGGGATGAAGGTGATTGAGATGGACCGGATGATTGCAGAGCAGGAGGGCATGAGCATCCCTGAAATATTTCGGACGCAAGGAGAGGAGTATTTCCGGAAGCTTGAGACCTCTCTGCTGGTCGGAATGAAGAATCAGCGCAATACAGTTGTGTCCTGCGGGGGAGGCGTTCCGATGCGGGAGGAAAATGTGTCAGCCATGAAGAAAAACGGAAGAGTTGTGCTTCTTGACGCGAAACCGGAGACAATCCTCGAGCGTGTGAAGGACAGCCATGACCGTCCGCTGCTTGAGAACCATAAAGATGTAGAATACATCGCCGAGCTGATGGAAAAGCGCCGGCCAAAGTATGAGGCGGCTGCGGATATCCGCATTGCGACGGACGGACGGAGCGCATCTGAGATCTGCGAGGATATGATCCGCCAATTAAAAAAAGGAGTCAGGTGAGTTGGCTATCCACAACATGAAGATCGTGTGCATCCGCCTTCGGCAAATGAAAGGATGTTATTTATGAAGGACAACCAGATCTGGAAAATATACGGGACAGCGTATAAGGAGATGACGGTCCGGCTTCTGAAAAGTACGGATCTCGCGGGACGGATTCGTGACCGGAAACGCAGGATCTGCATCAAGCCGAACCTGGTATGCCCCTCTCCCGCGGATTTCGGAGCAACAACGCATCCGGAAATTGTGTCGGGAATCATCGAGTATCTGCGGGAAAACGGATTTGACAGCCTGATGATTGCGGAGGGCTCCTGGGTGGGGGACCGGACATCAGAGGCATATGAATACTGCGGTTACCGCTCGATATCGGAAACGTATGGTGTGCCTTTCATTGATACGCAGAAACTGAAATCACATGTCATTGACTGCTGCGGTATGCAGCTCCGTGTCACGGATGTCGTGGATGAGTATGATTTTCTGATCAACGTTCCGGTTCTGAAGGGACATTGTCAGACGAAGATGACGTGTGCGCTGAAGAATCTGAAAGGGCTTCTTCCAAATTCGGAGAAGCGGCGCTTTCACAAAATGGGGCTCCATGATCCGATCGCTCATCTGTCCGGGGGCATACATCAGGATTTTATAGTGATTGATCATATCTGCGGCGACCCTGATTTTGAGGAGGGTGGGAATCCGCTTGTGAAGAACTGCATCATGGCATCCGCGGATCCTGTGCTGACCGACTGCTATGCCTGCTATCTGCTCGGCTTGCGTCCGGAGGAGGTTCCTTATGTAATCGAAGCCGGACGGCTGGGAATCGGCAGCACGGATCTTGCACATGCGCAGATCGTGACAATCCAGGGCGCAGACGGTGCCTTCAGGATCAGCGGGCCGGAAGAAGACGGTGAGGAAGAGGCAAGAACGGAGCAGAACCGGGTTCTTGAGGTCGCCTATGCTGTGGATGAGGTGGATTCCTGCAGCGCCTGCTATGGGAGTCTGGTGCCGGCGCTGATCCGTCTGAAGGAGGAAGGTCTCCTGGATCAGTTGAAGGATAAGATTGCCATTGGTCAGGGTCAGCAGGGGAAAAAAGGAAAGCTTGGGATCGGAAAGTGCACCCGGGAATTCGATTATTGTGTGATGGGATGTCCTCCCGACGAGGACAAAATATACCGGGAACTGAAACAATATATCGAACGGCAATGATGCGTTAATAAACAATAATCGTATTTTAAGGCTCTATTAATAAAAAGTATTTTCTTCAATGCTTCACTGTGGTAAAATGATGCAAGGTTAATACACAGGTGAGGCTGCGCTTATGCCAGCTCCCTGAAATGAGGAGGAACACGGTATGGATTTTTTGAATTTTCTGAAGAGGGCTGCGAAGAAGTATAACGATACCAGCCTGATTCTGCGAATTTTGTGCGGAATCATCATTGGTATTGCTCTCGCTTTTCTGCTTCCCGGCTGGAGCTGGCTTGAGATTCTGGGGAATCTCTTCGTCGGCGCACTGAAAGCGATAGCCCCGGTTCTGGTTTTTGTTCTGGTCAGCGGAGCTCTTGCGCAGGGATCCGGCAAGCTGGATAAAAGGTTCGGCAACGTACTGTTTCTGTATATGCTGACAACCTTCCTGGCGGCCTTTGTGGCAGTAGCTGCCAGTTTCGCCTTTCCGCAGACCCTGGTACTGACCGGTGTGGAAGCGGCACAGGCCGATACCGTTCCGCAGGGAATCGGAGAGGTCATGAAAAATCTGCTGATGAATGTCGTGTCAAATCCGGTCGACGCACTGGTAAATGCGAATTATATCGGCGTTCTGTTCTGGGCGGCGCTGTTTGGAGCTGCGATGAAGCAATTTGCCGCCGATACCTCAAAAAAATTCATGTCAAATGTATCTGAGGCAGTGTCACAGGTGGTACGCTGGATCATCAACTTCGCTCCGTTCGGAATTATGGGTCTGGTGTTCACCACGGTGCATGAGAACGGCCTTTCCATTTTCACAACGTATGGAAAATTGCTGCTGTTGCTTGTGGGATGCATGGCTTTCGAATCTCTGATTGTCAATGGAATTGTTGCCTGGATTCATCTGCGCAGAAATCCATATCCGCTGATCTGGAAGTGTATCAGGGAAAGTGGTATTACGGCGTTCTTCACCAGAAGTTCCGCGGCAAACATCCCGATCAACATGTCACTTTGCAAACGCCTCGGCCTGGATGAGGATATGTATTCGGTGTCTATCCCGCTTGGAGCGACCATCAATATGGACGGTGCAGCGATCACCATATCCGTGATGACACTTGCGTGCGCACATACGATGGGGATCCCTGTTGATATACCGACCGCTTTGATTCTCAGTGTGCTCTCCACATTTGCGGCCTGCGGCGCCTCCGGTGTAGCCGGCGGGTCCCTGCTGCTGATTCCAATGGCCTGCTCACTGTTTGGAATCTCCAATGATATCGCCATGCAGGTGGTTGCTGTCGGATTCATCATCGGGGTAGTACAGGATTCGGTTGAGACGATGCTGAATTCGTCCGGAGATGTTGTGTTTGCCGCCATCGCGGAATACAGAGTGTGGCTAAAAGAGGGCAGAAGACTTCCGGGATTCATGTATACAGAGAAGGAACGGAAGAAAATGGGAATCTCCAGGGATTTCCAGGGCGACACCAAGGAAGCCATGAGGGAGCAGACGATCTCGGAAAATGCCGAGGGAGAATATAAATAACAGACAAGTCTGAGGGGGATAAAAATGGACAAGAAACCTTCAAAAACCAGGAAAATGATCTGGTTTATGATTATTGCGGCAATGATTGTTCTGCTGGTTGTCGCCGCGGTTACGACAACCGCGGATTCCGTAAAGGAGACGGCGTGGGCTCTGCTCCCGCCGGTCATCGCGATTGTTCTGGCACTGATCACAAAGGAAGTGTACAGCTCCCTGTTTTTCGGAATCCTTGCGGGCGGCCTGCTCTTTTCCGGGTTCTCTTTTCAGGGCACACTGAATCATGTGTTTCAGGACGGGATCATTACCGTTCTCGCTGATTCCTACAACGTCGGAATCCTGGTATTCCTTGTGATGCTTGGTATCCTTGTGGCGCTCATGAACCGCGCCGGAGGATCGGCAGCCTTCGGAGAATGGGCGGGAAAGCACATCCGGACGAGAGTAGGAGCACAGCTGGCTACGATTCTCCTGGGGTGCCTGATCTTCATTGATGACTACTTCAACTGTCTGACGGTGGGATCGGTTATGCGGCCGGTCACAGATAAGCATCACGTATCCAGAGCGAAGCTGGCCTATCTGATCGATGCGACTGCCGCTCCGGTCTGCATCATCGCTCCGATTTCGTCCTGGGCAGCGGCGGTTTCCGGCTTCGTGGAGGGAAAGAACGGAATTTCTCTGTTTGTACAGACGATTCCGTACAATTTCTATGCGCTGCTGACGATTGCCATGATGATTACGCTTACCGTAACTAAAACGGACTATGGTCTGATGGCCATACACGAGAAGAATGCGATTGAGAACAATGATCTGTACACAACGCCGGATCGTCCGTACGCGGATTCGGACAGTCAGAAGATCAGCTCCCGCGGAACCGTGTTTGACCTGATCATCCCGGTTGTCGCACTGGTGATCTGCTGTGTAATCGGCATGATCTACACCGGCGGTTTTTTCAGCGGCAAAAATTTTATAGACGCCTTTGCAGGCAGTGACGCATCGGTAGGCCTGGTGCTCGGCTCGTTTGTCGGACTTGTGATTACACTGATTCTCTATCTTGTAAGAAAGGTCCTGTCCTTTAAGGAGTGCATGGACTGTATTCCGGAGGGCTTCAAGGCGATGATCTCTCCGATCCTGATTCTTACCTTTGCATGGAGCCTGAAGGCGATGACAGACAGCCTTGGCGCGAAGGAATTTGTCGCTGCCATCGTGAAGAATTCCGCGGAAGGCTTCATGAACTGGCTGCCGTGTATCATTTTCCTGATCGCGGTGTTCCTGTCCTTTGCGACCGGAACCTCCTGGGGAACCTTTGGTATTCTGATTCCGATTGTGGTAAATGTATTTGAGGGATCGGATTACAGAATGATGATCATTGCGATGTCCGCCTGCATGGCAGGAGCTGTGTGCGGCGATCATTGCTCGCCGATTTCGGATACCACAATCATGTCCTCGGCAGGAGCACAGTCAAACCATCTGAATCATGTGATGACACAGCTGCCCTATGCTATGACATGCGCGGCGATTTCATTTGTGACATATATTATTGCCGGATTTACAAAATCGGCATGGATCTCGCTTCCGTGTGGAATTGCAATTCTGATTGCTGTGATCCTTTTCCTGAAACAGCAGGAGAAGAAGAGGGGATTTGTAGAAAAGTGACCGAAGGGTACATAACCCAGTGAATAGCAGAAAGTGAGGGGCTGACGCACGGAAGGAATTCGTGCGGCAGCCCCTTTGGCATAGGTTTGGTCTGATGGATCCGGGCAGGTATTTTTCTGCAAAACGGTGATCCGGGCAGATGATTATTGAACATAGCAAATGTCCGTGTATAGGTATATTGTGCCTTAGTCAGAGCATACGAAACCAGACAGATATGCGTTATTTTCTGCTCATTTCGTGAAAAAGCTTCTGCTTCATCGCGTAGAGCCTGTCCGAGAGGTCAACATAGACCTCCTGTGGATTCGTGAGCCGCTTTGTCTCGTCCCAGAGCGTGTTCTTCTCGTCTGTACAGATCTTTTGTATTTCCATTGTGGAGGGAGAAACGTAGCTGCAAAGCCCGTTTCGGAAGATCGGAATCAGCAGTTCGCGGATCCGGTAGGTTCCGCCCTTGAGCGTTGTCTTTTTCCACGTTGCGTTCGGGTCGAAGATCGTGATGTCCTTTTCGGGATCAAACTTCTCATCGGCGAGGGCGATGAGATCTGCACGGATTTTTCCGGTTTGTTTGTCATAAAAGCGGAAGATGGTCTTGTTGCCCGGATTCGTGATTTTCTCGACATTCTCGGAAAGCTTGATCTTCGGTACAAAATCCCTGTCATTTCTGTTCTTGATGGCAGCCATTTTGTATACGCCGCCGAAAGCAGACCAGCCGTTTGAGGTGATGAGGTTGGTGCCGACACCCCAGGAATTGATCCGGGCGCCCTGCTGCTTGAGAGACGTGATCAGATATTCATCAAGGTCGCTGGAGGCGGAGATAATCGCGTCTCCGAAGCCTGCCCTGTCAAGCATTTCATAAGCTTTTTTAGAGAGGTATGCGAGGTCTCCGGAATCGATCCGGATGCCGTATCCCTTCATCGGTATACCTGCGTCGCGCATCTCCCTGAATACCTGAATTGCGTTCGGTACGCCGGACTTCAGTACGTCATAGGTATCGACCAGGAGGATGCATGCGGAAGGATACAGCTTTGCATAGGTACGGAAAGCGGTCAGCTCATCCGGGAAACTCATAATCCAGCTGTGGGCATGCGTCCCCTTCACCGGCACATTGAAGAGTTCGCCGGTCAGGACATTAGAGGTGCCGATACATCCGCCGATCACAGCGGCGCGGGCGCCCCAGATGCCGGCGTCCGGACCCTGGGCGCGTCTGAGACCGAATTCCATGATTCCGTCGCCCTTTGCGGCGTCAACGACACGGGACGCCTTTGTGGCGATCAGAGACTGATGGTTGATAATGTTCAGAAGTGCAGGCTCAATAAACTGGGCCTCCATCAATGGCGCAACGACCTTGACGAGCGGCTCTCGCGGGAAGACAACGGTTCCCTCCGGAATTGCGTAGATATCCCCGGTAAAATGGAAGCCTCTCAGATACTCCAGAAAATCGTCGTCGAACAGACCGAGACCTCTCAGGTATTCGATATCCTCCGGAGAAAAATGAAGATTGCGTATGTAGTCGATTACCTGCTCCAGGCCGCAGGCTATGGCATAGCCTCCGTTGCATGGGTTGTTGCGGTAAAAAGCATCAAAGACGACGATCTGATCGGTTGGATTCTTGAAATAACCCTGCATCATGGTCAGTTCATAGAGATCGGTCATCATCGTCAAATTTCGATTATCTGCCATTATTCAAACCTCCGCTTATTCTGTTGATGTAATGACCAGAATCTGACGAAGTCCGGTTTTATATATCTAAAAACAAAGATGTTCTGTCAGATGTAAGTTGCAAGAAGTATAACACTCCGGAAAGCAAAATACAACCGGCGAAAGCGGTGCCAGTGCTGAATTCCGGTTATGCTGCGGCGCGCATTCTGGCATAAAAATTGCATATCACAACCGGCACAGGCCACATGCGCTTCCGGGGCGCGGCAACCGGGCGTTCCTTCAAATGAATAATGAACAGTGATGGAAAAGGGCAGATTGAAAAGACAGAATTATAATGACAGATTGACACGGTATACTCTGACAGAGTAGAATCGAAGAACCACGAGAATGCAAATATGCTCGGGCAAAGGGGGACAGGATGACGGAATTTCTGATTCGGAAATTTGTAAAGAACTATCAGAATACAGATGATACCAGGGTGCGTACGGCTTACGGGACTCTCGCGGGCATCACCGGAATCGTCTGTAATTTTTTTCTATTTGCGGTAAAGCTGAGCGTAGGACTCTTCATGATGTCGATGGCGGTTATCGCAGACGCTTTCAATAACCTGTCGGACGCGGTTTCCTCCGTGATCAGTCTTGTTGCGATGCGGATGGCGGGAAAACCCGCCGACAAGGATCACCCTTTCGGACACGGAAGAATGGAGTATATCGCCGCCCTGCTCATATCCGTTCTGATTGTAGCTGTCGGTATGGAATTTCTGAAAAGCTCCGTTGAAAAAATCAAAAATCCTGAGGCACTGAACTTTTCCGCCGCAGCAATTGTATTTCTCTTGATATCGGTGGCAGTCAAGCTCTGGATGTACTTTTTTAACCGGAAAATCGGCAGGAGAATCGGATCGGAGGTAATGAACGCGACGGCGATGGATTCTCTGTTCGACGCGATCACCACGACTCTGACACTGGTGTCCATCGGCGTGTATTTTCTCTTTGATATCAACATCGACGGTATTGCGGGGCTCATTGTATCATTTGTAGTCATCTATGCGGGCGTCGGAATCGTAAGGGATACCGTGAAACCCCTTCTCGGAGAAGCCATGGATCCCGAGCTGGCAGATAAGATCGGGAAAATCGTCGAGAGTGTCGACGGAGTGGCGGGCGCGCACGATCTGATCATACACAGCTACGGACCAAACCGCTATATTGCGACTATACATGTGGAAGTGTCTGTGAAGCACACTCTGGAGGAGGGACACAATATTGCGGACCAGGCCGAGAAGAAGGTGCTGGATCAGCTGGGAGTTGTGCTCGTCGTCCATGTCGACCCGGTGGAACTCAGTGACAGCAGAGTGCTGAAGATCCGGAAAGAGGTCACCCGGGTTCTGAACATCCTGGATGAGGAACTCAAATTTCACGATTTCAGGGTGAATTTCGAGGGCGAAAAAGCTCTGATTTCCTTTGATCTGGTCGTTCCTTACTCGTATTCACAGGAACAGGAACACAAGGTTGCGAGGCAGGTTGTCAGTCTGATGAAGGAGATCAATCCGGATTATGAATGCACGATTGTGATTGACAGAGGCATTCTGGAAGAGGTAGCGCAGCCGTGACAAAAACAAACATAGAACAGGCAGGAAATTAAAAAAAACAGGCAGGAAATTTTAAAAAAGTCCTTGCCTTTGCCTTTAGAATATGTTAATATTTCATGCGTGCCGTAAAGCACGCATAACATAAGGCCCGGTGGTCAAGAGGTTAAGACATCGCCCTTTCACGGCGGTAACACGAGTTCAATTCTCGTCCGGGTCACTTCTTATGAATCGGGTAAGACTTATGCCGATGTGGCTCAATTGGCAGAGCAGCTGATTTGTAATCAGCAGGTTATCGGTTCGAGTCCGATCATCGGCTCTATGGACCTTTAGCTCAGTTGGTTAGAGCAGTCGGCTCATAACCGATCGGTCCCGGGTTCGAGTCCCTGAAGGTCCATTTTAAACACAGCCTTGTGTTCACTGCTTACCTGATTATAAGAAAATAGTTTGTGGCCCGGTGGCTCAGCTGGTTAGAGCGCCGCCCTGTCACGGCGGAGGTCGTCGGTTCGATCCCGATCCGGGTCGCTTTATTTACGCGAACAGTGAGCCGCAGCCGAATGCGAAGTATTCGTGTGCGGCGACCGTCGCGATAGCGAGATAAAGCTCGCGCAGCGTGTTTTATCTCGTTCTGAACTGCTTCACGGCAGATTCGGAGTTCATATGTGTATGGGATCTTAGCTCAGCTGGGAGAGCATCTGCCTTACAAGCAGAGGGTCACAGGTTCGAGCCCTGTAGGTCCCATATTTTTTGTACGCACGGGCTTCGGCCTGTGCTTTTTTTATGCGAACAGTGAGCCGCAGCTGAATGCGAAGTATTCGTGTGCGGCGAGCGTCGCGATAGCAAGATAAAACTCGCGCAGCGTGTTTTATCTCGTCGTCTATAAGTCCAACCGCAATGCTCGTGTATCAGTCCAACTGCAATGCTCGTGTATCAGTCGAACCGCAATGTTCGTGTATCAGTCCGGCCGCAATGTCTCTGGTCCGCAGGAAGCTGGTTCACAAGAGGGCAGGAACATTCGCAGCACGGAAGATGCGAAGGGTAACAGGACTGGAAAATCCTTGCCGAACATAGTTTGGTGAACAGCAACAAGTGACGCAGGGACTTAGAGAGTATGTGGCGCTTTCTTCTTGTGCGCGGACGGTCAGAAATGATATGATAGCGATATCGATAAGATCTTCAGGCAGAAAGCCGCTTCCCGGGTATGTTTTCAGAACGGCGGAGCGGGCACGGGTATTCAGAGAGATGAGCGGAAAGAAAAAAAGATCGTGGATAAGCGAATACGAGACAGCGTTCGGTGAGGAAATCTCAGCACATGGGAAGCCGGAAGAACATCACGGTGAACAGAAAGAACGGAGCCTAAGTGCGATGGGACGGCTCGGGGACCTTGCGGAAAATGTTATCGGCGCGGAGATCGAGAAGCGGTTTGAATCTCCGGTGCTCGAAGGGGAACCGGAGACGGATGTCTGGTACCGGATCCCGATACCCCGTGGAAAGTCCGGAGATGGCTCCGAGTACCACATCTATATCAAGAAAGGCAGAGTCAACTGTACCTGCGTCTTTCTGTCGGGCGGAGGAGTTGCGTGGAATGAATATACCGCGGCGCGTCCCGTTACGGGCGGGAAAGTGGCAGCCGGGCTTCCGAATTACTACTGGAACAATCTGCGGCCATTCACGCAGATCATGAACATCAATACGGGAATCACGGAAATCGGTAACCAGCACAATCCCTTCAACGACTGGAATTTCATCGTCATCACATACGCGACCGGTGATTTCCACGTCGGGAAAAACGATTTTCATTATATCGCAGAGGACGGAACAGAGCAGATCCTCCATTTTCATGGATACGAGAACTTCACGGAAGGCATGAAAGCGGGGACCGCTTTTTTTCCAAGGCCGGACAAGCTTCTGATTGCAGGGGACAGCGCAGGCGCCTTTGCGGTTCCCGCCGTCACAACACCGATCCTCGAGGATTTTTACCCGGAATGCAAAGATGTGACAGTATTTTCGGACAGCGGCCAGTTGAATTATAAGAAATGGAAACAGACAGCGAAAGAGGTCTGGAAGACGGATCCGGTGTACTGGGAGCCGCTTGCCTCCGGCAATATCACAGTGGACTGGTACCGGCAGCTGTATCGGCTCTGGGGCGACCGGATCCGTTACCTGTATGCCGGGTCGCCGAGAGATTATCTGCTCAGCTCCTACCTGAATGACGTGCTGACTCATCAGTACGGAACCAATGCGGAAGTACAGGAGGAGTATTACCGCGAGATGCAGCGGATGATCCGCTCTCTCAAGGAGATTACACCGAAATTCGGGATGTTTATATACAATTTTCGGAATCTGAGATGGTTCCTCGGGGGCACCGTTCACACTACGGTCCGGCACAAGAGGTTCTATTTTCTGACGAAATCGGGGAAAACCATGGCAAAATGGCTCGGGGACGCGGTGAACGGTATGGTTTACGACTGCAATATGGATCTGATGAGCGGCGAAGATACAGGGTCAGACTTTATGGAGGAACTGTGAGGACCGGGTGAACCCGAAGGACAAGATTGGATGAACCCGACGTACATGAGCTGTTTCAAGCTGTTTCAAGTGGAACAGAAGAGTACGCAGCCAGTGACAGTTTTTTTTTCAGAACCCGGGACATTCGAGTGATCTCAGAGGAAACAGGAAGGAAATGTAATGGCAGACATGATTCAGAAGTTCGGCAATCTTGTGGACGCACAGATTCCCGATCATCCCAATGCGGCAAGGAGGCTGCTCCTTGCCGCATATTATGCGAAAAGAGTTCAGCTGAAGAAGTTTCCGCCGAAAGAACTCAGCCCGGCAAGAAACGACATGGCGGTTACATCGATGAATGCGGTGATTCATCCTCTGGTACATCCGGAAAAAACAGGGCTGGTCAGTATTTTTACCCCCTGCGAACTTCTTCAGACCTACGGAATCTATCCTATGGTTGCAGAGGCGATGTCCTGTTATATTACAGGTGCGGACGCGGAACGAGGATTCATTGACTATGCAGGTGAGGAGGGCGTGCCGGAGACATTTTGCTCCTATCACAAGATTCTGCTGGGAGGTATTCTGTCGGAGGTGATCCGAAGACCGCGGTTCATCGTCAACACCTCTCTCGCCTGCGATGCCAACAATCTGACATTCCGCATGGCAGCGGAGCATTACCATGTGCCGCATTTCTACATCGATGTGCCGTATGAGTGCTCGGAGGAGTCTGTCCGGTACACGGCGGACCAGCTGCGTGAATTCGCGAAGTTTCTCGAGGAAGATCAGAAGAAGCCTCTTGACATGGAAGAACTGAAACGAAGAGTCGCGGCAGGAGGAAGGACAATGAAGAAGATTGCCGCCTGTCAGACGCTGAAGCATGACCGCTATCTGTCGAATGACATCACGGATGAGCTGTATGAGGTATTCGGAAATCATGTTCTGCTCGGGATGCCGGAGGTCGAGCGGTTTGCGGATTCGCTTCTTCGGGATCTGAAGAAGGCGGAGCCGTCAAGGGGAATCCGCATTCTGTGGATGCACACCATTCCCTTTTATCAGAAGCCGCTCCGCGAAATGCTGAATTTCAGCGACCGGTGTCAGGTCGTGGCATGTGATATGAACTACGACGAGTATTGCGAGGCGGATCCGGAGAAACCGTTTGAAAGTATGGCGAAACGGCTGGTTTATGATTCATTTAACGGACCATCGGACCGGAGAATCCGAAGAAGTCTCGGTATGTGCCGGAAGCTGGACGCGGACGGCGTCGTGTATTTCTGTCACTGGGGCTGCAAGCAGACGCAGGCAGCAGCGCAGAATGCCAGAGCAATTCTGGAGGAAAACGGGTATCCGACCCTGATTCTGGACGGTGACGGATGCGATTCCGGAAATTCGAGCAACGGACAGATTGCGACGCGGATGCAGGCGTTTATCGAAATGCTGGAAGCCAGAAAAGCCGGAAGTACAGATGGAAGATAGGGCAGAAATTCAGATGGCAGAACAGCCGGATGAAAGATAAGGCAGAAATTCGGATGACAGGACAGTCGGATGAAAAATAAGGCAGAAATTCGGATGACAGGACAGTCGGATGAAAGATAGGGCAGAATTTCAGATAACAGGACATTCAGATGATATATTATATGTGTAAATACACCCCGCTTGAGATTTTCGCGGGGTTTGGCGAGCAGACGCAGAGACTCGCCCCGATGGGGGATTCTTTTGAAGCTGCCGAGAGTCTCGGACATCCGAATATGTGCGGATACGGAAAGGGAATCCTGGAGGCCGCCCAGAAACCTGAGGTTCAGGAACTTGTGCTGGTCAGCTGCTGCGACGTGGTGAAGAGAATCTATGACATTTTAAAGCGGCAGGGAAAACAGAGATTTTTATATCTTGTCGATCTTCCGCACAAGACCGGTGCGGCGGAAGAAAGATATATGGAAGGGCAGATCCGCGGCCTGATATCCGCATACGCGGCGTACAGCGGAAGGCAATTTGACGCAGAGGCAGTGCTTTCGCAGTGGCCCTCTGCTGCCGGATGCGGCATGTGCGGGACGGTAAAGACGGAGTCTCAGAGAAAGAACAGTCAGGAGCATGTCGAATCCGAACAGGCATACATCAGCCTGCAGGGAGCGCACAGCCGGGAGGAGTTCCCCGAGATGATCCGAAGAGTAACGGGGATTTCCGTTCGTGACGACACCTGCACCGGAAACCGGAATGTAGAGCTTCCTGAGGAAATTTTCGCGGCCTGCCGAAGGGAAAAACAGAACGGGACAGAGTCGGAGACCGGCGCGGAGAATATCCTGATCCGCGCGTACGCACATGCGCTTCTCCATCAGATGCCCTGCATGAGGATGGCAGATGTGAAATCGCGCGGGGAACTCGGCAGAAATTCGCTCGGTATTGTGTATCATACCATGAAGTTCTGTGATTATTACGGCTTTGAATATGCCGCACTTAAGAAGAATTCCGAGAAACCGATCCTGAAGATCGAGACTGACGGAACCGGGCAGAACAGCGGACAGATTTCTACCAGGCTTGAAGCTTTTGCAGAGAGCCTTCATCTGAAGGCGGAGAGGAAGAATATGAAGGGTACGGGAAATTATACGGCGGGAGTGGACAGCGGCTCGTCGAGCACGGACGCCGTAATTCTGGACCGGAACGGAATGATCGCGGGATGGGCGATTGTGAGCACCGGGGCTGGCGCTTCATCCGGAGCAAAGAAGGCACTGGACGAGGCTCTTCGGAAGGCGCACCTGAGCCGGGAGGATCTGCGCGGCATCGTCTCTACAGGATACGGAAGGGAGACCATCGGAATCGGTGACGCTTCCGTCACAGAAATCACCTGTCATGCCAGGGGTGCGCATTATCTGGATCCGGAGGTCCGCACGGTTATCGATATCGGCGGGCAGGATTCCAAGGTCATCCGGATCGACGAAAACGGAACAGTTCAAAGCTTTGTGATGAATGATAAATGTGCGGCGGGAACCGGGCGGTTTCTTGAGATGATGGCCAAAACCATGGAGCTTTCCATGGAGGATATGAGCAGAATCGGATTAAAGTGGAGGAATGAAACACAGATTTCCAGTATGTGCACCGTGTTTGCCGAATCCGAGGTCGTATCGCTGATCGCCCGCAATACACCGACTGCTGACATCATTCACGGACTGAATGTCTCAGTGGCGAACCGGACTGCCGGCCTTGTAAAACGCGTGCACGGGGAAGGCGCGTACATGATGACGGGAGGCGTTGCGCGAAACCGGGGAATTGTAGAGGCTCTGAGCGGGCGGATCGGTGAGAAAATCCGCGTATCGGAATATGCGCAGCTCTGCGGAGCCATTGGTGCCGCCCTGATTGCGGCAGAATAATTCTGCAGCCAGGGGAGAATATCGGATACACGCGCAGCTCTGGTGATCTTCGAGGTATTTTTTTACACGAACAGTGAGCCGCAGCTGAATGCGAAGTATTCGTGTGCGGCGAGCGTCGCGATAGCGAGATAAAACTCGCACAGCGTGTTTTATCTCGTTTAAAGGTGGCAAAAAAGAACGAAACGTTTTACAATGTTAACAGCAGGGATATAAAGCTTAGAAGCGGCGAGGCGTTGAAGTGTCGAAGCGGCGAAGTGACGCGCGGCTTATACCGTTTGCGCCCATCCCGCGGAGCATGGT
The DNA here is from genome assembly GCF_052118825.1 of Bilifractor sp. LCP21S3_A7. Lineage (NCBI taxonomy): Bacteria > Bacillati > Bacillota > Clostridia > Lachnospirales > Lachnospiraceae > Bilifractor > Bilifractor sp. LCP21S3_A7. The sequence continues at coordinate 231,771 of NZ_JBQKGL010000001.1, read as the reverse complement.
GGCTTACCGTGCATTGTAATAGCGATGCAGCATAAAATGATTTAGAATTAATCGGAGGTGTTTATCCATGGATATGAGCAGGGGCTCGAAATTTAAGGACGGGATACGGATCGCGGCTGCCGCGTACCTGATCTATCTCGGTGTGAAGGTAATCGGTGATGTGATGAAGGGGGTGACCGAAGGCCGCCAGATCCTTTTTGTGATCTTCGGAATTGTGTTTATTGCTGTCGGAATCTGGATCGGACTTTGGTCGGTGAAAAGCCTGTTAAAGGAAGCGGAAAAATCAGACGACGGATCCGGGACGGAGGAAAATGACCGCAATATAGAGAATTCGGAATCTGTGACCGCGAAGGAAGATCCGGAGAGGATCGAAGCGGACGCAGCAGCGCCGGAGCATGGTGAATCAGAGCAGGCGGAACAGAAGGACGCCGAATCAGAGCAGGCGGAACAGAAAGATGCCGAATCAGAGCAGGCGGATAAAAATCGTACAGAATAAGGGCACGTGCGTGTAGTTTTCGCACAAGAAAATAATAAAATTTTTGTGAAAAAATAATGTGGCACAAGATATGGTAGACATAACAAAACAGCGTGCGTACATCTGGTACGAAGGCACAGGAAAAGCTGTTTTTATGCCTGCTTCAGCGGTTTTCCGCGTTTGCATTTAAAAATATTTTTGCGTATAATTGATTTATTTTGAAGGGTGAATTGCTTTTATAATATTTTAAAACAGAAGGTTGAAGTATTATGATAAATGCAATTCAGGAAAGTGCGATAGAGGAATATATTTCGTATCTGCACAATGAGAGAGAGACCTCCTATAATACAGAGATCTCTTACGAACGAGACTTGAAGAAAGCGGCGGATTACTTCTCGGAAAATGAAATCTGTGATTTCTGTCTGGTGACAGAGGTGAACCTGCATTCCTACCTGCTCTATCTGGAGGAAAATCACAAATCAGCCGCCACAGTATCGCGAAGCATTGCTTCGCTTCGCTCCTTTTTTCAGTACCTGGTGCGCAGCCGGAGAATCCAGAAGGATCCGACGGAGAATCTGAAACCGCCGAAAGTGGAGAAGAAGGCGCCGGAGATACTGACTGTTGATGAGGTTGACCGGCTGCTTGCGCTTCCGGATCGCAGAACGGCGAAAGGAATGCGCGACAGAGCTATGCTTCAGCTTCTTTATACGACCGGGATGCGTGTGAGCGAGCTGGTTCACCTGAAGATGGGGGATGTGGACCTGGAATTCGGTTACCTCACATGCAGTGATCATGACAGAGAGAGAAGAATACCGCTGGAGCAGGGAACGAGGATTATTGTCGAGGAGTATCTGGATTCCGCCCGTATGGAGCTGCTGAAGGGAAAGGAAAGCGAGTACCTGTTCTGCAATTGCTCCGGCACGCCGATGAGCCGGCAGGGATTCTGGAAGGTTTTGAAGAGCTATGCGTCGGGGGCGGGAATTGAAAAGGATATCACACCGCATACGATGCGTCATTCCTTTGCGGCGCACCAGCTCCAGAAAGGAACGGATCTGAAAAGGGTTCAGCAGATGCTCGGACATGCCGATATTTCAACGACACAGATCTATTCCAGAATCATCGGCTAGAGTATACGGGTCAGAGGAAACAGCAGAGAATGATCTGCAGAGGATCCCTGAGGAGAGCTTCTGAAAGAAATAGAGAAATGATCCCGGGAGATTTCAAAATTAATTTTTAAGTATCGGGGAAAAACAGGGAGGAAGGAACTGCATCAGCGGTTCTTCCCTCCCTGTTTTCTTACGCGAACAGTGAGCCGCAGCCGAATGCGAAGTATTCGTGTGCGGCGAGCGTCGCGATAGCGAGATAAAACTCGCGCAGCGTGTTTTATCTCGTTGAAATGTTTTAAGTAAGGCCAATTGACCTCAGAGAATCCGGGTATATCCGCTCACGTCAGATTTAGCATAAAGCTGCGACTTCGTAGATCAGTCTTTCGGTTTCGTCCCAGCCGAGGCAGGGATCGGTGATCGATTTTCCGTAGACGTGTTTATCTGATCCGATTGGCTGACATCCGGGTTCGAGATAGCTTTCAATCATCAGGCCCTTCACCAGCTCGCGCACACGTGGATCATACTTTCTGCTGTTCAGAACCTCCCTTGTGATTCTGGGCTGCTGGTCGTATTTTTTACCGGAATTTGAGTGGTTCGTGTCTACGATCACTGCGGGGTTCGCCAGAGTCGTTTCGTTATAGAGCCTGAGAAGAAGTTCAAGGTCCTCGAAATGATAATTCGGAACGGACTCACCGTGTTTATTTGTCGCGCCGCGGAGAACGCAGTGCGCCAGGGGATTGCCGTCCGTCTTGCATTCGGAGCTTCTGAAGATAAAGGTATGTCCGTGCTGTGCCGCGATGCAGGAGTTGATCATGACTGACATGTCGCCGCTGGTAGGGTTCTTCATTCCGACGGGGATTTCAATGCCGGAGGCTGTCAGACGATGCTGCTGGTTTTCTACGGACCTTGCGCCGATCGCAACATACGAGAGAATATCATCCACATAGGACCAGTTCGCGGGGTAGAGCATTTCATCGGCAGCAGTCAGACCGGTCTGCTCCATGGAGTGGATGTGAATGTTGCGGACAGCGATCAGACCGGCTTCAAGATCCGGTTTGCCCTCCGGATCCGGCTGGTGCATGATGCCTTTATAACCCATGCCGGTGGTTCTGGGTTTATTGGTATAAATTCTGGGGATCAGAAGCAGACGGTCTGCAACCTTGTCCTGAATCTTTGCCAGGCGCTCGGTATATTCCAGAACAGAATCTTCGCTGTCTGCAGAGCAGGGACCGATGATCAGGAGAAATTTATCAGATTCTCCGGTGAAGATTCTGCGGATTTCATCGTCCCGGGCTGCCTTGATCTTCTTCAGATTCGCAGATACCGGAACCCGTTCCTTAAGTTCCTCTGGAGTGGGAAGGTTTTCCATAAATGTAAAGCTCATAGTGTCTTCCTTTCGCCGGCAGAGAGCTGCCGTTACAATGAAAACCAGCATAAAAAACTGGCCTCACAGAAATTATCTACAAAAGAAAATAGAAATTATCCATGAGAAGCAACTTAAAACAAAAACATAATACACCAAGCCGGCTGTGATGTCGAACAAATCTGAACCATTGCTTTTCATGCGGGAGAATATGATTCACTGCTGCTGATACGGAGGAGTCTGCCGCGCGGTGCTGTTACCGATGCTGTTACAGGGGAATGCTCAGGGATGTTATCGAGGAATGATCCGCGGCTTGACGCAGGGCGCAGGCAATGCTATTCTAAGGACAAAAAACTGTAGTGTTTTAGTAGGCTTTTATATTCGCGGAGCCCAGCCTGCGGGGCATGGGCCTGTATATGAAAATAGTATCAGACAGGGTTTGGTGATTTATATATGAAATTATCGACGAGAGGGCGTTACGGACTGCGTGCGTTGATCGATCTTGCGGCCCACGAGGATGAGGGCGCGGTCTCCACACAGAGCATCGCTCAGAGACAGAACATATCCGAAAGTTATCTGGAACAGCTGATTCGTATGTTGAAAAAAGGCGGGCTCGTCCTGAGCGTCCGCGGAGCGGGCGGCGGGTACCGGCTGGCAAAGAGGGCATCCGAGATCTCGGTCGGCGACATCCTGCGGTGCCTTGAGGGAAGTCTTGACGCGGTGGAATGCCCGGCAATTGAGGGAAGTGACTGCGACAGCGCAAATGCGTGCGTATCCAAGTTTGTATGGAAGAGGATCAATGACGCCATAGCACAGGCAGTCGATTCCGTATGGCTGTCTGAGCTGGTAGAGGAAAGCCATAAGCTGCAGACGGCACAGAAGGAAAACAAGGGCAATTCAGCCGCTCGGGACGGCGACGAAATCAACGCACGGATCATACGCGAGATTCAGAATCGGGGGCTTTGATATGATATATCTGGACAATGCTGCGACAACGAGGACAGATCCTGAGGTAGTGGAGGAGATGCTGCCATTTTTTTCCGAGGATTACGGGAATCCCTCCGGGATTTACGGGATCGCGCAGAAAAGCCGGGCAGCAGTGACTGAAGCGAGAGAAAGAACAGCTCATGTACTGGGGTGCAGAGCGGATGAGATCTATTTTACATCCTGTGGAAGTGAGGCAGACAACTGGGCGCTGAAGGCAGCGTTTGAGGCATATAAGGACAAGGGAAGACACATCATCACGACGAAGATCGAGCATCCCGCAATCCTGAATACCTGTGAGTATCTGGAGAGAGAGCGGGGAGCAGAGGTTACCAGGCTGGATGTGGGCCCCGACGGGATGGTGGATCCTCGTGAACTGGAGAAATCGATCCGACCCGATACGATTCTGATCTCCGTCATGACGGCCAACAATGAGATCGGAACCATTGAGCCGATACGTGAAATCGGTGAAATCGCCCGGCGGCACGGCGTGCTTTTCCATACCGACGCGGTACAGGCATTCGGACAGATTCCGCTGAATGCGGATAAACTGAACATCGACATGCTGAGCGCCAGCGCACATAAATTTAACGGCCCGAAGGGAGCCGGTTTCCTGTATATCCGGAAGGGAGTCGGAATCCGGTCCTTCCTGCACGGCGGCGCGCAGGAGCATAACCGGAGGGCCGGGACAGAAAATGTGCCGGGCATTGTGGGACTCGGAGCGGCGGCGAAAAAAGCGGAGGAGAATCTTGTTCAGAAGATGGAGAAGGAAATCCAACTCAGGGATTATCTGATTCGCAGAATCCGGGAGGAGATACCGAACGTGAAGCTGAACGGCCCGGATCCGGAATCGGCACCGGACGGAGATACACGAACTTCGGCGGGACGGCTTCCGAACAATGTGAATTTCAGCTTTGAATTTGTAGAGGGAGAATCGCTGCTGATCATGCTTGATATGAGACAGATCTGCGCGTCCAGCGGGTCCGCCTGTTCCTCCGGTTCACTGAGTCCGTCTCATGTACTGAAGGCCATCGGGCTCTCTGACAGCCTCGCGCACGGCGCTTTGCGGCTGACGCTGTCCGCGGAGACAACGAAGGAAGAACTCGACACTACCGTTGAGGCAATACGGGAAATTGTTGAGAGGCTGCGCGGTATGTCGCCAAGGTATGAGGCGTACCGGAACGGAACGCTGCAGGCGGAGACGGAGACAGGAAGAAAATGAGCAATAGAAAAACAGTAGTAGTCGGTATGTCGGGCGGCGTAGATTCATCCACCGCGGCATATCTGCTGAAGGAAGAGGGATACAATGTAATCGGAGTCACAATGCAGATCTGGCAGGAGGAAAATGAGTGCCAGATGCAGGCAGAGGGCGGGTGCTGCGGCATCAGCGCTGTTGAGGACGCAAGAAGAGTGGCAGAGGTTCTGGACATACCGTATTATGTCATGAATTTCAGGGATATATTCCAGGAAAAGGTGATCAATTATTTTACCGCGGAATATCTCGCGGGGAGAACACCGAATCCATGCATCGCCTGTAATCGTTACGTGAAATGGGAATCGCTTCTGAAACGCAGTCTGGAGATCGGGGCGGACTTTATAGCAACCGGTCACTATGCCAGAATCCGCCATCTGGACAACGGCAGGTACGCGATCGCGAATTCTGTTACCGCCGCGAAGGATCAGACGTACGCGCTTTACGGGCTTACGCAGGAGCAGCTGTCGCGAACCCTCATGCCGATCGGTGATTACAGCAAGCCTGAGGTGCGGAAAATCGCGGAGCGTGCCGGCCTTCCGGTTGCCCATAAGCACGACAGTCAGGAAATCTGCTTTGTGCCGGACGGGGACTATGCCGCCTTTATCGAAAGAGATACCGGAAGGAAGATGCCGGAGGGTAATTTTGTCACGAAGGACGGAAGAGTGCTGGGGCGTCACCGCGGAATTACTCACTACACCATCGGCCAGCGGAGAGGCCTGGATCTTCCGATGGGCGAAAGAGTATTCGTGACAGAAATCCGCCCGGAGACAAATGAGGTCGTCATCGGCACAGGAAGTGATGTTTTCACAGATACGCTGAAAGCAGATCATCTGACCTTTATGGGGATTGAAGATCTTCCCATGGGAGAAGAGGAACACTTCCTGGCAAAAATCCGATACAACCACAGAGGAACCGGCTGCCTCGTGAAGAGGACGGGCGAGGACGAGATTACCTGCACCTTCGATGAACCTGTCCGCGCCGTGACACCCGGACAGGCACTGGTCTATTATCGGGACGGATATGTTGCAGGAGGGGGCATCATCGGGAAATAATGATGAATCCGAACAAATTCGGCGGCAGACAGGCAAAAGTACTTGAATTTTAGAGGTACATTCGTTATTATATATCCGAGGTTGTTAAACTTTAAACATAACAAACAACATTTTTTAGGAGGAAATTTAATTATGGCAGTAAGAGTTGCGATTAATGGTTTTGGACGTATTGGCCGTCTTGCATTCCGTCAGATGTTCCAGGCAGAGGGATATGAGGTAGTTGCGATCAACGATCTTACAAGCCCGGAGATGCTCGCATACCTTCTGAAATATGACACGACACATGGCCGTTACAACGGAACCGTAGAAGCAGCAGACAACGCAATCATCGTAAACGGCAAGAAGATCACCATCTATGCCGAGAAGAACGCTGCAGATCTTCCTTGGAAAGAGCTTGATATCGACGTAGTTCTGGAGTGCACTGGATTCTACACATCCAAAGAGAAATCCATGGCACACATCAATGCAGGTGCAAAGCACGTAGTTATCTCCGCACCGGCAGGAAATGACCTGAAGACTATCGTTTACAACGTAAACCACAAGACAATCACAGCAGATGACCAGATCATCTCCGCTGCATCCTGCACAACCAACTGCCTCGCTCCTATGGCAAAGGCTCTGAATGACCTCGCTCCGATCGAGTCCGGATTCATGACCACCGTTCATGCTTACACCGGTGATCAGATGATCCTTGACGGACCGCAGAGAAAGGGCAACCTTCGCAGATCCAGAGCTGGCGCTCAGAACATCGTTCCGGCATCTTCAGGAGCTGCAAAGGCCATCGGAAGCGTTCTTCCGGAGCTGAACGGCAAGCTGAACGGCGCTGCACAGCGTGTTCCGGTAGCTACCGGTTCCACCACAATCCTTGACGCTGTAGTTGACGCTGAGGTTACCGCTGATCAGGTTAACGCTCAGATGAAGAAAGAGGAGACTGAGTCCTTCGCATACAACACCGATGAGATCGTTTCTTCCGATATCATCAACAGCACTGCAGGATCCATCTTTGACGCTACCCAGACAAAGGTTCTTCCGATGGGCAACGGCAAGACTCTGGTACAGGTTGTTTCCTGGTATGATAACGAGAATTCTTACACAAGCCAGATGGTTCGTACAATCAAATACTTCGGTTCTCTTCTGAACAAGTAATTGAATTGACAGAATCTGACGCGATTGAATCATATGAAATATCCTCACAGAGGATTTCGTATGCTATATGCGTAAGACCTGAACGGGTCCGGTCTATAAAGGACCGGGCCCGTTTACTTTTTCGCGGAACCGGAACGCTGCGAGGAACAATCCGCGCGATATAATATGCATGACCGTGCGATACGCTTATCTGTAATATGCATATCCGGTTTCCGGCAACGCAGAAACATCTAGATAAAAGGAGAAAAATCATGGCATTAAACAAGAAAACAGTTGATGACATCAACGTAAAAGGCAAGAGAGTCCTGGTTCGCTGCGACTTCAACGTACCTCTGAAGGACGGAAAGATCACAGATGAGAACCGTCTGGTAGCAGCACTTCCCACCATCAAGAAGCTGATCGCTGACGGCGGAAAGATCATTCTCTGCTCTCACCTTGGAAAGGTAAAGACAGAGGAAGACAAAAAGACAAAGACACTTGCTCCGGTAGCTGCACGTCTGTCTGAGCTTCTCGGCCAGGAAGTCAAATTCGTTCCGAGCCCGGTTGTCGTTGACGACAAGGTCAGAGCGGCTGTAAACGAGATGAAGGACGGAGATGTGATTCTCCTTGAGAATACACGTTTCCGCAAGGAAGAGACGAAGAACGAGGATGCATTCTCCAAGGATCTTGCTTCTCTCGCGGATGTATTCGTAAACGATGCGTTCGGAACCGCACACCGCGCACACTGCTCCAACGTAGGCGTCACAAAGTATATTGACACCTGTGTGGTAGGATATCTGATGGAGAAGGAGATCGCTTTCCTCGGCAATGCGGTTGAGAATCCGGTTCGTCCGTTCGTGGCGATCCTCGGCGGAGCAAAGGTTGCAGACAAGCTGAACGTTATCAACAACCTGCTGGAGAAATGTGATACCCTTATCATTGGCGGCGGAATGGCTTACACCTTCCTGAAGGCAAAGGGGTATGAGGTTGGAAAATCTCTTCTTGACGAGACAAAGATCGACTACTGCAAGGAGATGATGGACAAGGCAGAGAAGCTTGGCAAGAAGCTCCTGCTTCCAATTGATACTGTAGTAATCAGCGAGTTCCCGGATCCGATCGACGCGCCGATTGACACAGAGGTTGTTGACGCGGACAAGATCCCGGCAGACAAAGAGGGCGCTGATATCGGACCGAAGACCATCGCTCTGTACAGCGATGCGGTGAAGTCCGCTAAGACCGTTGTATGGAACGGACCGATGGGCGTATTCGAGAATCCGATCCTTGCGGCAGGAACAAAGGCAGTTGCAGCAGCGCTTGCTGAGACAGATGCCACCACAATCATCGGCGGCGGTGACTCCGCGGCGGCAGTCAACCAGCTCGGATACGGCGACAAGATGAGCCACATCTCTACCGGCGGCGGCGCTTCTCTTGAGTTCCTCGAGGGCAAGGAGCTTCCGGGCGTAGCAGCGGCAAACGACAAGTAAGTATTCATACTTGTGGGATTGCGAGAGCGCGAAGCACAAAGCAATCCGCAGCTTACACGGTTTACGACAGAATGCAAATAGAAAAATACATATTTTCATACAAGGAGGCCACTACAATGGCAAGAAGAATTCTGGCAGCAGGCAACTGGAAGATGAACAAGACACCTTCCGAGACAAAGGCACTTATCGCGGAGATGAGAAAGACATGCGCTTCTGACAGCGTAGATGTTCTGCTCTGCGTACCGGCGATTGACATCCCGGCGGCAGTAGAGGCAGCTGCAGGCTCCAACATCCAGATCGGCGCAGAGAACATGTATTTCGAGGAGAGCGGCGCATACACCGGAGAAATTTCTCCGGCAATGCTTGTGGACGCTGGCGCAAAATATGTGATTCTCGGACATTCCGAGAGAAGAGACTATTTCGGTGAGACATCCGAGGATGTCAACAAGAAGATGAAGAAGGCCTTCGAGCACAATCTGATTCCGGTTATGTGCTGCGGCGAGTCTCTGACACAGAGAGAGCAGGGCATTACCATGGACTGGATCCGTCAGCAGGTTAAGGTCGGATTCCAGGATCTGACTGCAGATCAGGCAAAGACGGCAATCATCGCATATGAGCCGATCTGGGCAATCGGAACCGGAAAGACAGCTACATCCGATCAGGCAGAGGAAGTCTGCAAGGGCATCCGTGATCTGATCCGTGAGCTTTACGGAGCAGAGGTCGCAGAGGAGATCCGTATCCTTTACGGCGGTTCTGTAAAGCCGGCAAATGCAGCGGAGCTTTTCGCAAAAGAGGACATCGATGGAGGACTCGTCGGCGGCGCTTCCCTGAAACCTGATTTCGGCGATATCGTTAATTACAGCAAGTAATATCCTCTGCGCAAGCCGTGGAAAATCAAAGACGGGCAAACGGGCAGGAGCGGGTTTTCAACCTTGACTACCTGCTGTTTGCCATGTAAAATATATTCGTTAAGTAATGCCCCGCAAGTGGGCATAAGGTTACATTATCATCAATATTTTAGGAGGAAATAAGTAAATGGCTAGAAAATGGGTCTACCTGTTCAGCGAAGGCAATAAAGACATGCGTGAGCTGCTCGGTGGTAAAGGCGCTAACCTTGCTGAGATGACAAATCTGGGACTTCCGGTTCCGCAGGGATTTACCATTACTACAGAAGCTTGTACCCAGTACTATGAGGACGGCCGTCAGATCAATGATGAGATCCTCGGACAGATCAGAGAGTACATGGGCAAGATGGAAGAGATCACCGGCAAGAAGTTCGGCGATATCGAGAATCCGCTGCTTGTATCCGTTCGTTCCGGAGCTCGCGCATCTATGCCGGGTATGATGGACACCATCCTGAACCTGGGTCTGAATGAGCAGGTTGTTGAGACAATGGCCAAAAAGTCCGGAAATCCTCGCTGGGCATGGGACTGCTACAGAAGATTCATCCAGATGTTCTCTGATGTAGTTATGGAAGTTCCGAAGAGCCTCTTTGAGAAGCTCATCGACAAGAAGAAAGCTGAGAAGGGAGTTAAGGACGATGTAGATCTGACCACAGAGGATCTGCAGGATCTTGTAAAGCAGTACAAGGTGCTTTACAACGAGAAGATCGGCAAGGACTTCCCGACAGACGCAAAAGAGCAGCTGGTTGAGGCTGTAAAGGCTGTATTCCGTTCCTGGGACAACCCGCGTGCAAACGTATACCGTCGTGACAACGATATCCCGTATTCCTGGGGAACCGCTGTTAACGTACAGATGATGGCATTCGGTAACATGGGACCGACTTCCGGATCCGGTGTTGCATTCTCCCGTGATCCTGCAACCGGTGAGAACGCATTCTACGCTGAGGTTCTGATGAATGCTCAGGGCGAGGATGTCGTTTCCGGTGCACGTACACCTATGAAGATCGACGAGATCAAGGTAAAGCTGCCGAAGATCTACGACGAGCTGATCGCCATCTCCAACAAGCTGGAAGATCACTACAGAGATATGCAGGACATGGAGTTCACTATCGAGGATGGAAAGCTCTATATGCTGCAGTGCCGTAACGGCAAGAGAACCGCAAAGGCAGCTCTGAAGATTGCCTGCGACCTTGTTGCTGAGGGCAAGATCGACAAGAAGAAAGCTGTTCTTGACGTTGATCCGCGTAACCTGGATACCCTGCTTCACGGTTCCTTCTCCAAGTCCGTTGTAAAGAACGCGACACAGATCGGCAAGGGACTTCCGGCTGCTCCGGGTGCTGCCTGCGGTAAGATTGTCTTCACCGCTGAGGAAGCAAAGAACGCTGCAAAGGACGGCGAGAAGGTCGTTCTGGTTCGTCTTGAGACCTCTCCTGAGGATATCGAGGGAATGAAGGCTGCTCAGGGTATTCTGACTGCTCGTGGCGGAATGACCTCCCATGCAGCAGTAGTAGCGCGTGGCATGGGCGCATGCTGTGTAGCAGGATGCTCTGATATCTCCTTCGCTGAGGACGGAAAGTCCTTTACACTTGGCGGAAAGACCTATCATGAGGGAGATGTGATTTCCTTCGACGGTTCCACCGGAAACATCTATGACGGCGCTCTTGAGGTTCAGGAAGGCGCAGTTGAGGATGAGGATTTCGCAAAGCTGATGTCCTGGGCTGATGAGTTCAGAACCATGAAGGTTCGTACAAATGCTGATACCCCGACTGACGCAAAGAAAGCTCGTGAGCTTGGCGCTGAGGGAATCGGTCTGTGCCGTACAGAGCATATGTTCTTCGCAGGCAACAGAATTGATGCTATCCGTGAGATGATCGTCGCTGACAACAAAGAGGATCGTGAGAAAGCTCTTGACAAGATTCTTCCGCTTCAGCAGGGCGACTTCGAGCAGCTCTTCGAGGCTATGGAGGGAGACCCGGTTACTATTCGTTTCCTGGATCCGCCGCTTCATGAGTTCGTTCCGAAGACAGAAGAGGACATCAAGAAGGTTGCAGATGACACAGGCAAGACTGTAGATCAGGTTAAGGCTGTAATCGCAGGACTGGTTGAGGCGAACCCGATGATGGGACACCGTGGATGCCGTCTGCCGATCACCTATCCGGAAATCGCAGTTATGCAGACAAAGGCTGTTATCCGCGCTGCCATCAAGGTTCAGAACGCACACAAAGACTGGACCATTGAGCCGGAGATCGAGGTTCCGCTTGTTGGAATCGTAAAAGAGATGAAGTTCGTCAAGGACATCATCGTTGAGACTGCTGATGCTGAGATCAAGGCAGCAGGATCTGATATGAAGTACAAAGTCGGCACCATGATCGAGATTCCGAGAGCCGCTCTTACTGCTGATGAGATCGCAAAGGAAGCTGAGTTCTTCTGCTTCGGTACAAACGATCTGACACAGATGACATTCGGCTTCTCCCGTGATGATGCAGGTAAGTTCCTTGAGTCTTATTATGACAATAAGATCCTTGAGAACGATCCGTTCGCAAAACTGGATCAGGATGGCGTCGGCAAACTGATGAAGATGGCTGTAAAGCTTGGCCGTGAGACCAACCCGAAGCTTCCGATCGGTATCTGCGGCGAGCATGGCGGAGATCCGTCTTCCGTTGAGTTCTGCAACGAGATCGGTCTCGACTATGTATCCTGCTCACCGTTCCGTGTTCCGATTGCGCGTCTTGCAGCAGCACAGGCTGCTATCAAGCAGGCAAAGTAATCCGGTTCTGATGTGATTTTAGCTCTGATCGGGTTAACGCTATGAGAATGTCACCGATAGGATATGTGTTCGGTTCCGGATTCAGGAGCCTTACCGGATCGGAGAGCGATATCATCAGAGGGCAATTGATAATCTGATCATCCGAATTTCTGCGATAAGCAGATATTCATAGCGTCCAAAAGCAGGGGCTGCTGAACTGCGTGAGCAGTGCGGCAGCCCCTTAATATATGCGTCAGGCGTACAGAACAGAAAATCCCGGGAAGCCAGTAAACGAAGGACTTCCCGGGATTTATTTACGCGAACAGTGAGCCGCAGCCGAATGCGAAGTATTCGTGTGCGGCGAGCGTCGCGATAGCGAGATAAAACTCGCGCAGCGTGTTTTATCTCGTTCCGTTATTCAAATTCGATGGTCCCCGGCGGCTTTGAGGTGATGTCATAGAATACTCTGTTGACGTGATTCACTTCATTTACAATCCGGTTCGTTACTTTTTTCAATACCTCATACGGAATTTCCACGGCATCGGCAGTCATGAAATCAACGGTGCTGACTGCGCGAAGCGCGATTGCGTAGTCATAGGTTCGCTCATCCCCCATGACACCGACCGATCTCATGTTGGTCAGAGCGGCGAAGTACTGACTGGCAATTTTGTTCATTCCGGCTTTATCCATTTCTTCGCGGTAGATTGCGTCAGCCTCCTGAACAATCTGTACCTTCTCAGGTGTTACTTCTCCGATGATACGAATGCCTAATCCCGGTCCGGGGAATGGCTGTCTCATAACCAGTTCCTCCGGAATTCCGAGATGAAGACCGACCTTACGGACCTCATCCTTGAAGAGGTCGCGGAGCGGTTCAACGATCTCCTTGAAATCGACATACTCCGGAAGACCGCCGACATTGTGATGAGATTTGATCGTAGCAGATTCACCGCCCAGACCGGATTCTACAACATCCGGATAGATCGTTCCCTGGACAAGGTAATCCACCTTTCCGATTTTCTTTGCTTCCGCCTCGAAGACACGGATGAAATCTTCTCCGATGATCTTACGTTTTCTCTCTGGCTCGGTCACTCCCTTAAGATCGGCAAAAAAACGATCTCCGGCATTTACACGGACAAAGTTCAGATCATAGGGGCCGTCAGGGCCGAAGACCTTCGATACCAGATCTCCCTCATCCTTTCGGAGCAGTCCGTGATCCACGAACACGCAGGTAAGATTCCTGCCGATTGCCTTTGACAGGAGAACAGCAGCCACAGAGGAATCGACTCCGCCGGACAGTCCGCAAAGAACCTTTCCGTCTCCGATCTTTTCGCGAAGCTCCCGGATCGTCTTCTCCGCGAAGTCATCCATTTTCCAGGTGCCTTTGCAGCCGCATACGTTCCATACGAAATTGCGAAGCATCTCTTTTCCGAACTGGCTGTGGAGCACCTCCGGATGATACTGAAAAGCGTAGAGCTTTTTCGAGGTGTTCTGAACAGCAGCGTACGGACAGTTCGCGGTATGCGCGATCACTTCAAAGCCGTCGGCGATTCTTGTGATGTAGTCGTTGTGACTCATCCAGACAATGCTCTTCTCCGGAACTCCTGCAAATACAGGGGAATCCGGCCGGTCGATGATAAGTCCGGTTTTCCCGTATTCCCGCTCGGGCGCCTTCTGCACGTCGCCGCCCAGAACATACATCATGAGCTGTGCTCCGTAACAGAGGCCGAGAATCGGGATTCCCATCTCAAACAGTTCCTTCGATGCCGTAGCGGCACCCTTCTCATATACGCTGTTCGGACCGCCGGTAAGAATGATACCCTTCGGGTTCATTGCCTTGATCTGGTCCAGAGGCGTCCGGTAGGAATAAATTTCACAGTACACATTGCTCTCACGCACCCGCCGCGCGACAAGCTGATTGTACTGACCGCCAAAATCAATGACGATTACTTTCTCCTGATCTGCCTGTGCCATCTAAAATTCTCCTTATACCAAAATACATATGTCATCGATATATAGATGCTATTCATATATAGGTGCGGTAAACATACAGCTATTATCCATATGCAGATGCTGTCCATATACAGATGTTATCCACATACATATGCTTTCTGTGCAGCGCCATATATGCAAGAAAACCATACAGATGATCTTATTGATTATTATATCAAGTGCCTGTACCTTACAATTATACCCCTTGTACAATCTTCTGTCATTATCGAATCTGACGGATAACCTGATTTCTATTATAGATGTTAACTGTCCATACTATTTGTTCGGATAAATAATTGCAACCTTCTCATGAGTGCGACAGTGATGGGGCTATCTTAACGGGTGTTTCTTCACTTGTTATTTCCATCAGATATTTCATCCCTGCCTTGCTCTCAGCAGTCGCTCCATTACGTCATCCTCCGGATTTGAACCAGAGAATTCAGTTGAGCAGTTCTCCTTTACAATCTGGAAAGTTTCATTCCACAAGCGGTTTACCGCTTACACATAAACTCTCGAGGTTACTTTCATCGTTTGTTCCACCTTCTGAAATCGGAATGATGTGGTGGACTTCCTCGACCGGCATGTATCTGCCGCGCTTCAAGCACTCTTTTCAGAATGGATGTTTGTGTGTCCTATACAATACGTTACTCACCAACAGGAATTTCCGGTATTCAACACCGTATCCAAAATTATGTTTCCCCTGCGGTATAATTCAATCATAAATCGAAACCCTATAAAAATTTTTTGAATCTTTGCAACATATCTACGTTCCCATCTGTATATAGGGCAGAACGGCGAGGAAGTCCTACAGGATACTTTGTACAATTTCTGAAAACAGCACCGGTTTTTGAAAGTAGGCAGCACGAAAAAGCATGGCTGATGCGTGTGGCTGGGAATCTCAGCAAAAACCGGATTGAATACAATGCAATTCGGAAAACGGACGAATTGAATGATGAACTGGTTGCAGAGCATCGGGAAGATTTGTCCTTTGTCTGGGATGCGGTAAAAAGCCTTCCGGTGAAATATCGTGAGGTTGTCCTCTTGTTTTATCACGAGGGATACTCCACGAAGCAGATTGCCGAAATCCTTCACAAAAACGAAGCCACCGTGCGTTCTGACTTGCATCGTGGGCGTGCAAAGCTGAAAAAACTTCTAAAGGCGGAATACGATTTTGAAGAATCGATACGATAAAGTCATGAATAAAATCGAAGTGACCGATGAAATGCGGAATCGCATCCTGCAGAATCTTCAATCTGTTGATTTTGAGCAAAAGCCACAGAATAAGGTCGTTCGCTTTCCTTCTATCAAGAAGTATCGTTCTGTTACCGCTTGCTTTGCAATTCTCCTTGTCGGAGCCCTTACGCTACCGAACATGCTGAATCATGAACCTTCGGGGAATGAAGTGCTGACTCCCGGCGCAGATATTGCAGAGGTTTCCACTCTGGAAGAATTGTCGGATGCAGTGGGGTTTGAAGTTTCCGATATCACTTGCTTACCGTTTGAAGTGCAGGAAAGAACATATACAGCCTATGGGGAGGAGCTGGCGGAAATCGAATATCGTGGAGAGGGGCAGACGGCAGTATTACGAAAGTCCCCAGGTCAGGATGATAACTCCGGCGATTATACCGAATACACTGATACACAAGAAATTACAGTCGGCACATTTGCTGTTACGTTGAAAGGTCGATCCGAAAGATATGTGCTTGCAACTTGGCATGATGGTCAGTATTCGTATTCCCTGAACATAACAAATGGTCTAACCATGGCAGATTGGGAACGCATAGTCAGTGAAATGAACTAATCATTGAAGCAAGGACTGGATTTCCTTTGATTTGCCCGTTCCCTTAATATAAAAAAGAGAACCACGACTTCTCCACTATCGGAGTAAGAGTCGTGGCTCATGCTTTTATCGAACTGGTTTCTTTTCCTGTTCTTGCCACTGCAGAGCGAAGAACTGATGAAGGCAATCGCTGAAAGCTCACAAAGCTATGAGGACATCCTCCGATACATCAAGGGTGATCCGTCGAAAGACGAAGAATGAAACAGGTAAAATCCAGAGACTGCAAAGAAGCCCGTTATATGAGTTTTAGTTGCAAAATATCTGGAAGTTCACATTTTCCCTGCAGATCAATCCACAACTCCTGTACTTCAGGAATGCCAGAAACAATATAAAATTACACAAATTTTACTTGACAAAATAGTGCAATGTGCCAGTATAAATTACGTAGACTTCCATTTATGAAGAGGCTTGATAATGATGAAATTTCTGGGACGTATGTTTTCTTTCGTGCTCTCAGGCATCACCGCATGCATGCTGGGATTTGCACTATTTTTTTCACTCATCACGGGGTTCGGAAGGGGACTTCCGGATATGGCGGTAGAGGGAATCATACAGCGCTTTCCGGAGACCTGGTCTTCTGGGGAGATCCGTGTCTTTCTGATTGCGCTGATTCTTCTGTTTATGGGATTCGTCTTCCTGGCATTTGCCTGGATTGATCGTGCGGGTCATAGGAAAAGGCTGCTGATGTTTCTGATTCTCGGCGGCGTATTTCTGATGATGCAGCTTTTCATCGCTTTCGGACTGCATACCATTCAGAATACGGATGCCTTTGAGGTTCAGGATCAGGCACTTGCTATCGCGCGGGGCGTTCACCAGATCGTCGATTATACAAAATCCACGTATTTTGCCAAATATGGGAATAATGATCTTTATCTGATTTTCTGTGTTCAGGTCTTCAGGGTCTGTATGTTGCTGCATATTCATGCATATCGCACGGTGTTTGCGGTGCTGAATGTGGCTGCCGTCGATCTTGGCATTCTCATGACCTGGCGGACGGTTTTTCTTCTGAGGGGGCCGAAGGCAGCGCTGAAGGTATTTGTGCTGAGCGTTTTCAATCCGCTGAATATTCTTCTGATATGCTGGCCCTATACCTGTACGCTCAGCATGCCGCTGATGATGCTGAGCCTGTGGATGGCTGCGGCGCTTCTGAAGGGGAAGGACAGCGGAGCACTGCATTTTGTGGAGTTTCTGGTGATCGGGCTGACGGCTGTGACTGCATATTATTTTCGTCCGACAGCTGCGTTTCCGGTAATCGCTCTCGTTCTGTGCGGCGTATGCGCAGGCGTGCAGAAGCTTTTAAAAGAATCATCTTCCTTTACACGGGAAAAGAGCCGGAAACTGCGGAATCTTGTCAGAAAGGGTATCCCTGCCGTCTGCGTGATTCTTCTGATGGCAGTGACATCTTCTGCGATCCGCAGCGCTTCCCTGCGTCTGGATCCGGTGACAGACACACAGTTTCCGACCGTATACTGGCTGATGCTTGGCGCTTCGGAGACCGGACGGGTGAATTCGGAAGATATGAATTATAATCGGCGCATGTACACCGAGAAGGAGAACAGGGAAGCGGACATTGCAGCAGTCCGGCAGATTCTGAAGGAACGTGGTCTGGCTGGCAATGTGAAGCACTATCTGGAAAAAACAGGGCTGACATGGTCGGATGGAACCGCGGAGTATCTCAGCCGCAGTACGGGCTCAGAAAACAGTCTGCCGAGGCTGTATCAGCTCCTGAACGGGCCGGGTGCCGGAATCCTTTATCTGTGGTGCCAGGCTTATCGTATGGTGATGCTTTTTATGGCTCTCGCCGGGATTCTGGTCTGGCTTTGTTCCGGGAGAAAATCGGGACGTGCCGGCAATTTTATCTTCCAGGTATGCGTCATCACTCTGCTCGGGGGTTTTGTCTTCTATACATTCTGGGAAGGCAAACCGGTTTACAGCTATCCATTCCTGCCGTATCTGATTCTGGTCAGCCTGCCCGCGTGGGAAAAGGCCTGCCGCATATATGGAGGAAAATATCAGGATACGCTGTCTTTCGTAGGAACCGTACGTCGGCTCGTACTCGTTGTTCTGCTTGTCGTAACCGGGCTCGGGCTGTTTCAGAAGTACGTCATTACAGCGGAATCGGGCGTTTTCGATGTTCCCTCCATTGTAAGTGACAGTATGGCTCTGGCCGACTGGGTCAGCGTTCCGGAAGGCCAGACGCTGACACAGAGCTTCTATCCTTCGGGATCATTTAATACCATTCTGATCCGGGCAAGAACCGCAGGCAGGGGCAATACGAAGGACAAGTACCGGATCCTTGTAGTTTCCGGGGATTCCGGAGAAGAGGCCGATTCCGCCGCTTATCGCCCGGAGGACGTCATTGCGGACAAAACAATACAGGCCGGTAAGATAAAAGATCGAAGCGTCAGACTGAATTTCCCGACTGTTTTTCCGGCAAAAAACGAAGCCTTCCGGATCATTGTCACGAATCTTTCCGTGGAGGGAAAAGGGCAGGACGGACTGCAGTCTACAGTACGTTTCGGAACCAGGCTTTGTTATGTGATGGATGAGTATAAAGGAAACTGCGTTGTCAGGGGCAGGAGGCATGCCGGTGATCTTCTGATTCGTGTAAGCCGGATAGATGAACCGGTCGTGATGAAACGCGGGTAACCGGATAGATGAACCGATTCGGATGGAACGCAGGTAATCGCATAACGAACCGATTGTGATGGAACGCTGGTAATCGCATAATGATCCGGTTTAGATGGAATCAGTCTGGACGAACCGGGGCATGCCGGGAAACAGGGGTGATAATCATATCGTCCAGCATTTCTGCGGCGATTTTCTCCGGATCTGAGTCCGGGCAAATCCAGTCCCCGATTGCCTCTCGAGGAAGGATGACAGGCATTCGGTTGTGAATACGCGCGAGTTCCGGGGTCGGCTCTCTTGTGAGAACGGTGAAGACCGGATACGTCAGGCCGCTCGTCTCTTCCATGTGGTACAGCCCGGCAAGGTAGGTCAGATCGGATGCTTCGGGACGTACTGCGTACTTTTCACCGGTTTGTACCCGTCCGCCGGACGTCCGGATATGCTCCCATTCGAAATACCAGGATGCGGGAATGACGCAGCGATGCCGTCTCCAGTCAGAGGCGAACGAGAACTTCTCCTTCGCAGATTCGATTCTGGCATTTACGACAGGTCCTTTCACACCGGGGATATGATATCCCCATATCATCGGATACACAGCTTTTTCTGCGGAAGCGGAGGGCGCAATTACGGCGGCAATATCGGTCGGACGGATTTCTCCGGATGTTCTGAATTCTCTTCCCAGCCGATCGGTCATTCTGCGCAGAAGCGCCGTGCTGCCCGCTGCCTCCGTGTATTGATTCATTTCTTCAGAAGGTTCGATAAAAAATTGCGTACACATATTCGTTTCAACTTCCCTTATCTTTTCATCAGCTTTAAGCGTCTGCTCGTCTCCTATACAATACCACACAGAGTCAAAACAGATCCCGCAATAATCGAAAATTTGTTCTTTTCCATTGCAGCTGATATAATAATTGAGAATATAACAGAATCGGATTTCGGATTTTGTGATTGAACAAGAATCGTGTTTCGGATTTTGGAATTGTGATAGAAATGGTTTCTGTAATTAGAGATTGTAACAGAAACGGATCCCGGATTTAGAGATTGTAACGGAACGGTTTCTGGATCTTTAAATTGGAAAAAGTATCTGTTTGTTGATTTGGTGAAGAAAATGTCATGGAGAGGTCGGAATTGACTGCCAGTATTGTGGTGGACAACACAGGGAAGGGAAAAAATAAAAGAGAAGACGTATACCGGGATACACCGCTTCCATTTGCGGGCAGCATTTCCGGGCAGTTCCCGCGCAAGGAAAGAGCAGCCAGGTGCAATGCAGAAGCAAAACAGGGTGCAGAAGCAGAAGGAAGCCTTTCAGCAGGCCGGGGTTTTTCGGCGGAAGAAAGTCATTCAGCGGGCCGAGGTTCTTCGGTGGAAGGAAGCCTTTCAGCGCGGCGGGGTTCTTCGGTGGAACAAAGTCATTCAGAGGAACGGAACGGATACTTCTCTGATGTACCCGGACAGATTCTGGAAATGATCCGTCTGTATGAGTTCGGGGACGGTTCGCCCGAACACCGTGCCAGGATGTTCTGCAGGCAGGGAAAATTCATGGAGAAGTATGAGGATGATTTCCACTGGAAGGGTGATTTCAGACGTTATTTCACGACCTATCATGATCTGAATATCCGTCAGCTGCGCGGCTACTTTACCTGGAGAACCGGAATACGAAACGGAGAATACCGCCCGATCTCCACGTCGCTTGCATATATGTACCTGTACGAGCTTCTGTGCGGCATCGGCGCGTCATCGGTTGACGATGTGTTGCAGAAGATGGAGACATTTGAGAAAAACTATGTAGATGCCGGCATCAGTGATCCGGGGATGCGGAAAAACATCCGCCGGTGGATGTTTGAATATGCGGTGCTTCATGGCCTGCCGGCAGAGAGAGTCCGCTCATACGCAAATCCGGAAGCTCTGGATTTTGATCATTCTCTTGTGATCCTGAAAAACCCGGAGAATCATGCGAATGAGGAGATTTTTCATGCAATGAGCCGCTTCACAGGACAAACGATTGAAAAATCCGCAGTTCTGACCCGCAATAGAGGGAAGGGTATTCAACTTCTCGCCGGAATCTGGAGATATCTCTCTGAACATTTTGAGGACAATGGGAGGGATATTTTTACGGTGTGTTTCGGCACACGGAAATGTTATCCGTGGCATCCGCTCTCAAATGCGGTATACTGGGAGGAAAGGGAACTTCCGAACATGGATTTCGAGATGGATGAATGCAGAACATTTCATCTGCGGGACGGGAAGTGTCAGGAGGAGCGGTACGGCGGTCTTGGCTTGCATCTGGACTGGTTCCGTTCCCTGCTTCGCGCCTCGGACAGGATTATACGCAGAGAGCTGAGAACAGGACATTATCTTCGGGAAAGAAAGGACGAGCAATGGGCGGTTCCTTACATTGAAGCTGCGCTTCGGGAGATGGAGGCGGAAGAGCAAAGAGCAGCGATGCCCGTGATTGAAATAGATTATGCGGGTCTGAAGCAGATCCGGGAGGATGCCGCGATCACGCGGGACAGCCTTCTGACCGATGAAGAGATAGAGGAAAGCCGGGAGCCGGAGACCGATGTGGTACAGGAACTGCATAGCCGGGAGCCGGAGAGCACGGGCGGACAGGAGATGGATTCCGCTGTGAAGATGGATCTGTCGTCGGCTGAGGCAGATACAGAGGTAGTTGTGAACAAGATCCGACCATCGTTGTATCTGGCAGACATAGAGCCTGCCGTCAAGAAAATGCGGCCATCGTCGAGTGATGTGGATACAGAGGCCGTCGTGAAGAAGGATCGGCCGTCGTCGGGTGAAGCGGATGGAGATGCGGGAGTAAAAACGAAAACCGGAGCGGACAGCATGTACCGCCGGATTTTGGTCATGCTTCTGGACGGGCAGCCCATAAACGATGTGGTAAGAGAAAGTCATCTGATGCCTGCTGTTGTCGCGGATGCGATCAACGAGGCGTTTTTCGATGAAATCGGCGATAGTGTCGTCGAATGCGACGGGGATGAGATCTGTGTCGTTGAGGATTACAGAGAGGATATAATTCAGGCGTTAGGGGAGATCAGCTTATGAATGATGAGCGCAGAAAAGTACCGAAGAGAATCGCGCAGACGGTTCTGAATTCGCTGAAGGGCGGCGTGGTTCCGAGGATCGGACTGCCCTATATCGCAGTCGGCAGAAAGAACGAGATTGAGGCGCTTTTACATGATGTAGACATTATCTCAGAGGGAGGTGCATCCTTCCGGTTCATCGTCGGAAGGTACGGATCAGGCAAGAGCTTTCTGATTCAGACGATCCGGAATTATGTGATGGACCGCGGCTTTATCGTGGCGGATGCGGATCTTTCGCCGGAGCGCCGTCTTCAGGGAACGCGTGGACAGGGCCTCGCGACGTATCGGGAACTGATTGGAAATCTCTCCACGAAGACAAAGCCGGAGGGAGGCGCTCTTACGCTGGTCCTGGATCGGTGGATCAGCGCGGTGCAGGCGGAGGCCTCAGGGGAGACGGGACGGATGCCGGGCGATCCGCTGCTCACGCAGGCAGTAGACCGGAAAATCGTTGCTGTCACCTCGCAGATCAGCGAGCTGGTGCACGGATTTGAGTTCGCTTCCCTTCTGTCGCGCTATTACCATGCTTACATTGATGGGGATGACGAGACAAAGGGAAAGGTTGTCCGCTGGTTTCGGGGCGAATACGCGCTGAAACGCGAGGCGAAGGAGGAACTCGGCGTAAATATCATCATCACGGACGATGACTGGTACGATTATTTGAAGCTCTTCGCTGTTTTTTTCCGCCTTGCGGGCTACTCGGGGATGATGATCATGATCGATGAGCTGGTGAATCTGTATAAGATTCCGAATGCCATCACCCGGCAGTACAACTATGAGAAGATGCTCACTATGTATAATGACACCCTGCAGGGGAAGGCAAAATACCTTGGCATCATCATGGGAGCGACGCCGCAGGCGGTGGAAGACAGGCGCCGAGGGGTGTACAGCTACGAGGCGCTTCGATCCAGACTTGCGGAGGGGAAATTTTCGAAGCCGGGGGCGAGAGATCTTCTTGCGCCGGTCATCCGGCTTGATCCTCTGACTCCGGAGGAAATGCTGGTCCTGTGTGAAAAATTGTCTGACATGCATGCCGGACTGTATCAGTACGAGAGAAGAGTTACGACGGAAGAGCTTGGCGATTTCATCAAGCTTGAGTATGGACGGATCGGAGCGGATCATAACATCACGCCCAGAGAAGTGATCCGTGATTTTATCGAGCTGCTTGATCTGCTGTATCAGAATCCGTCCCTCGACATGGAGAAGATGCTTGCATCGGACGCATTTACGTACACGAAGTCGGAAGCTGTATCGGATCAGACAGACAGCAGCTACGCGACCTTTACGATCTGAAAGAGAGCAGGGAATGAATGTATTCGCAAGGTATGCACCATTTATACAGGATTATATTTACCGCTCCGGCTGGCAGACGCTTCGGGGTGTTCAGAATGCAGCGGGAGAAGCGATCTTCGGCTCTGACCAGAATGTTCTTCTGACTGCGCCGACTGCCTCGGGTAAAACCGAAGCGGCTTTCTTTCCCGTCCTGTCTCTTCTGGATGAGGAACCATCCCGGAGCGTAGGCGTTCTGTACATCGCTCCGCTGAAGGCATTGATCAACGATCAGTTCGGGCGGCTGAATGAACTGTGTGAAGAAGCCGGGATTGCTGTCACCCGATGGCACGGAGACGCGGCACAGTCGGGGAAGCGAAGGCTTCTGAAGAAACCATCGGGTATTCTGCAGATCACACCCGAATCTCTGGAGTCTCTGATGATCAATAAACATATGGAGATTCCTTCTCTATTCGGCGATCTGCGATTCATCGTGATTGATGAGATTCATTCGCTTCTGCGGGCGGATCGGGGCCTCCAGACCTTCTGTCTGATCGAACGGCTCTGCAGACTGGCTGGGTGCAATCCGAGGAGAATCGGGCTGTCCGCCACTATCGGGAATCCGGAGGAAGCGGGGAAATTCCTGTCTGCCGGCAGCGGAAGAGGCTGCATCATTCCGGAATTCGAGGGCGCGAAAGAGGTCTGGCATCTCTCGATGGAGCATTTTTTTAACACCGCTCCGCAGGCGGATGAGGGGAAAACGATTCCGGAGAAGCTACCGGCTGCCGGAATAACAGCCGGTGCCGGACCGAAGGCTTCGACAATGGAAGAGGCAGCCGGTGCCGGGCCGAAAGCTCCGGCTATGGAAGAGGCAGCCGGTGCCGGGCCGAATGCCACAGCAATGGAAGAGCCAACCGATGCCGCGCCGAAGGCAGCGGATCCCGGAATCGGATACATTTTTGAACACACCCGGGGAAAGAAATGCCTGATTTTCACAAATTCACGTGAGGAATGCGAGGCGGTCTGTCAGCATCTGAGGCAGTACTGCGAGGCGGTGCACGAGCCTGACCGCTTTCTGATTCATCACGGAAACCTGTCGGCATCCTATCGGGAGAGTGCGGAAGAGGAGATGAAGGAGGAGGATTCCCTGATGTCGGTGTGCGCCACGGCAACACTCGAGCTCGGCATCGATATCGGAAAACTGGAGCGCGCCTTTCAGATCGATGCGCCGTTTACGGTGTCCGGTTTCCTCCAGAGAATGGGAAGGACAGGCAGAAGGGGAAATCCTTCAGAGATGTGGTTCGTGATGCGTGAGGATCACCCGGAACCCAGAGCGATGCTGCCGGAGATGATCCCGTGGTATCTGATACAGGGGATTGCCCTGGTTCAGCTGTATCTTGAGGAACGCTTTGTCGAGCCGCCCCGCACCGGCCGGCTCCCGTTCAGCCTGCTGTACCATCAGACCATGAGCACGCTTGCGTCCTGCGGAGAGATGACGCCCGGAGAGCTGGCATCGCGTGTGCTGACGCTTTCGGCCTTTCATCGGATCACGGCTGACGATTACCGTGTGCTTCTGCGGCATCTGCTGGAGATCGACCACATCAACCGGACCGAAAACGGAGGGCTGATTGTGGGAATAACGGGTGAGCGGATTGTCAACAACTACAAATTTTATGCCGTCTTTCAGGAAAACATCGAATACACCGTGCGCTCCGGATCCGAGCAGATCGGGACCATCGTGAAACCGCCGCCTGCAGGGGACAAAATCGCCATCGCCGGCCGCGTCTGGGTGGTGGAGGAAGTGGATCATAAGCGCAGAGAGGTGTACTGTACGCTCGTCAAGGGAAATATCCCCGCCTATTTCGGTGATGTGGCCGGAGATATACACACCCGCATTCTGGAACGGATGTACGGGGTGCTCTGTGAGGAAAAATCATATCCGTATCTCATGCGTCACGCCGTGGGAAGACTTTCCGATGCCAGAGAGACATTTCGGAAATCCGGGATGGCGGAGCATCCGCTGGTCCATCTCGGAGGAAACATGTGGGCGCTTTTTCCCTGGCTCGGAAGCTACGCATTTCTTGCGCTGGAGCGTTTCCTGAAAATCCGGTGCGCAGGGCGGCTGGGGCTGAAAGGGCTGAATGCGTCCAGACCGTATTACATGCAGTTTACCATGAAAACGGACGAGACGGAGTTTTACCGGATCGTATCTGAGGAGGCCGGGAAAGATATCGACCCGCTAGAGCTGGTATATCCGAAGGAGGTTCCGGTTTTTGAAAAATATGACGAATACGTTCCGGAAGAACTGGTCCGAAAGGGATTTGCGTATGGAGTGCTCGATATCGAAGGAATGCGGGATCGTGTGCTCTCCTGGAGCAGGGAGGTGTAGAAAAAATGTTTGGTCTTTTGCTGCTGATATTGATCGTGATCGGACTTTTTAAGCTGACAGGCATTATCTTGCATGCTGTCGGGAAGATCCTTGGCGGAGTTCTGGGCATTTTCGGCTGGCTGGTTCTGGCGGGACTTGCGGCAACAGTATTCGGATTTGGTCTGTTTATGTTCGCGATTATCCTGATTGTCGGGGCGATCGCATTGATTATCAGTGTGATGACATAAAGAAGATGAGAGGTTAATTGGAAAGGCTGGAGGACAAAAATGACAGGATTTGATGTGATTGACGGGGTGTGGAGGAATCATGAGAGGTGAAGGCAGATCAGCGCTGAGCGGTGAGAAGAAGGATATGGGCTTCTTTCTGCACAACAGAGAGTTTTACAAATCTTTTTTTGTCATGATGGCGCTTCTGGTCTTCCAGAATATCATTACCTATTCGGTAAATGTGGCTGACAACATCATGCTTGGCGGTTACAGTCAGACAGCGCTGTCCGCCGCTGCTGCCTGCAATCAGATTCAGTACATTCTGCAGCAGTTTACGGTTATGGGACTCGGCGAGGGAATTGTCATTCTTTCCAGCCAGTACTGGGGAAAAAAGAACACGGAGATGATTCAGAGAATCTCCGGCACGGCGATGCTGTGTGGGATACTCGCGGGAGCGGCCCTTACGGCGGCTGCGTTCGTCGCGCCGGACCGTATGGTCGGTATCTTTGCCGATGATCTGGATATCATCCGGATGGGAGTCTCTTATCTGTCGATCATCCGGTACACGTATCTGATCTTTATTGTGACAAATCTGATCCTGTCAACGCTGCGCAGCGTTCAGGTTGTAAGGATTGCTTTTCTGCTTTCCTGCCTGGAGCTTGTGATCAATGCGGGAATCAATTACAAATAATTTAGCGAGAAAGCCCACGGTTTCAACCGTGGGATGATAGCGTCAAAGCGCAAATTGTTTTGATTGAATATGTGTACAAAATATTGTATTATATACACATGAAGAATGAATATAAACACACCAAAACAACCGTATCCTTGATTCACTATCACTTGGTGTTCTGTCCAAGATACCGTCGAAAGATCTTTAATATTCCAGGCATAGAAGAACGTTTCAAGGCATTAACTTCTGCGGAATGTCAAAAACATCATATCGATATTCTTGCAATGGAATGTCACATTGACCACGTTCATATGTTTGTTAGCGTATATCCCCAGCAGAGCATTCCTGATGTGGTAAAACAGATCAAAGGAGCGACTTCCCATCAACTGAGGGAGGAATTTCCCCAGTTAGCAAAAATGCCGTCCTTATGGACACGTTCTTATTTTGTAAGCACAGCCGGAAATGTAAGTTCTGAAACTATAGAATGGTACATCCACACGCAAAAGACGAGGGATTAGATGCACACCGTAAGATTACTGTTAGCCACAACCAGATACGACGAAACGGTCATAGAAAAGCGTTTTCATGCCATTAGCCATATCCATAACGTAATCGTCAAGCATGCCCAAAAACGTCTGAAAAGACTGTCATATGATGCCGAATATCAATCTCTAAAAGCAGAATATAAGAAGCTCCTGAAAAAGGATACTCTCTCAATAGAGGAAAAGACAAGGCGAAAACTGATCTCCAGGCAAATGGCAGAAATCAT
The DNA here is from genome assembly GCF_052118825.1 of Bilifractor sp. LCP21S3_A7. NCBI lineage: Bacteria > Bacillati > Bacillota > Clostridia > Lachnospirales > Lachnospiraceae > Bilifractor > Bilifractor sp. LCP21S3_A7. Next base: position 204,421 of record NZ_JBQKGL010000001.1, on the reverse strand, counting down.
TCGGACTCACAGTTTGTCTGAGTATGCTTTTCAGTCATACATCAAAGTCTGCGGAAAACAGTTTCGGAAATGTCTTTCCTCACAGCAGATACAAAAAGAAGCCACCCGTGTCTGGAAGGGCGTCGAAGCAGTCCTCTATGGAAACGGGAAAGAACTTCATTTCAAAAAATACAGAGATTTTCATACGATCTGTGGAAAGACGAATACCAATGGCGCAAAATTTCAAAAAGAGTCTTGTTCCATTCAATGGCTTGGGCTGAATATCAAATGTAAACTTCCAAAAGATCAAGATTATCTTCTGGAAGCCTTGGATTCGGAAATCTCCTATTGCGAAATGGCACGAAAGATGTTTCCAAATGGCTGGCACTATTATGTTGTTGTGTATCTGAAAGGCGATGCCCCGCATAAAATAAAAGCCGTAGGAAGAGATGATGTTGCCGGTATTGATATCGGAACTTCTACCGTAGCCTGTGTATCTTCCCGGTCGGTCACATTACAAGAACTTGCTCCCAAATGCAGGGAATACAATCAGAAGATTGAGCGTTTATTAAGACGCATGGATCGTTCCAAACGGATATTAAATCCGAATAAATATCGGGCAGACGGCACGATCGAGCCGGCCAATCATGAAAAGTGGAAATTTTCCAAAGCCTACCGAAAGAATCAGAATCGGTTGAAATCTTTGTATCGACAAAAAGCAGCTTATGTCAAACAGTCACATGAAGAAACGATCAACAGACTTTTGCACGAATCTGTCTGTTTTATTGTCGAGGATATGTCTTTCACAGGTCTGCAAAGAGAGAAAAAAACGACAGAACGCAGGGATCAGGTATCTGAAATCAGGCAAAAGGATGGTTCTGCAAAGAAGATTCATAAATATAAGCGCAGGAAACGTTTTGGTAAGTCGATAACTGACAGAGCACCGGCAAGTTTTGTCACGATTCTGGAACAAAAGGCAAAACTTTACGGCGGTAATGTATCGAAAGTAAGTACGAAAGAATATAAAGCCAGCCAGTACGACCATGCGAAAGATCAGTACATAAAAACGGACTTGTCTGTGAGAGAAAAAATAATCGCCGGTCATAAGGTACAAAGAGACTTGTATAGTGCTTTTCTTTTGAGAAACAGTAACCAGAAATTAAACAAGCCGGACCAGAAAAAATGCATCTATGAATTTGATCGATTTGTAAAGCTACAAGACCAACTGATCGAAAAAATGAAAGAAAACAATATATCTATGAAACAGTGTTTTGGATTCTAAACAGAAATAAAAAAGGTTCAGACATAAAACTTTCGTCTGGAAAGTAAGTACACAGGTATTGAAATCCTATAGACGATAAATCTTGAAAGACTTAACTATATCCCTCCTATACGACTGTGGTGATGTTAAGAGAATCTAAAGAATCCCACGGCTTCAGCCGTGGGAGTATGTCAATGCCTGATCTATGGAAAATTCGGCTTCCCGGAGATGGGAATTCATGGCGCGGCGATCGGTACGCTGATCGCGAATCTGACGGGGCTTGTGGTGCTTGTGTTCTATTGCCGGTTCAGCCGGAACGTCCCGCTTCGTCTGGATCTCCGGAAGATGATGCTGGTGAACGGAGATATTCTGAAAAATTATCTGAAGGTGGCACTTCCGTGTGTGGTTTCCGCCATTGTGTTTGCCAGTGCGGTGGCGATTCAGACCGTGATCTTCGGTCATCTCTCCAGTGATGCGCTGGCAGCCTCCGGAGTCGCCGGAACCTTTTTTCAGTATGTCAAGATGATACCGGTCGGCGCCTCGTCTGCCGCCGGCGTGCATGTGGGCAAAACCGTTGGAAGCGGGAAACTCAGAAAGCTCAGACAGATGGTGCATTCGCTCCAGGCAATTTTCCTGGTGGTCGGCTGCACATCGTGTGTGATTCTTCTGGCGCTCCGATACCCGGTGCTGTCTCTGTATAAGCTGACCGATACGGCATATTCCTATGCGCTGACGCAGATGACGATACAGGCCTTCATTGCGATCGGCATGTCTTTCCAGATGCCGGAGCAGATGGGAATCATCCGCGCCGGCGGGGATACCCGTTATTCCATGATCAGCGATATTGTATACAGCTGGATTGTCGTGATTCCGATGGGCCTGGTCGGCTGTTTCGTGCTCGGCTGGCCGTTCTGGGCGATGGTGCTCTGGCTGAACATGGATCAGATCCTGAAATGCTTTACCGTGACGCACAAGGTATCAACCTATTCGTGGATCCGGAATCTTGCGGGCGCGGAAACTGCGAAAGACGTAAACGGACTTTGATTCTCTTCCGGCAGCTGGCTTCAGTCGACAGTGTTGCAGGAGAACTTATGCTTCTCCGGGATTTCGCGGTCGGAATATCCGGCTTCGGTCTGGCCGAGAATAATGGAACCGGTGGGAGTGAAGCCTTCCGGCAGGTTCAGCTTCGCGACGATCGCCGGATCCTGGGAGAGTGCGTAGGTGGCGCCGTATATATCGCAGTGACCAACGCCCTCCTCTACAGCGGCAAGGGACATGTTCTCGATAATCATGGCTACGTTGGCACTTGCCACATTGCCCTGATCGCTGGAGGAAACGACGATCAGCATCGGTGCGCCGTAGAGCGGGTGCATGGACGGATTCCCGAAGAATTTTGCGCCCGCCTTGTCGATGGCGTCCAGAAGCTCTTTGTTTGTCACGATGGTGAGGTGGATGCTGTCATATTTCCCCATTCCGATTGGTGATTCATATGCAGCCGTAAGTATAGATGCAAGCTGAGCGTCGGTAATGGGTTTGCCGTTATAGGAGCGGATTGATTTTCTGTTGTTCATTGCCTTCTTCAATTCCATGATGGTAACCTCCTTGTTTTACACAGTTTACACAGAATGTGGCATAGATATGCCTGGGTAAAGCCAGCATGACCGTTTGCTGCGGTATGGTCCGGATACGTATAACTACTGCTATTATAGCATAATGCAGAGATCATTACGATAAGGGGTTCTGCGGATAGTCTGGGGGTTCTCTGGATAGTCTGGGGAAGACGAAGAGATGGCTGACATTGGCGGAGAAACAGCGCATTAACGTGGAGGGTGAGCATATGAAACGAAAAACAGCTTTATCGATTGCGGGAAGTGACTGCAGCGGGGGCGCCGGCATTCAGGCGGATCTGAAGACGATGACGATAAACGGTGTTTATGCCATGAGTGTGATCACGGCGATGACGGCACAGAATACCACGGGTGTGAGAGCGGTTCAGGAGGCAGCTCCTGAATTCCTGAAAGAACAGATCGATGCGGTTTTTGAGGATATTTTTCCGGATGCCGTGAAGATCGGAATGGTTCCGTCGGCCGCGCTGCTGCACGTCATCAGTGACAGGCTCCGGTACTACGGGGCGCGAAATGTGGTTGTAGATCCGGTCATGGCAGCAAGCACCGGGTCTCTTCTGACGAACGAGAATTCGGTAAAGGCAATGACAGAGGAATTGCTTCCTGTTTCTTCCCTTGTCACGCCGAATATTCCGGAGGCGCAGATCCTTTCGGGCATATCCATTGAAAACAGGGAAGATATGGTCCGTGCCGGGAGGAAGATCAACAGCCGCTATCATTGCTCTGTGCTGGTGAAGGGAGGACATATCGCGGGGAACGCGGATGACCTTCTGATTGATCAGGGTGAGATTTACTGGTTCAGCGGAAAACGGATTGAAAATCCGAACAGCCATGGAACCGGCTGCACGCTGTCGAGCGCGATCGCATCAAATCTTGCAAAAGGCAGCACGATGTATGACGCGGTGCAGAAGGCGAAGGACTATCTGACGGGCGCGCTTTCTGCCATGCTTGATCTTGGAAAGGGAAGCGGCCCTCTGGATCACGCATTCTGTCTGAAAAAAACTGCATTTTTTCCATAAAAAGGCAGAAATAATCTTGACATGAGGAGTCTGATTCGATACGTTTGTATTATAAATTACGTGTTGTATCCGGCTATAAATTACATGTTGTATCCGTCCCTGATAGGTTACGGAATTTATCCCGTTCATACCTGGTAGAGGGATGAGTGTGAAGCCGTGTGAAACACGGCGAAAACGTGAATATGCGCGGGCAGTGAGCCACATCCGCTCACACAAGGTGTGAAGCAGTGAGGCAAACGCCGCGACAGACCGACGAAGCCGGTCACATGTAGGATTGCAGGAACGCAAAGCACGGAGCAATCCGTAGCTGATACAGTCTGTGGCGCCCCGCTTGTGGGGCATGGGGGGTTACTATGCAGGATTATGATGAGGCAGTGTTGAAATGCTTTCTTGAAAATCAGGACAGATTATTCCCGGAACCGGTAGCTTCCTCAGAGGAAGAGGCGGAGTACTTCCTGGAGGATGTCTGCGCGGTTGTTGTAGATTCCAGGGATGAGGTTCGCCAGTATTTTGAGGAGGAGGGCATTGATCTAGAGGGAGATCCGCTCGAAGAGGCGGAGGTCTTCAATATCGGTGACGGCAGATTCCTGATTGTAGAAGGATGAGAGCTTAAGAATACCGGAGAGATATGAACTTAAGAATATCTGGGAGATGCGAACTTAAGAGTGCCGGAGAGACACGAACTTAAGAATACCGGAGAGACTCGATCTTCGGAATACCGGAGAGGTGGAACTTAAGTATATCGGGAAATTGTAATAACAGAAGATGATATGCAGCAGACAGTCCTGTCCGACGGTTTATTATGCCGCGATGGGAATGTCTTTTTTGTGCCTTTAAGTATCAGGAGGTAAGCCATGCAGAGGAACAGGAAAGAAAAAAAGTTCGGAAAGAGAAAAAAGGATCACTTGACCCGCGCGCAGCAGCTGCGGCGGCTGAGTCTCTTGTTCCTCCCGGTTGGAATTGGCCTTGGCATCGCGGGAGCATTTGCGGGAATCATGGCGGGCAGGCTGATCTATGTGCTTGCTTTTACAGCCCCGGCAGTTTCCTTTCTGGTGATGGGGATTTTCTTCCGCGAGTTTCCGGTCGGCGAGGATATGCCGGACAGAGACGGAAGCGGAGAAAAAGAGGAAGGAAAGACAGAATGAGAATAACTGCCATAAAAAAGAGGAAGAGAAGACAAAATGAGGATAACTGGGACAAAGAGGAAGGAAAGTCAAAATGAGGATAACTGAGATAAAGAGGAAGGAAAGACGGAATGAAGACAACTGACACAAAGAGAAGACCGGATCTGATATCGGTTCCGGCAATTATCCTCCTGGCATTTATCAGCTGTTTTTTGTGGGGAAGTGCTTTTCCGTGTATAAAAATCGGCTACCGGATGTTTGACATTGCCGCCTCGGATACCGCGGGGCAGATTTTTTTTGCGGGAGTACGGTTTGCCATTGCGGGGCTGATGGTTATCCTGACCGGAAGCCTGCAGCAGAAGAAACCGCTGCGTCCGAAAAAGAAGATGATCGTGCCGGTGATGGGTCTCTCTCTAATGCAGACCATCGGACAGTATTTCTTCTTCTACATTGGTCTCGCCCATTCAACGGGAGTGAGTTCTTCTATTATTGAGGGGGCAAATACCTTCTTTACCATCCTGATTGCCGCGCTGATTTTCCGGACGGAGCATCTCACCTGGAATAAGATACTGGGATGCGTGGCTGGGTTCGCAGGGGTTCTGCTGATTCAGCTTCCGTCGGGAGGCGGAGCGAGGCTTGGGTTCACCTTCGTCGGAGAAGGCTTCATCCTGATTTCAACCATCCTGGCCGCGTTTTCTTCTTCCTATATCAAAAGATGTGCCCGGAGAGAAAATCCGGTTACAATGTCCGGCTATCAGTTCCTTTTTGGAGGCGTTGTACTTGCGGCGGGCGGATTTTTTGCGGGAGGCAGACTGAGGGTTCATCCGGCGGGAATACTGCTGCTTCTGTATATGGCTTTCATATCTGCGGCTGCGTATACCATATGGAGCATGCTCCTTGCGGCCAATCCGGTAAGCCGGATCGCGGTCTTTGGCTTTTTCAATCCGGTCATCGGTGTCCTGCTGTCAGCGGTTCTTCTCGGAGAGTCGAATCAGGCATTCAGCCTCCGCGGTCTGCTGGCCCTTGTGCTGGTCAGCGTTGGAATCGTGGTTGTGAACCATGCGTTTTCCGGCGGAGATCAGTCGCAATGATACGGTTTATCAGATGCCGCCGTACGGCCCCCTGCGCTGGCAATGGGGATATCAGTCGATTCTTATGCTTAAAAAAATAGAGAGTGGAGTTTATACTTTTTTATGAAGACGATCACAGATTGTACACATCTGCTCCGTATGATGAGACACAGATAGTTGATTAACCACTCACTATCTCCCCCTCATTTAAAGAAGCACCGGCAGGATTTTTCTGATGAAACGGAATTCCGCCGGTGCTTCTTTACGTATCGGACGCAATATGGTATTCTTTACTTTGAGTTTTTGTGTCCTTCACATAAACCGGGATGCTTTGCAAGGACGCCACATATGGTGTAAGCTGCGGATTGCTTCGTACCCCGCACTTTCGCAATCCTGCCGGTGTGAGATGAAAAGTGTTTTTTTATTGCGGTAAATATCCGGAACATCACGCGGATATTGCTGGTTTAATATAAGGAGAGTGAAGAATGGAAAAGAATCTGAGACAGCTGCTGGCTGGACTGAAATATGAGGTGATTCAGGGCAGTGAAGACAGAGAAATTATGGGGGTCGCTTATGATTCCCGGAAGGTGGAGGAGAATTTCCTGTTTGTCTGCATCAAGGGCGCAGTATCTGACGGTCATAAGTATGCGCCGGTTGCTGCACAGAAGGGCGCGTGCGCGATTGTGGCGGAGGACGCGGTTGAAGTTCCGTCTTCTGTGACGGTGATCCGGGTCGAGAATTCCCGGTATGCACTGGCCTTGATTTCCGCGGAGTGGTTTGATCATCCGGCGAAAAAGCTGACGACGATCGGTATCACGGGAACGAAGGGGAAGACGACCACCAGTTACATGATTCAGTCGATACTGAACGCGGCCGGCCACAAGTGCGGCCTGATCGGAACGATTGAGAGCATCACCGGAAAGCGTGTGATTCCTTCGGAGAATACGACGCCGGAATCTTATCTGATCAACGAGTATTTCTCGGAGATGGTTGAGTCCGGGTTTGACAGTGTGGTGATGGAAGTGTCGTCTCAGGCGCTGATGCTGGACCGAGTGGCGGGAATCTATTTTGACTTCGGTATTTTTACCAATATCGCGCCGGATCATATCGGCCCGAATGAGCACAAAAGCTTTGAGGACTACATGGAGTGCAAGAAAAAGCTTCTCCGGCAGTGCCGGATCGGTATCGTCAACCGTGATGACCGCCATTATGAGCAGATTGTCGAGGGCAATACCTGCGAGAAGCTGGAGACTTACGGATTTGACAGCAATGCCTCGCTCAGAGCCTCCAATGCCATGATGCTCAGCAAAAGAGGAAGACTGGGAATACGCTATGAGGCGAGCGGAATCGTCAACATTCCGGTGGAAATCGATATTCCCGGCAAGTTTTCCGTGTATAATTCTCTGGCGGCAATCGCCGTCTGCCATCATTTTGGCGTGACACCGGACGCAATCATGGACGCTCTGACCCATGCGAAAGTGAAGGGCAGGGTGGAGATGGTACATGTATCTGACAATTTTACCGTCATGATCGATTATGCGCATAATGCGATGGCGCTGGAAAGTCTGCTCTCGACATTGCGTGAATATCATCCGTCGAGACTGATCTGTCTGTTCGGATGCGGCGGAAACCGCGATCCCGAGAGAAGATTTTCCATGGGAGAGGTTTCCGGCAGAATGGCGGATCTGACGATTATTACGTCGGATAATCCGCGAAATGAGGAGCCGCAGGCGATCATCGACAATATCGTGACCGGTATCCGGAAGACAGATGGCCGGTACGTGACGATCATTGACCGCCGGGAGGCAATTGCGTGGGCGATTCATCACGGAGAACCCGGAGATATCATCGTCCTCGCGGGTAAGGGCCATGAGGACTACCAGATCATCAAGGGGAAAAAATACCCCATGGACGAGCGTGTCATCATCCGGGAGATTCTGGACAGAGATGCGGAAACGCTGAAGGCAGGCGGAGAGATCAGGGACAGAGAGTATACTATTCATCAGGGCTGAGACGTTTGATCAAGGGGAGCAGCAGGTGAGTTTAGAGAAGGAAAGATACGCGGATGTGATCGTGGATGTCACACAGGCGAGCATGGATCGTTCCTACCAGTACCGGATTCCTCCGGAGCTTGAGAATAAAATCCGGATCGGGTGCGTCGTGAGGATTCCCTTCGGAAACGGAAAGCGGTCGGCGGAGGGATATGTGCTCAATATCGGAACTGAACCGAGGATCGCAAGGGATCGGATCAAGCCGATCCTTGAAGTGCCGGAGAACCGTGTTACGATTGAGTCAAAGCTTATTGAGCTGGCGCTCTGGATGAAGACGACGTACGGCTCCAGTCTGAACAATGCCCTGAAGACGGTTCTTCCGGTGCGTGAGAAGGAGAAGCATGCGGTACGGGAAGAGGTTTCGCTGGTGTGGCCGGAGAAGAAGACAAGACTTCTTCTGGAACAGTATACAAGACGCCATTACGCGGCAAAGGTCCGGCTGCTGACGGCGCTGCTGAAGACAAACGAGCTTGAGAAGAGCTATGTGACAGGAACGCTGAAGATCACTCCGGAGAGTCTGAGAAGCCTGGAACGTGAGGGCGTGATTTCCGTGAGAAGCGCAGATCTTACGAGAACGCCGGATGATCTGCAGGAGCCGGAGGAGAAGGAAAAACCCTGTATTCTGACGGCGGAGCAGAGCCGGGTGTGCAATGGTATTCTCAGAGAGTGGGAGGGTGCGAACCGCCCGTGTCTGATCCGGGGAGTGACCGGGAGCGGAAAGACCCTTGTCTATATGGATCTGATGGAGAAAGTGCTGAAAGAGGGAAGACAGGTGATTCTGCTTATTCCGGAGATCGCGCTTTCCTGGCAGAATGTGAAGAGGTTTCGCAGCCGTTTCGGGAATGCCGTTACGATTCTGAATTCGAAGATGTCAAAAGGGGAACGGTATGACCAGTTCGAACGGTTGAAGAAGGGGGAGGCGCAGATCGTGATCGGTCCGAGGTCTGCCCTTTTTACTCCATTCCCGAAGCTTGGCCTGATCATCATCGATGAAGAGCAGGAGTCTTCTTACCGCAGCGAGAATGCGCCAAGGTATGACGCGAGGGAGACGGCGCTGGAGAGAGCGAGGATCGAGAACGCCCATGTGGTATTCGGATCCGCGACCCCTTCGGTCGATTCTGTCTTCCGGTGCAGAGAGGGCCGTTACGCCGGGTTTCTTCTGGAAAGCCGTTACGGAAATGCTGATCTGCCGGCGGTCCATGTAGAAGATATGCGAGAGGAACTCAGGCACGGGAACCGTTCCATATTGAGTGAGGCTCTTCGCGAGGCGGTCAAAGAGCGTCTCGAGAGAAAGGAGCAGACGATTCTGTTCCTGAACCGGAGAGGATATTCCGGTTTTATTTCCTGCAGATCCTGCGGGGAGGTGATCAAATGTCCGCACTGTGATGTCTCCCTGACATTTCACACAAACGGTAAGCTGGTGTGCCATTATTGCGGCTATGAAATCAGCCAGGTGAGCCGGTGCCCTTCCTGTGGATCTCCGTATATCGGGGGCTTTCGGGCAGGAACAGAGAAGGTCGAGGCGGAGCTTCATCGTTTTTTCCCGGAGGCGGGTATCATTCGTATGGATGCGGATACCACCAGAAAAAAGGACGGCTATGCCAGAATACTGCGTTCCTTTGCCTCAGGCGAGGCGGATATTCTGGTCGGAACCCAGATGATTGTGAAAGGCCATGATTTTCCAAGGGTAACTCTGGTGGGTGTTCTCGCAGCCGATCTCTCGCTGTTTGTCAGTGATTACAGAGCGGCGGAGCGGACGTACCAGCTTCTGGTACAGGCGGTGGGCCGCGCCGGAAGAGGCGATCTTCCGGGAGAGGCTTATATCCAGACCTACCATCCGGATCACTACAGCATCCGGGCAGCGGCGAAGCAGGACTACGATGCGTTCTATGACGAAGAAATGCTCGCGAGGGAGATGATGCATTATCCGCCGGCATGCAATCTTCTGGCGATTCACGGGTCCTGTGCGGACGAGCAGAGACTCGTTGTCGCGATGGGGCACCTTAAGAGGTATCTGATTCGCAATCAGAGCAGGGATACGGTGATTATCGGACCTGCTCCCGAGAATATCCGGAAGATACAGGACATTTACCGGCAGGTGCTTTACGTAAAGGAACCGGATGAGGAGCGGATTATCCGGCTCAGAAGACTGGCGGAGAAGTTCATTGAAATCAATTCCGGCTTTAACCGGATGATGTTTCAGTATGATCTGAATGCGTAGGCGCAGGGCATCTGACCACGTTTTCCGGTAATCATGCGTTGACTGCGCACCGTCGGGAGGCAGGAGCCGGGCTGGCTTTTATGTATGAACTGGCTGCCGGCGGGAGGCAGGAGTACAGCAGATTTATATATATGAAGGAGAAATAGATTATGGGTATCAGAAAGATCAGAGAAGAGGGAGATCCGATTCTCACAAAGAAATGCAGACCGGTTGAGAAGATGAATCTCAGGACAAAGATTCTGATTCAGGATATGTTTGAGACGATGTATCACGCGTACGGCGTCGGCCTTGCCGGCCCGCAGGTCGGGGTGCTGCGACGGCTGTGTGTCATCGACGTGGACGGTGAGCATCCCTACGTGTTCATTAACCCTGAGATCATTGAGCAGTCCGGTGAGCAGACCGGTGAGGAGGGCTGCCTGAGCATTCCCGGGATGTGCGCGCTCGTTACGAGACCCGAACATGTAAAGGTAAGGGCGCTCGACATCAATATGGAGCCGTTTGAGCTGGAGGCTGACGGCCTCCTCGCCCGCGCCTGCTGTCACGAGTTTGATCATCTTGACGGCATTATGTATCCGTCACGCGCACTCGAGCCGATTCACCCGGTGGATCAGGGAGAGGATGAAGAGGATGAAGAGGAAGCACCGGAGGATGAGCTTTAAACAGGCTGCCGGCGGATTGAGAAATTGCAATCTGCGCTGTGTATGACGCAGACAGAAAGTGATGAGGTGATTTATGAGAGTTGTATTTATGGGCACGCCGGATTTTGCGGTCGGTACACTGAATGCGATCGCGGATGCGGGCTACGAGATCGCGGGTGTTGTCACCCAGACGGACAAGCCGGTGGGAAGGAAGCAGGAGCTGAAGCCTACCGCCGTCAAGGCAGCTGCTCTGAAGCGTGGATTGGCGGTGTTCCAGCCGCGCAGGCTGCGGAACAATCCGGAGTTTCTGGAGACGCTGAGGCAGCTTGCGCCGGATGTCATCGTGGTGGCAGCATACGGAAAGATTATTCCAAAGGAGATCCTGGAACTGCCGAAATACGGATGTCTGAATGTACACGCGTCTCTGCTTCCCAAATACCGTGGAGCGGCGCCGATTCAGTGGGCGGTCATCGACGGCGAAGAAAAGTCCGGAGTAACGATTATGCAGATGAACGAGGGACTGGATACCGGTGACATGCTGGCGTCGGTCGAGGTGGCGATCTCGAAAGAGGAGACAGGAGGCTCGTTGTTTGACAAACTCGCGAAGGCAGGCGCGGAGCTTCTGGTGGAAACGCTTGCGAAGCTGGAGAAGGGTGACCTTCATCCGTTGAAACAGCCGGCGGAAAGCCCGACCGCATACGCGCGTATGATCAGTAAGGCGGACGGAAGGATTGACTGGTCGCTTCCGGCCAGGAAGCTGGAATGCTTCATCAGAGGAATGAATCCCTGGCCAGCCGCGTACACCTCCCTGCAGGGAAAAGGGCTGAAAATCTGGAAGACCCGGGTTGAAACAGGAGAATCCGGGGAAAAGCCCGGCACAGTACTTGCCGCGGATGAGAGCGGCCTGCTCGTTCAGACCGGTGAAAATGCACTGCGGATCACGGAACTTCAGCTGGAAGGAAAGAAGCGCATGAAGGCTTCGGATTTTCTGCGCGGACACAGTGTGAAGACGGGAACCGTTCTCGGGGAATAACCGGGTGTTATAAACACAGATTTTCCGGGAATAACCGGGTATAATACAGAGACAGATTTTCCCGGGGAATAACCGGGTTTCATACAGATACAGACGGTTCCCGGAAAACTGCCGGGATTCCTATTTACGAGACGATTCCCGGAAGACAGCCGGGATTCATTCGCATCAAGAGAGGAGGCTCTCCTATGTACTACGGCGGATACGGATTGTATTTTGACTGGACCTATATTCTTGTCATTCTTGCGTTTGTACTCTCGCTGATTGTTCAGACGTCCATGCAAAGCACGTTCCGGAAATACAGCAGGGTTCGAAGCTCATATGGCATGACAGGGGCGGAAGTGGCGCAGAGAATTCTTGAAAGCGAGGGTATTTACGGAGTTCAGGTGCGCCGCGTCAGAGGAAGTCTGACGGATCATTATGATCCGAGGTCGAAAACGGTGAATCTGTCGGAATCGATTTATGGAAGTACATCGGTAGCGGCGCTTGGCGTCGCCGCACATGAATGTGGTCATGCGATTCAGGATGCGAGAGACTACGCACCGCTGCGTATCCGATCGGCACTTGTTCCGGCTGCTGATTTCGGCTCGCGTTTTTCGTGGATCCTGTTTTTCATCGGCCTTGTATTTCAGTCCGGCATTCTGACGGAGATTGGCATCCTTTTGTTCTGCCTCGCACTGCTGTTCCAGCTTGTGACGCTTCCGGTAGAATTCAACGCGTCTCACCGGGCTATGCAGAAGCTGAAAACAATGGGAATGGAAGAGGGACGGGAACTCTCCGATACGAGAAAGGTTCTCATCGCGGCTGCGATGACCTATGTTGCTGCAGTATGCGCATCCCTTTTGTATCTGCTGAGGATGATCATTTTGTCAGGAGGAAGCCGGAGACGTGACTGAGAGAATCAATATCAGAGAACTGGCGCTTGAGACTCTGCTCGCCATCCGGGAGGATGGCCGGCAGAGCCATTTCGTCATCCGGGACGTTCTGCAGCGCTACGGGTGGCTGTCGGATCAGGAGCGTGCCTTTTATCTTCGTCTGACGGAGGGAACGCTGGAATATCAGATCCGTCTTGATTATATTCTGAATCTCTTTTCAAAAACAAAGACAGAGCGCATGAAGCCGGTGATCCGGGAGATCCTGCGGATGGGCGTGTATCAGCTGCAGTTCATGGATTCGGTGCCGGATTCCGCTGCGGTAAACGAGAGTGTCCGCCTTGCGGGAAGAAAGGGATTTTCCGGTCTGAAGGGATTCGTGAACGGGGTGCTGCGGAATATTTCGAGGCATCCGGAGAGGGTCGTTTATCCCCCGATGGAAGAGCCGGTCCGGTGTCTGTCAGTGCGGTATTCGATGCCGGAGCTGCTGGTGTCAGACTGGATCAATGCGTTCGGCATTGAAAAAACGGAGGACATCTGCCGCGGATTTCTTGAGCAGAACGAGGTAACTATCCGTGTCCGGAAACAGAAGGAAGACGGATTATATGCCGGGGCAGAAGATGTCGTGAGAGAACTGAAGACAGAGGGGGTGGAGCTGGAGAAGGCTCCTTATGTGCCGGATGCCTGGTATCTCAAGAATGCGGGAAATCCCGCGGAGCTTTTACCATTTGAAGATGGCGGGTTTCTCATGCAGGATGTGAGCTCACAGCTTGCGGTCCGCTGCGCAGGAATCCGTCCGGGGGATCTGGTTTTCGATCTCTGTGCAGCTCCGGGAGGGAAAAGCCTGCTCGCGGCTGATCTGATGGAAGGCACGGGGAAGGTGATCTCTGGTGATCTCACGGAAGCGAAGGCAGCTCTCATACGGGAGAATGTGGATCGCTGTCAGGTAAAAAATATTGAAATTGAGGTGCAGGATGCTTCCGTTCCACTTCCGGGGCGCTTCGGGACAGCCGATGTGGTCATCGCGGATGTGCCCTGCTCCGGCTACGGTGTCATCGGCAAGAAACCGGATATCAAATACCGTGCTTCTCATAAGAAGGAAATGGAGCTCGCTGCTCTTCAGAGAAAAATTCTGACAAACGCTGTGTCGTATGTGCGTCCGGGAGGAATTCTGCTGTTCAGCACCTGCACCATCGCCAGGACCGAGAACGAGGACAATGTAAGATGGCTTCTGGACAGCTTTCCTCTGGAGAGCGTCGGACTTACGGATATTCTGCCGAACGAGCTGCTCGCAGACGAGAGCTTGAGAAAAACGGCAGAAAAAGGCTTTGTGCAGCTGCTTCCGGGCATTCATCACTGCGACGGATTCTTCTTCGCGAGGTTCCGCAAACTGGAGGGAAGCCGGAAGCAGGAGAAGAAGCAGAACGCTGCGAATGCCGCAAACGAAGCAGGTGCCGGGAAGACATTTGCAGCCGGCGGAGAAGACAGTGACCGGGGGACCTGTTGTGCCGGCGGAGAAGATAGCAACCGGGAGACCTGTTGTGCCGGCGGAGAGATAAGGGTCGGGAGGATTTAAATGATCAGCAGTGAGGAAAAATTGCAGGGCGTGACAGATATTAAATCAATGCTTCCGGGGGAATTGGAGGAATGCATGCAGTGCCTCGGTGAGAAAAAGTTCCGTGCGGCGCAGCTTTTTTCCTGGATGCATCAGAAGCGGGCGGAGAGCTATGACGAGATGACCAGCCTTTCTCTGAAGCTCCGTGAGAAACTGGGACAGGAGTATCCGCTGACGAGACTGAGAGCGGTCCAGGAGCAGGTTTCGGCGATTGACGGGACGAGAAAGTACCTGTTCGCATTAAACGACGGGAATGTGATCGAGAGCGTCTGGATGAAATATCATCACGGAAATTCCGTCTGCATTTCTTCCCAGGTCGGATGCAGGATGGGCTGCCGTTTCTGCGCATCCACACTGGACGGCCTGGTGCGGTCGCTTACAGCGTCGGAAATGCTCGAGCAGGTCTATCAGATCCAGAGGATTACCGGAGAAAGGGTTTCCAATGTCGTCATCATGGGAAGCGGTGAGCCCATGGAGAATTACGACAGCGTGGTTCGTTTTGTACGTCTCGCAAGCGCAGAGGCGGGGCTGAACCTGAGCCAGCGGAACATCACGGTGTCGACCTGCGGAATTGTTCCGAGAATCCGTCAGCTGGCGAAGGAAGATCTTCAGATTACCCTCGCGATTTCCCTCCATGCTCCGAACGATGAGAAGAGAAGGAAGCTGATGCCGGTTGCGAACAAGTACAGCATCCGGGAGCTGATGGACGCATGCCGTTATTATTTTGCGGAAACAGGACGCAGGCTGACGTTTGAGTACGCGCTTGCGAAGGGACAGAACGATTCGGAGGAGGATGCCGCTGAGCTGGCAGGCTTGCTTACAGGACTCAATTGTCATGTGAACCTCATCCCGGTCAACCCGGTAAAAGAACGCCATTTCGCGCGCTCCGGCCGTCAGGCGGTTTTGAATTTTCAAAATAAACTTGAAAATTACGGGATTAATGTTACTATAAGAAGGGAAATGGGCGCTGATATCGACGGTGCCTGTGGACAATTACGAAAAAGTTATATTGACAGTAACCAGGAGAATTAGGCATGAAGGTATTTTCTGCAACCGATATCGGCCAGAAAAGACATATGAATCAGGATTTTATCTTTACCTCAGAGGAGTCGGTGGGCAATCTGCCGAATCTTTTTGTGGTTGCGGATGGAATGGGCGGACATAATGCCGGCGACTTTGCATCACGATATGGGGTGTCGGTGCTGGTCGAGACCGTTCGCAAGGATAAGAATTTCAATCCGGTAAAGGTCATGAGGAATGCGATCGAGGCAGCAAACCGTGAGGTTTTTTCTCAGTCCAGAAATGATCCGTCTATGGCTGGCATGGGAACGACGATGGTGGTATGCACCGTGGTCGGCGGATATGCGTACATCGCAAATGTAGGGGACTCCAGGCTATATCTGGCGGGAAGCGATTCCATGACACAGATCACGCAGGACCATTCTCTGATTGCTGAAATGGTTCGCCTTGGAGAACTGACACCGGAGGAGGGCAGAAATCATCCGGACAAGAATATAATTACAAGAGCGGTCGGAACAAATGAGGATGTCAAGATCGACTTCTTCGATGTAAAACTGGATACGGGGGACCAGATCCTGATGTGTTCAGACGGCTTATCCAATATGGTCGAGGATCAGAGAATCTTCGAAATTTTGAAGGGTGAAGATACAGAAGCAGATAAGGCGCAGGTTCTGGTTGATGAGGCTAACGCGAACGGCGGACGGGATAATATCGCTGTCATTGTGGTAGAGGCATGAACAGAGCAAACGAGGTGAGAGTGTTATGTTAAAAGAGGGAGTTATACTGGGCGAACGCTATGAGATCATGTCCAGAATCGGATATGGCGGTATGGCGGATGTTTATAAAGCTCAGGACAGAAAACTGAATCGTCTCGTCGCGGTCAAAGTCATGAAGGCGGAGTTCCGTGAGGACAGCAGTTTTGTAGCGAAATTCCAGAAGGAGGCTCAGGCGGCTGCCAAGCTTTCCCATCCGAATGTTGTAAATGTATATGATGTCGGTGAGGACAGGGGCCTTCAGTATATCGTCATGGAGCTGATCGAGGGGATCACGCTCAAGAATTACATCGCAAAGAAGGGAAAACTGAGCGTAAAGGAAGCAACCAGTATCGCGATTCAGGTTTCTCTGGGTCTGGAGGCTGCCCATAATGTGGGAATCGTCCACAGGGATGTCAAGCCCCAGAATATCATGATTTCAACCGACGGAAAGGTGAAGCTCTCCGATTTCGGTATTGCCAAGGCCATCAATTCGAATACCATCACGGCCAATGTGATGGGATCGGTGCATTACAGCTCTCCGGAGCAGGTCCGCGGAGGTTACTCTGACGCTAAGAGCGATATCTATTCGCTTGGCATCACGATGTATGAGATGGTCACCGGAAGGGTTCCGTTTGACGGCGATACGACAGTTGCGATCGCGATCAAGCATCTTCAGGAGGAGATTGTACCGCCGTCGATTTATACGCCGGATCTTCCGTATTCTCTGGAGCAGATCATCCTGAAGTGCACCCAGAAGAATCCGGAGCGCCGCTATCAGAATGTCGGTGAGCTGATCGATGATCTGAAGCGTTCACTGATCGACCCGCAGGGCAATTTTGTGCAGATCGCCCCGCTGGCTTCTCACGCGGAAACCGTGAAGATGACCGACCATGAAATGAATGAGATACGGCGCGGCATGAACAATGGAACGCTTCGCGGCGATGACGACGATGATGACGACGACAGATATGAGCGCCGCAAGAAATACCTGGATCATTATAACGATGATGACGATGAGGACGATGAGGAGGATGCCGGAAGCACGAAGCTGGAGAAGGCAATCACGATCGGCGGATTTATCGTCGGCGCGATCATTATCGTGATTCTGATTCTTGTCATCGGCAATATGGCAGGGGTATTCCATTTCGGAGGATCTTCCTCCAAGAGCAGCAGTTCTGCGGCGGCAACCTCAGCGGGTACGTCAGAGGAGAGCTCCTCTTCGTCCTCGGATTCTCAGGTGGAGGTTCCGAAGCTTCTCGGTATGACACTGGAGGAGGCACAGCAGGCGACAAATAAGCTTGGAATCGGCGTGAGTGAGACCGATGAGCAGACATCGGAGGATTACTCCGAGGGTCAGATCATGGCCCAGTCGATTGAGGCGGGTACGAAGGTTGACCCCGGAACAACGATTAATGTCACGGTCAGCACAGGAAAGGCAGATGTCACGGTACCGAGCGGCATTACCGGAGCTACACAGCAGCAGGCAACCGATCTGCTGACGGGGGTAGGCCTTCAGGTAGAGGTTTCTCTTGACTACAGCGATTCCGTTGATGTGGGCTATGTCATCTCATGTGATCCCGCAGAGGGAACCAGCGTCGCTGCAGGAAGCACGGTGACACTGACCGTCAGCAAGGGTGAGGACGACTCGAACAAGGTTCAGGTTCCTTCTGTTGTCGGATGGTCGAAGGAAGATGCGGAATCTACATTGGATTCCATGGGGCTTTCTTACAAGGAAAAGGAATCTGAGGATAAGACACAGGCGGACGGTGTTGTTCTTGCCGTGAGCCCGGATGTCGGCACATCTGTGGACGCAGGATCGAGTGTGACACTGATGATCAATAAGCTGAGCAGCACCAGCAGCACTTCCGCGAAGAAGTATGTGTGCTACAGCCCGCTGTCCCAGCCGTCCGGATACAATGGCGGAACCGTTAAGCTCGAGCTGGTACAGGGCGACCAGACCACAACAATTTACGAGGGCTCGGACCCATGGAATGGCGGAACGTACAGTACTCCGATCGAGAGCACATCCGGTGAGACCGGTGTGATCAATGTGTATGAGGATGGGACGCTGATCGCGAAGTATCCGAATGTGACCTTCCAGGAGGAGAGCTGACTGACAGGAAAAAGATACAGGCTGATGCGCTGACCGGGAGAGATCCCGGGCGGTGTACAGCCTTTTTCTGTTTCCGGTAATCAGAGAATCGGCAGGATGTGAGGAATGACAGGGAGAATCATTAAAGGAATCGCCGGTTTTTATTATGTAGAAACCGAAAAAGGCGAATACGAATGCAAGGCGAAGGGAATATTTCGAAAAGAGAAGATGAAGCCGCTGGTCGGGGACCGGGTGGAGATAGAGGTGCTCGATGAGACGAAGCGGACGGCAAATGTAGTGAGGATCCTTCCGCGTAAGAATTCGCTGATCCGTCCGGCGGTGGCGGGTGTGGACCAGGCTCTGGTTTTTTTTGCACTGAAAAGTCCGGATCCGGAATCCGGGCTGCTGGACCGTTTTCTGATCTCGATGGAGAGGCAGCATATTCCGGTACTCATCTGCTTCAACAAGAAGGACATTGCGGACAGCAGGGAGGCGTCTCACTGGCGGGATATCTATGTGTCCTGCGGGTATGAGGTTCTTCTGATCAGTGCGGAGAGGCAGGAGGGGACGGAGGAGGTGATCCGCCGTCTGAAGGGGAGGACGACCGTTGTGGCAGGCCCCTCAGGAGCCGGAAAATCAACGCTCACCAATCTTATGCAGAGTGAGGTCCATATGGAGACCGGGGAACTCAGCCGGAAGCTCGGAAGAGGAAAAAATACCACCCGGCATTCGCAACTCATTGCTCTGGGGGAGGACACCTACTTCTGTGACACACCCGGATTTACCTCGCTGGATCTTCCGGAGATGGAACCGGAGGAGCTCCAGAAGTATTTCCCGGAATTTGCACAATATGAGCCAAACTGCCGTTTTCAGGGATGTTCTCATATACGTGAGCCGGACTGCGGTGTCCGGGAAGCGGTGAAGAATGGAAAAATTTTTCAGGAGAGATATGACAATTACTGCAGGTTTTATGAAGAACTGCGTGAGATGAAGAAAAGGAGATACTGACATGACTAGAATTTACCGACTTAGCCCCTCTATTTTATCTGCGGATTTTTCAAAACTCGGCGAACAGGTACGCATCCTGGAAGACGCCGGAGCATCATGGCTTCACATTGACGTGATGGACGGTCAGTTTGTGCCGCCGGTTTCCTTCGGCGATGTCGTGATCCGTTCGGTCCGGCCTGTTTCGAAAATGTTCTTTGATGTTCACCTGATGGTGACCGAGCCGGACCGGTTCGTGGACGATTACGCGAAGGCGGGCGCAGATATGTTTACCGTTCACGCAGAGGCCTGTGCGCACCTGGACCGGACGCTTCAGCATATCCATGAGAGCGGAATGAAGGCCGGGGTTGCTCTGAATCCGGCGACACCGCTGCAGGCGCTTGATTATGTGCTGGATAAGGTGGATATGGTTCTGATCATGACCGTGAATCCGGGATACGGCGGACAGAAATATATTCCGACGATGACCGCGAAGATCCGTGATCTGCGGCGGAAGCTGGACGAAGCCGGATATCCGGATCTTCCCATTGAGGTTGACGGCGGTATCAATGCTTCCACGATTGATACTGTTCTGGACGCCGGCGCGTCTGTGATTGTGGCCGGCTCGGCTGTTTTCCGCGGTGATATCGCGAAAAATGCATCTGATCTGATGAAACGGATTCATGAGAGGGAAATGTCCGGCAGGTGAATCGCGGGCTGAAACGCGCACCGAATGCAGGAGGCTTGCGGGTATAAATTTTTAAGGTAAGAAGCCGGAATAATCCTGCAGTGATACGGCAGGGGACGATGAGAGCGGAACAATACGCGGGGACAAGAACGAGCGAGAGGAAAGAAGAAAAACGTGCGGAAAGTGGTTGTTTTTTCCGGGGGAAGCATCGATAAAAGGGCTGCCCTGGAGTATCTGGATAAGGAAAAACCGGAGATCTGCATCGCGGCGGACCGTGGCGTACGGTTCTGCTATCAGAACCAGATCACGCCGGATTATATCGTGGGAGACTTTGACAGCCTTTCCGCGGGTGGAACGGCACTGTCATCGAAGGAGAGAGCGGAGGCTTCCCCGGAGCTTGCCGCATTCCGGAGGGCAGGTGTCCCGATCGATGAATACCGTCCGGAAAAGGATATGACGGATACCGACATCGCTCTCGAAAAGGCTGTATCAGCCGGTGCGGATGCCGTCTGCTTTTTCGGGGCTACGGGTTCGAGGCTGGATCATGTCTTCAGCAGTGTGTTTGACCTGTATAAGCTCTATGCGCGAGGGATTGAGGGCAGTATCATCGATGGAACGAACCGGATCTCCATGCCGGTGGGACGGAAAATCGTGATCCCAAAATCGGAGCAGTACGGAAAGTATGTCTCGGTCTATCCGTTTCGCGGAGAGGCTCACGGGGTCAGCCTCACAGGATTCCGATATCCGCTGACGGACGCGGACATTATCCAGGGCGACGGAGGGCTTACGACAAGCAATGAGATTGTCGCAGATGAGGGTATCATCGAGTGCAGGGAAGGAATTCTGATCGTCATGGAGACAAGGGATTGATGAGAAATCATACATTCGGACAAAACTCAAATGACGGATCCGGTCACAGACGATCTTATCCACATCTGCGGTTTGCCAGCATATTTGTCAGCCTCTGTGCCGCCATGTTCCTGTTTCCTGCACTTCCTGCCGCCGGAGCGGAAAATTCCGGGGCGGTGAATACCGCAGGAAAGAGTTCCGGAGCGGAAAACACCGGGACAGTGCGTACGGTTAAAACGGATGGCGCGGCTGCAGGGGCGGCAGATGAGAACCGAAGAATTGTCTTTGTAGGCGATTCCAGAACGGTCGGCATGTACATCACACTTTCCGGGGCCGGCTACAGTGAGGACATTAACGCATCTCTGGGAAATGAGGTTTATATCGGACGTGTAGCCATGGGATTTGACTGGTTTGCCGGAACAGGCATGGCAGAGGCAGAGCCATGGATGGAACAGGGGAATACAGATCTTGTCATTCTTATGGGCTGCAATGATATGGGATCCCCTGTGAGCAGTGCGAACCGTTATGCGGAATATGTGAATGCGAACGCAGACAGCTGGAGCAGGGACGGCAACCGTGTGTTCTTTGATTCCGTGAATCCGGTCGGCCACCGGAACGGAGGAGCGGAGACGTCCTCATCGGTTTATTCCAATGATGGCACCTGCGCGCCGTTCAATGATACGCTGAGGAACGCGCTGAGTGACAAGGTTACCTGGATCGATTCCTACAGCAGCCTTCTGTCGGGAGGCTACGCCACAGTGGATGGAATTCATTATGACGGCGGCACGTATCAGGCCATTCATGATTACATCCGGAATGCGGTGTCGGAGGCGGAAAAGAGAGAATATACGGCTGTCTTCGACGCGGCGGGCGGCACCTGCCCTGTAAAAGAGAAAAAGATCCGGGAGGGTGAATCCCTGACGGATCTGCCTGTGCCTGAAAAAGAAGGGTATGTTTTTTCCGGATGGAGTCTGAATGGGAACGGGATGACGGATCAGACAGATATGCCGTCTGAGAATATCACCCTTACGGCATCGTGGAAGGCATCGGATCACACACCGTATCAGGTGATTTTTCACTGCGGGAGCGAAGCGGATGATGTGGAGACGAGATATGGGACGACCGGGGAAAAGGTAACGGTGAATGCGCCGGCAAAAGACGGATACAAGACTCCCGATGCGCAGACCGGCGTCATTTCCGCTGACGGCACCACAAAATTTGATTTCCATTATACTCCGCTGACATACAGCCTTACGATCCATGCCGGAAAGGGAGTCAGTCTCAACGGGGGATCGGTGCCGGGAAGTCAAAAATCCGGCGATCGGGAGCGGAGTTTTACGATCCGCTGCACGTTCGGCGATGAGGTCAGTCTTCTCGCATCGGAGGAGAGGGGATACAAAGATCTGATAATTACCGGAGATCTGCCGGATGCGCTGTCGGGCAAAGAGGCGGGCGTCACCGACTTCCGGATGCCCGATCATGATGTGGAAATCACCCTCAGTGCCGTGCCTGTCATCTATCATATCCGGTACACTCCGGGGGTATACAGTACCGCAGGGCTTCCGGAGACGTACATCGTGGAGGATCTGCCGCTCCGGCTGAAAAATCCGGCAATGCCATTCCTGACGTCATTCGGATTCTGGACCGATGAAAATGGAAGAGAGATTCGGACGATTACAGAGGCAGAGAGCGGAGATCTCTCGCTCACAGGGGAAGTCTTTGATTATCGGGCTGCCGCTGCAGCAGATGCTGCAGGAATCCTTCTGCTCGTCATCCTGGGTGTTCTGTTTCAGATACAAAACCGAAAAAGAAAATGAAGAGGAGGCTGCTGCATGAAAGGTGCGGCAGCCTTTTTTACACGAACAGTGAGCCGCAGCCGAATGCGAAGTATATTTCAGATGATTGCCAGTTACAAAGGATAAACTATGTTTCCAGTCACCAATGATAAAATATGGTTGACATATACCCCGTAAGGGTATATGCTAACAGCAGATGAGATACCCGGCCGGGGTATTACGGGAGGCGGTTATGAAAGATTTAGAAGAGAAGAAAACAAAGATACCTGCATGTTGTTCGGATCACGCTTCGGACGGTGAAGATTGGCAGGCGGACAAGGACGCTGAAACGCTCGAAGAAGCAGTACTGGCGGGAGAAAAGACCTGCGGATGCGGATCGGGGAAGCATAAGGCGAGGACGCCGGAGGAGCAGAAGGCTTTGCTGACCCGTCTGAAAAGGGTGGAGGGGCAGATCCGAGGCATTGAAAAGATGGTGGAGAATAATGCCTACTGTCCGGACATTTTGATTCAGGTTTCAGCCGCAACAAGTGCGCTGAACAGCTTCAACAAGGTGGTTCTCGGCTGTCATATCCGCGGCTGCGTGGCAAATGATATCCGTCAGGGCAATGATGAGACGATTGATGAGTTGTGCAGTGTGCTTCAGAAGCTTATGAAATAAGTGGAATACGGAAAGGAAAGCGTTTCGGGCGTGAAATGCGGAAAGGGAAGTATTTTGAGAAACGAATACAGAGATGGATGCATTTTGAGTAAGAATTGCGGAAATCGAAGGATTTAACATGAGGAAAGAAGGTCAAAGTCACAATGAATCAGTATATTGTAACAGGTATGACATGTGCTTCATGCCAGGCCCATGTGGAAAAAGCGGTTTCAAAGGTTCCGGGAGTGAAATCGGTATCGGTTTCTCTTCTGACCAATTCGATGGCTGTTGACGGTACAGCAGGACCGGCTGAAATCATAAAAGCGGTGGAGGATGCCGGATACGGTGCCGAGCCGAAGAATGCTGCCGCTCAGAAGCAGAGTTCTGCCGCAAAGCTTGCGGCAGAGGAGGACGCACTGAAGGACCGCGAGACGCCGAAGCTTGTCCGGCGGCTGATTCTGTCTGTCGGATTTCTGATAGCGCTGATGTATATCACAATGGGGCATAATATGTGGAACTGGCCGGTACCGGAATTTCTGGTACATAACCACATCGGTCTTGCGATTCTTCAGATGCTGCTTACGATCGTGGTGATGATCATCAACCGGGCATTTTTTATCTCCGGCTTCAAGTCGCTCTTTCACGGCTCTCCCAATATGGATACACTGGTGGCTCTGGGCTCCGGCGTATCCTTCGGCTGGTCCCTGTTCATCCTGTTTCGGATGACATATCTGCTGACAGCCGGCACATCGAACATGGACCTGATGCCGCTGTATCATAATCAGCTGTATTTTGAGTCGGCGGCGATGATACCGGCACTGATCACCGTGGGAAAGACACTGGAGTCTCTCTCCAAGGGAAAAACAACAGATGCTCTGAAAAATCTGATGAAGATGGCTCCGAAGACGGCAGTCGTGGAGAGAGACGGACAGCAGGTCGAGATATCGATTGATGAGGTGCATCCCGGGGACATTTTTGTTGTGAAACCCGGTGAATCCATTCCGGTTGACGGCGTGATCATCGAAGGTACAACAGCTGTTGATGAATCTGCGCTCACCGGCGAGTCCGTTCCGGTCGATAAGGGGGCAGATGATCCGGTCAGCGCCGCAACGATAAACCGTTCCGGATATATTCGTGCGAGAGCGACGAGGATCGGAGAGGACACCACGTTCTCACAGATCATTCAGATGGTCAGCAACGCTGCGTCGACAAAGGCTCCGATTGCCAGAATCGCCGACAGAGTTTCCGGAATTTTTGTGCCGGCGGTTATTCTGATCGCTACTGCGGTGATGGTGATCTGGCTGCTTCTCGGACAGACACCGGCATTTGCCCTTGAGCGGGCCATCAGCGTTCTCGTCATTTCCTGCCCCTGCGCGCTTGGACTTGCCACTCCTGTGGCGATCATGGTCGGAAACGGGATGGGCGCGAGAAACGGAGTACTGTTCAAGACCTCGGAGGCCCTTGAGAACGCGGGAAGAGTACAGATTGTGGCTCTTGACAAGACCGGAACCATCACCGAAGGCAAACCTGCGGTTACCGATATCATCCCTGCTGACGGAGTCGGTAAGACTGAGCTGATGAGCGTGGCTTACGCGCTCGAGCAGAAGAGTGAGCATCCTCTCGCGAGAGCAATTGTGGCCGAGGGAGAGAAGGAGGGACTGCAGGCGGCTGAAGTGACAGATTTTGCTGCACTGACCGGAAGCGGTCTGACCGGACGGATAGACGGGCAGGTTCTTCACGGAGGTTCCGGAAGCTTTATCTCCACGCTTGCCGCGGTCCCTGAGAATCTGCTGAAAAAGGCAGATTCCCTTGCAAAGGATGGAAAAACCCCGCTTTATTTTGAACGGGAGGGGAAGCTTCTCGGGATTATTGCCGTAGCGGATATTATTAAGGAGGATTCCGCACAGGCCGTACAGGAACTGCGGAATATGGGGATTGAGGTTGTTATGCTTACTGGAGATAATGAAGCGACCGCAAAGTCGATCGGTGCGCAGGCGGGAGTGGACCGTGTGATTGCGGGCGTTCTCCCGGACGGTAAGGAGGCTGTGATCCGCGAGCTCCAGAAGCGCGGCAAGGTGGCAATGGTCGGAGACGGCATCAATGATGCGCCGGCGCTCACAAGAGCAGATACGGGAATTGCGATCGGAGCAGGCACGGACGTCGCTATCGATTCGGCAGATATTGTGCTGATGAATTCCCGTCTGACCGATGTATCCGCGGCGGTTCGTCTGAGCCGCGCGACTCTTCGCAACATTCATGAGAACCTGTTCTGGGCGTTTGCTTATAATGCGCTGCTGATTCCCATGGCGGCGGGACTCTACCCGGGCATTGAGATGAACCCGATGTGGGGAGCAGCTGCGATGTCTCTTTCAAGCTTCACGGTATGCATGAATGCGCTCCGTCTGAATCTGTTCAAGGTACATAACGCATCCCGCGACAGAGCGATGAAGAAGAGAGCACTGCCCGGGACACATACGGAAATGTATGCGGGAACGTCAGCGACTGAGATGGATGCGGCTGCCGGTACGAATCTCTGCTGCAACGCAGCTGAAGATAAGAATGATACCCTGGAAATGAATAAGGAGGACAAAAGGATGACAGAAACTGTAAAAATTGATGGAATGATGTGCAATCATTGTGAAATGCATGTAAAGAAGGCACTTGAGGCACTCGACGGGGTGGAGAGCGCGGAGGCGTCCCATGAGAAGAAACAGGCCATTCTGAAGCTCAGCAGGGAAGTGCCTGAGGATGAGATCCGGAAAGCTGTCAAGGATGCCGGATACGAATTCGTGGGAATTGAATGAATGAGATGCAATGAGATGTAATTAGAATCCGGTTCCGGCGTTCAGCCGGAACCATGCGCTGGCGCTCTCTGATTTCTGAAATCGGAGGGCGTCATTCCTGTCATACGACGGAATGCCTTCGAAAAATAAAGCCCATTGTCGTAACCGACGGAAGCCGCAACAGAAGCGATTGTGAGATTGGTGTCTTTCAGCAGAAGACAGGCGCGGCGGATGCGGTAGCGGTCCAGGTATTCCTTTGGAGAGATGTTCATGCCTTCCCGGAATTCCCGGAACAGAGTACTCCGGCTTACGCCTACGTAGGATGCAATGTCGCCGATGGTAAGAGAGTAGGAATAACGTGAGGCAATATATTCGATGGCGCGGGAGATATTATCCTCTGCGGTTCCCGGAAGACGTATCTGACGCGCCGCATTGGAGATCAGAATTCCGAGCAGCAGATAGAGCTCTCCTGTCATTCGCACAGCGTCGCAGAATGTATTCCCGAAAGCTTCGTCAATCCGCCGGAGGTGCTTTCTTACCTCAGCTCCGTACGGAAGCTGGCGAAGGACTAGCTGACTGCTGGAAAAATCTGTTCTGCTCACGAGAGCGGCAGCATCTGCACCCGCAAAGCCAACCCATTCATAGGTCCAGGGATCTCTTTCATCTGCCTGATAGAAAATTTCCGTCTCCGGCATAGCCAGAAACATATCTCCGGAATGAAGGCGGAAAGTATGACCGGCGGCGGTGTACGTCCCGGAACCAGAGCTGATGTAATGAATCAGAAAATGATCCCGGACACCGGGGCCCCATTTATATCCGGGAGTGCACTTCTGTCTGCCGACGTTATAGACGGACAGAGAAATCATGTTCTGTTTTTCCGATACCTTGTTGCTCTGCTTGAATCCCATGGGAAGCTCACTCATTTCTTCCGCACCTCTCTTTGGAAAATCATGGAATATGTGGTAAAATATATCCGGTTCAGATGCGTTTCTTACAGACCGGCTGCAGGATTCCGCGGAAGCAGGCATTGACATGCAGCTGCCGTGACTGCTGAGTTCAGTATATGCCGGATGAAGCTCTTCTGCAACAAAATTACATATGGATAGTACGAAATGCTATTGTACTGTTATGGGGAATGGTGCACAATAGAGATGGTAGCAGATGGTCATGCGATATAGTGTGTGGCACGATGAATCATATTGTGGTGCCCCGCATGCGGAGTATGACGATTTACTGAACAAGCTGCGGATTATACAGGGGAAGGTAAGTATGACAGATCAGAAAGTAATCGAAGAATTGAGAAAAACATTTGAAGAAAAGTTTGGCGGAAGCGGAGAACGGGTATTTTTTGCGCCGGGGCGTGTGAACCTGATCGGGGAGCATATCGATTATAATGGCGGGCACGTATTTCCGTGCGCGCTCACTCTCGGCACCTATGCGGCTGTCCGGAAGAGAGATGACCGGAAGCTGAGGTTTTATTCCGTGAACCTCGCAGAGGACGGCGTGATTGAGGCGGATCTGGACGATCTCACCTACAAAAAGGAAGACGGATGGACGAACTACGCCAAGGGCGTCGTGTGGGCTTACCGTCAGGCGGGTATGGATATACCGACAGGATTTGACTTCGTATGCAGCGGAACCATTCCGCCGAAGTCCGGGCTCTCCTCAAGCGCGTCTCTTGAGGTGCTTACCGGGGAGGCACTGATGCGGCTGTACGGTTTTGAGGAGAATCAGATCCGAAACGCAAAGCTCGGGCAGATCGCCGAGAATCGCTTTGTCGGAATGAACTGCGGAATCATGGATCAGTTCGCTTCCGCTATGGGACGGAAGGATATGGCTATTTTCCTGAATGCGGCGACGCTGGAATACCAGTACGCGCCCCTTCCGATCGGCGATGCGAAGCTTGTGATTGTGAATACGAATAAGCCGCATGAGCTGGCAAATTCCGCGTACAACGACCGCCGCCGGGAGTGTGAAACCGCGCTGAAGGATCTGCAGAAAGTTCGTCCGGAACTCAAGGCGCTTTGTGAGCTCAAGCCCGCAGAGTTTGAAGAGCTGAGCAGCGCAATTGCGGATCCTGTGTGCAGGAAACGTGCGAAACACGCGGTCTATGAAGACGCCCGCACCACGGAGGCAGTGGAAAAGCTCAATCAGGGAGACATTCAGGCTTTCGGAAAGCTGATGAATGCATCTCATGTCTCTCTCCGGGATGATTTCGAGGTCTCCTGCAGAGAGCTGGACGTGCTGGCGGAAGAAGCCTGGAAGATTCCGGGGGTGATTGGCGCCCGGATGACAGGAGGCGGATTCGGCGGATGTACGGTTAATATTGTGAAGGATGATGCCATTGATACATTTGTCGATCAGGTCGGCAGAAATTATACGGACAGGACCGGTCTTGTGCCGTCCTTCTATATTGTATCCATCGGAGACGGCCCGTCGGAGATATGCTGAAATCAGGAGCAGCGTGGCTCGGAAGCGTCGGAGCATAGAGATGCCGTTGCAGAGGGAAAGCACCGTTTTGAGACGCCGCAGCAGAGGAACCGCGCAGGGCAGAGATTGCCTGCTGCAGAAAGAACACAGAATTGAGACAGCACAGGATGGTGACCGCGCAGCACAGACAAAGTGCGGGATACAGATTTCGAAGAAACAGACTTCGAAGAATGAAAATGAGACAGAAACAGGAGATCGCGTGACCCGCGGGCGGGTTGCGTCATGCATCATCTTCAGGATGACAGGAAGGAGAAAGCAATGCAGATTTTAGTTACAGGCGGAACTGGATTTATCGGAAGTCATACCTGTGTGGAGCTTCTGAACGCAGGCTATGATGTGGTGATTGCAGACAATCTTTACAATTCAAAGGAACTTGTGGTGGACCGGATCGAGACAATCACCGGAAAAAGACCAAAGTTCTACAAGATTGACGTATGTGACCGCAAGGCACTGGATGCTCTGTTTGACGCCGAGAAGATTGATGCGGTAATTCATTTTGCCGGTTACAAGGCGGTCGGAGAGTCCACGAGAAAACCGATTGAATATTATACAAACAATCTGCTGAGTACGCTTACGCTTACCGATGTTATGAGAAATCACGGCTGCAAACAGTTTGTTTTCTCATCCTCCGCCACGGTGTACGGAGACCCGGCTGAAATTCCGATCACTGAAAAGTGCCCGCTCGGCACTACGACGAATCCGTACGGAGAGACGAAAGCCATGCAGGAGAGAATCCTGACCGATATCTGGAAGGCGGATCACAGCTGGAAGATCATGCTGCTTCGTTATTTCAATCCGATCGGCGCGCACGAAAGCGGTCTTATCGGAGAGGATCCGAAGGGAATTCCGAACAACCTTCTGCCCTATGTCGCACAGGTTGCTTCGGGAAAGCTTGAGAAGGTTCATGTCTTCGGCAACGACTACGATACACCGGATGGTACCGGTGTTCGTGATTATATCCATGTCGTAGATCTGGCGAAGGGACATGTGAAGGCTATCGAAGGATTCCAGAAGCTTGATGATGTTCAGATCTTCAATCTTGGTACCGGTGTGGGGTATTCTGTTCTCGACATCATCAAAGCGTTTTCCAAGGCCTGCGGCAAGGAAATCCCGTATGTCATTGATCCGAGACGTCCCGGAGATATCGCGACCTGTTATTCGGATCCGACAAAGGCAAAGGAAATTCTCGGATGGACAGCCGAGAAGAATATTGAGGATATGTGCCGGGATTCCTGGAACTGGCAGGTGAAAAATCCCGA
Source organism: Bilifractor sp. LCP21S3_A7 (assembly GCF_052118825.1). Taxonomy (NCBI): domain Bacteria; kingdom Bacillati; phylum Bacillota; class Clostridia; order Lachnospirales; family Lachnospiraceae; genus Bilifractor; species Bilifractor sp. LCP21S3_A7. The sequence continues at coordinate 174,563 of NZ_JBQKGL010000001.1, read as the reverse complement.
CGGATATGGAGAATAAGATCAATTGAACTATCTTGATTATACTGTACGGAAAGCCCGGGAGGGAGAGGAGGATCTTCAGACGGATCTGCTGATTCTGTTTCTCCTGGATGGGGAAATGACGGTACGGTATTATGGAGAGGAAATTCACATGTGCCGGGATGATATTCTGCTGATAAATCCCGGCACAGAATATGTAATGGATCATGCGCACAGCGCGCTGTATGGTGTGGCTTCCTACTCTGCTTCTCTTACCGCACAGATCATGGGAGGCAGAACACTGAGCCTGTACGCGGATTCGGTCAATGACACCCTTCATTCCTACCAGGACATTCGTGAGATTCTTATTGACCTTACGGCTGATTATACTTACCGCAGACACCAGACAGATGCCCGGAAGGCAAGCCTTCTGCTTAAGCTGCTGGATCATCTGATTGAGAACTATTCTGTCCGCCAGAGCAATGACGGTCTGAAGGAAGGAGAGTCAGATGTAAGGATGCAGCAGATGATGCAGTATATCATCAGCCACATCAATGAGGAGGTTAACCTGTCCGCGCTTGCGGAGCAGATGTATGTTTCAGCGTCTACCCTGTCGAGAATATTCAGGAAAAAGACGGGTGTCTATTTTGCGGATTATGTCATGCAGCTGCGGGTGAGGTCGTCTCTGAGACTGCTGAATTATTCGGATCAGAATCTGACGCAGATTGCCATGAACTGCGGCTTTTCCAATTCTGCATCCTTCAGCAGGGCTTTTCGAAAGATCATGCATATGTCACCTTCGGAATATCGTGACAGAAACAGAGAGAACGCCAGAAAAGATGAAAAGCATCAGATAGAGGAAGAACAGGAAATCCGGCAGAAGCTTCTGGAAAAGGGATATCAGGAGAGCAGCGGGGAACGGAAGTGCCATATTTCGTTGGACCAGACGGAGGTGATTCCGGAAGAGTATGAACGGGTATGGGATAAGGCTGTCAACATAGGATCCCTGTACAGCATGACAAATGCGAATATCCAGTTTCATGTCCTGTATCTTCAGGAACATCTTCACTTTTCGATCATACGGCTGTGGAATATTTTCTCGGTAAAGACACAGGTGTCTGACGGAAAAAGTCTTGGACAGTATAATTTTGATATTATCAATCAGGCCCTTGATTTTCTGGTAAAGAATCATCTGCGTCCGTTTCTGGATTTTGGCAGAAGACCGGATACCGCTATCCGAACCGGCGGAGAAACGGTCTATTATAATGAGGAATATATTCTTTTTGAATCGAGAGAGATCTGGGAGGATATTCTGTCCTCATTTATCGATAATATTGTAAACCGGTACGGCCAGCAGGAGGTTTCAAAGTGGATTTTTGAGCTTTCATACGATGGCTTTCATCAGGAAAGATCTGCGCTGTATCAGGATTTGCATTATGATTTTTTCGAGGCATGGAAAACCCTGTATGGGCTCATCAGATCATCCATACCGGAGGCTGAGATCGGAGGCATCTCCTCGGTCATTGACAACGATATCGCGTTTAATACTGAATTTTACGGAAAATGTGTGGAGGGTCATTGCGTTCCCGATTTCGCGTCATTTCTTCTTTTCCCTTATGAGAATAAGGGAAGTGCGCCTTATCTGACTGCAAACCCGGATATGGAAGTGGAGCAGGTACTCCGGATACGGCAGATGATGCAGGATTGCGGAATCGGTGACCGGAAGCTTTATATTACGGAATGGAATAACACGATCGCGAATCGCAATTTTCTCAATGATTCCTGCTTTCGTTCTGCGTATCTCGCAGCGGGGGTTATTGATTTGTGGGGCAAAACGGACTTGCTGTGTGTCATGGGAGGAACGGATTGGGTCAGCATTTATTATGATACGAACAGAGTGATTAACGGAGGTGTCGGGCTTCTCACAAAAGATACGATCCGGAAGCCGGCTTTCTTTGTGCTTGCCTTTTTGAACGAATTGGGCCCTCAGTTTCTTTCACGAGGTAAGAATTATATCATCACCAGAAATGAGAAAAATGAACTGATTGTCCTGTTTCATCATTTTTCATGGTTTCGAAAGGAAATGATCCCCGGAGATGAACAGGTGAATCTTGATGAGGTCCGGAAGATTCGTTTTGAGGATGAGAAACCTCTGAAGATTGAACTGAACCTGCTGCACATGGACCCATCCGGAGTGTATGCAATCAAAAACCGCCGTCTGAATACAAGCAGCGGCAGTCTCATGGATAAGTGGAGGCATCTGGGATTTGAGAGTGATCTGACGAGAGAGGAAATCAAATATCTTCAGGCAGTGAGCATCCCGGAGATAGAACTGGAAAGAGGGAGTACGGACACGGAGGGTACTCTGAAAATTACGGTAGAACTGGATGTTCAGGAGGTTGTTCTGATGCATATCTATCGCAGAAGAAAAAACTGAGATGCGGTTTGCCGATAAAAAGGCCGTGCAAGAGATGATGATCATTTCTTGCACGGCCTTTTTTCTGCGCGTGATTGATGCAAGTAAATGCATGAAAAATGTGAGGATAAGGAAAGCTTACAGACAAGGATTCAGGTAAACTGTAATCATAAAAGCTGATGTGCAGATAAAACATCAGCGTGAAAGACCGGCCTTTTTCAGATGATTCATTCGCAGTGCAACTTTTTTCTGAGGTATTCAGAAATCAGATTATTCGATGAAGTAAGTGAGGATAATAATATGGAAAATAAACTCAGAGCCTCAAAGGCCGCTGTAATCTGTTATGGGTTTGGCGATCTGGCGTCACAGTTTGTGTGGACGTTTGTCGGTTCATATCTGACAATTTTTTATACGGATATCGTGGGGCTGACTCCGTTGGCGGTCTCTGCAATTATGATTATTGCAAGAATCTGGGATGCGGTAAATGACCCGATGATGGGAGCAATCGCAGAGCGCACAAAGTCGAAATGGGGAAGATTCCGGCCGTATATCGCCTTTGGATGCCCGTTCCTGGCGATTTTCTCTATCCTGACATTCACAAATCCGTTTGGAGGATCGAGCAAGGCAGGCGTTATCTGGGCCGCGGCCATGTATATCGCTGCTGGTATGATTTACACGCTGACCAATATTCCTTATGGCGCGCTTGCTGCCGTTATGTCCGAGGATTCCAATCAGCGTAACCAGATTAATACCTCGAGAAATATCGGAATGAACGCGGGAATGGCAATCGTCAACGCTCTCTCACCGGTCCTGCTTCTGGCATTCTCTGCAAAGGGGGCTGAGGTTGCGGATGCGAGAGGTTACCTCGGAACGGTAATTGTCTATGGTATTATCTCTGTACCGCTGTTCCTGATTGTATTTTTTACCTCGAGAGAGAATGTAAAGCCGCTGGCATCCACAATGAATCGGAAGATTACGTTTAAGGAAACCATCCGTAATCTTGTGACCAACAAATATCTGATGATCATCAGCGCCGTCATGGTTGTCCAGATGACCGCTTTCATGGGCCGGATCGCTGTATGCGCCTTCTGGGTTATCTATGATCTCGGTTCATTCACGATGATCTCTCTGATCATGACGCTCCCGACACTGCTGGGAATCGTCGGCTCCCTGTTTGTGCCTCCCATCGCAAAAAAGATCGGAAAGAGAAATGTTCTGATGTATTCGATGGCGGTGCAGGTAATCGGACTTCTGGTCATGTTCTTTGCACCATACAACAATATGCCGATGGTTATCCTCGGCGATGTGATCTTCGGCCTGTTTAATGTCGGAATGCCGATGTCGCTGTCCATGGTAGCGGATTCTGTCGACTATATGGAGGAAAAAACCGGAGTCCGCACAGACGGAACCGCTTACGCGACCTATGGACTGGCAACAAAAATCGGTAACGCAATCGGCGGAGCTGCGGGAGTCGTGATCATGGGTGCGTTCGGATATGTGGCAAATACACAGCAGACACCGGCAGCACAGAGAGGTATTAACATTACAGTGAATCTGATCCCTGCCATTCTTTATATTGTCGCATGTCTGCTCTGCCTGCTCTGGAACATGAGCGATAAGGATGCGGACGGCATTCGCGAGAGATTGATGGCAAGACATGCAGCAGAGGATAGCGGCAAGACGATGCAGTGAACGAGATAAAACACGCTGCGCGAGTTTTATCTCGTTATCGCGACGCTCGCCGCACACGAATACTTCGCATTCGGCTGCGGCTCACTGTTCGCGTAAATCAGTCTGCCCCGCAAGCGGGGCAGAGACCGCAATACTAACAATACACATAGAATTATTGCAGATATAATTAATTGGATGAAGGAGGACAATTATGTATACATACAATAAAAAAGGGCCAAAACGTGGAGTGGCACTATACAGCTATTCGGCGGAATTCGGTCTCACAAAGACACTGGAGGATTGCTTCGAGGATGTGCATGACATGGGTGCGCATGGTATCGAAATTCTGGCAAATACACATATTGAGAATTATCCCTATCCGACGGATGAGTGGGTGGAAAACTGGTTCCGGCTTTGCGATAAGTACGAAATCATTCCGGTTGAGTATGGAAACTGGATTGATTCGCATGTCCTGGGAGACAGAGATCTTACCACAGAAGAAGCCGTGGAAATGCTCAAGCGTGACATCCGTCTGGCACACCGCCTTGGTTTTACGGTAATGCGTACCAAGATGCCGGTAATCAATGATCTTCTGGAGCCTGTTCTGAACTGGAGAGAAATCATCAAGGGAGCACTTCCTCTGGCAGAGGAACTAAATATTAAAATGTGCCCGGAGATACATAATCCATCGAATCTGAAGGGAAAGCTTGTGACGGATTTTGTAGATTTCATCAAGGAGACGGGAACAAAGAACTTCGGACTCAATATTGATTTTTCGGTATTCCGCACTACATTTGCGGAGGGAGAATGGAGAGATCCAAATTACACGCCGAACAAACCGGAGGACATTATTCCGCTGCTCCCATATATCTACTGCTGCCATGCAAAGTTTATTCATATGAGCGATGATTTTGAGGAGACAACGATTCCGTATCCGGAGATCATCAAGGTGATGACCGAAAATGGATATGACGGATATCTTCTGAGCGAATATGAAGGCGCTGATAAATACGAAGAGGGATATGAGGTTGGACAGACACTGAGAAAACAGCACATCATGCTGAAAAATCTTCTCGGAGACTAAGGAGGTGCAGAGATGGAAAAGCATGTAATTCAGTCCGTTGGATTCAGAAATATTAAAGATGCAGAAGGTAAGACGACAGGCTTTCAGTTTAAGGTTCGGCTTCCGTATTACAGAGGAATTTTTCTCTCTCAGATCCGGCCGGGAACATTGTTCATTGATGGGGAGAAGATCGAAAAGGATCGTATCACTTGGGTGATCAACGGAGAAGAGTATACAAATGAGGAGATGCGGACAAATTTCCAGGTGCACTGGTCGGTGACAAAGCCGGCAGTACTGAAGGTAAAGAAGGAAGGGGGTCTCGCACAGGGCTATCATGATCTGAAGTATGGCTTCTGCTTTACCTCTTCTTATATGCCGCCGATCATACAGGCCAATCTGGATCCGGATCAGGAAAGCATGGTATATATGCCCGAGTTCGGACATCATGTGAATGAACGGCATCTTCTGATTGTATGAGACGCAGCAGATTCTCAGATCAGATAAATGAGAGGCAATAGATTCTCAGACCAGATAAATGAGAGGGAACAGATTTTTCAGAACAGACAGATCAATCAGATACGATAGAGAACGAAAGTACACAGATCTGACAGGGTGTGAGATCAGATCAGACAGGAGGAAGATATGTCAGAGGATATCAGAATTGCGATTATCGGCCATGGCTTTATGGGGCATGAGCATGAGAAAATGCTGACAAACTTTCCGGGGATCCGTCTTGTTGGATTCGCGGACAAGGATCCGGAGCAGCTGAAAGATGTCGGAGAAGGACTGAAGAGATACGGCAGCAATGAAGAATTGCTGGCAGATCCGGAGGTAGATGTGGTTATTATTGCGGCAAATAATAATCAGCATCACGATCTTGTCATTCAGGCAGCTAAAGCGCACAAAGATATTATTTGTGAAAAACCGGTGGCAATGAGTCTGGCGGAGCTGGATGACATGGAAGCGGCAGTTAAGGAAAACGGTGTCCGGTTCACGGTTCATCAGCAGAGAAGGTTTGATCCGGATTTCCGCACGGCAAAAGAAGTGTACGATTCCGGCACACTTGGAAATGTGTATGCGATCAAGAATCAGCTGTACGGCTTTAATGGGAATATGCATGACTGGCACATATTTAAAAGTGAAGGCGGCGGGATGCTGTATGACTGGGGTGTTCATCTTCTTGATCAGGTCTGCTGGATGTTCCCTGGCGCAAAGCTGAAATCTGTGTTTGCGGATATCAGGAATGTCATCAATAAAGAGGTGGATGATTATTTTCAGATCATGCTGCGCTTTGATAACGGAGTAACGGCAACGGTTGAACTGGGGACATATTACCTGGCGGATAAGACCGCGGATAAATGGTTCGAGCGGCACTGGTTTGTCGCCGGAAACAAGGGTACCGCGTATGTGGACGGATTCTTCCCGGAGGGAAAGATTGTGCGCACCACCCATCTTCTGACAAATGTCGGAGGAAAGAGAACGATGACTGCCGCAGGGCCGACAAGATCGTTCGGACCTGCACCGGAAGGAACCATTGTAACGGAGCCGCTTCCGGAGGTGCATACGAGCCACAGAAATTATTTTGAGCATTACATCCGTTACTATCACGGCGAGGAGGAAGCATTTGTAAAAATACCGGAGGTGCGCCGCGTGCTGAAACTTATGGATGCGGTCAGAGAATCCGGACGCACCGGAAAGTCCGTTGATTTTGAATAAAAGTTAAGATTAAGTGAGGTAGATACGATGGACAGAAAGATTCCTATTGCTGTACAGGTTTATGGATTGAGAGATCTTCTGGAGGAGGATCCGGAAAATTTCAGGAATGTAATGCAGAAGATCAAAGATTATGGTTATGACGGTGTAGAACTGGCCGGACTTTACGGACTGAAGCCTGCGGATGTCAGAGAAATCCTGAAAGAGGTGGGTCTGGTTCCGATTTCAGCGCACGTACCATTCGCGGACATGGTAGAAGATCTGGATCGTGTGATCGCGGATTATTCGGAAATCGGAGTAAAATATCTGGTGATGCCTTATATGGCGGAGGAATATCGGCCGGTAAACCCGGAGGGATTTCAGAAGTTTCTCCCTCTGCTGAATAAGGTAGGGGAGAGAATCCATCAGGCGGGTATGACTTTCCTGTATCACAATCATGATTTCGAGTTTGTGAAACTTCCGGATGGAAGATGGGGATATGACGCGATGTTCGAGGCAATTCCGCATGATCATCTGATGAGTGAGCTTGATACCTGCTGGTGTGACGTCGCGACCGGTAAGGTCACAGAGTTTATTAAGAAATACACCGACCGTCTGCCGGTCATTCATCTGAAGGATTACATCAAGCGCGGCGAAGTGAAAAATATGTACAAGCTGATCGGGATCGATCAGGAGGAGTCCGGAGAGGATGAGGGTTACTTCGGGTTCCGTCCGGTCGGATTTGGCCAGATGATCTGGGAGCCGATTCTGGATGCTGCGCTCCGTGCAAATACAGGATGGGCTGTTGTAGAACAGGATGAGCATTATGACATGGATCCGCTGGAGTGCGCGAGAAGAAGCCGTGAATACCTCAGAATTCTCGGCTGGTAAGCAGCTTGGGTGAACCTTGAGCAGAAGACGAAAGAAGTAATTATTCAAATGAAAGGACAAAACATGAAGGAAATCAGAATTGCCATCATCGGAACCGGAATGATCTCCGACAGGCATATGACCGTGATCAATAATCTGAAGAAAAGAGGTCAGAACCTCACCGTAGTTGCAGCATGTGATATTGTAAAGGAGAAGGTGGAAGCCTTCGGCAGGAAATATGGCCTTCCGGAAGACCGGCTTTATACGGATTTCCGGGAGATGCTGAAGAGAGACGACATTGATGAGGTTGAGGTCTGTGTACATAACAATCTGCACACATCTGTTGCGACAGCAGTCATGGCAGCGGGTTATCCCTGCTATTCGGAGAAACCGATGGCGGCAAGCTATGCTGATGCAAAAATTCTTTACGATGCGCAGAAAAAGTATGGACAGAAGCTTGCTGTTCAGATCAGCTCTATCTACAACCCGCAGACCCGTATCGCAAAAAAAATGATTGCGGAGGGCAAACTGGGAGATGTATACCATGTAAGAAGCGTTGGTCACAGGAGACAGGGCAGGCCGGGTTATGACATGCCGTTTTTCAGTCATGACTTTATTGATCCAAAGATCGGTGTTCATGGACCTCTGTTTGATCTGGGAATCTATCATCTGGCACAGATGCTGTACGTGCTTGGAATGCCGGAACTGGAGAGCGTGTACGGTGTACAGAGCTGTTCCTACTGGAGAGATGCGCGCATTGACAATGCGGTAAACTGCCATACCCCGATCGAGGATCTTGGCGTTGGAATGGCGCGGTTCAAGGGCGGAATTTCAATGGATATCTATGAGGACTGGGCGATACACATGGACGAAATCGGCACAAGCTTCATTGCGGGTTCTCTTGGCGGACTGAAATTTACGGATGTTGATACCACCGGAGGGCCGCTGGCGGTTCCGGAAGGAGGATCCATCGTAGGAGGAGGTGCTCTCCAGAAGCCGAGGCTTGAGTGGTTCGGCGTAGATGGGGATGGCGTGTTGTTCGACAATAAAATCGAATGTGCGATCGGTGATATCTCGGGCATGCAGGAGGTCGCTCTGAATCCTGAGATGGAGAAGTACAATGATAACCAGCTGCAGTGGTATTCTTATCTTCGCGGCGAACTTACTGACGAGACACGTGTTGACTCTCCGTATATCGCAATGCAGACTGCCTTTCTTTCCGAAGGTGTTGTGCTCTCCAGCGAGCTCGGACGCAGCGTGACTGCAGATGAAATCAAGGCAATGTCAAAATCCATCGCGCTTCGCGAGCAGGAGACACCTTTTGGAACAATCAGGTATGATTTTGACGACTATAAACCAGAATAAAATGGCATGTGCTGAAGACAGAAACTGTCATTTTCAGGCATGAAATAAGTATACCAAATCCCCGGCGGATTTATCCGCCGGGGATTATTGTACTGTATAAGTCCAGTCGCAATGTTCTTGGCCCACGGGGAGCTTGCTCACCAGTGGGCAAGAACATTAGCGACGACAACAGGTATGAGCCACGAAGTGACGCGTAAGCGGCACGGAAGTGCGAATATGCGCGGGCAGTGAGCCACATCCGCTCACATAAAGTGTGAAGCGGTGGGGCGAACGCCGCGACAGACCGACAAAGTCGGTCACCTGTTAGCGGCACGGAAGCTGCGAAGCAGCGAAGTGACGCGGGGACTTATACAGTTTGTGGCACGAAGTATCATATGGGTGTGTACTGTATAAGTACAGCCGTAATGTATCGTATGGGAGTTACTTAATATGGTATAATAAAAAAGGCGTGGATTTTGTTTTATCCTTAAATGAGGGGAAAGGAGAATAGTATGTGGCTATGGTTTGCAATTGGTTCGTCGGTCTTCGCGGCATTGACCTCAATACTTGCCAAGGTCGGTATTGAGGGCGTGAATTCAACGCTGGCTACGGCAATTCGAACGGTTGTGGTCGTCATCATGTCCTGGGGAATGGTTTTTCTGACAAATGTGCAGGGCGGTGTCGCCTCCATCAGCAGAAGAAGCTGGATCTTTCTGATTCTGTCCGGTCTTGCGACAGGAGCATCCTGGCTGTGCTATTACAGAGCGCTCCAGATCGGAGATGCTTCAAAGGTAGTACCGGTTGATAAGCTGAGCGTTGTGATCACCCTTGTCATGGCGTTTCTGTTTCTACACGAGCAGGTTACCGTGAAATCTGTGATCGGATGCGTGCTGATCGGCGCCGGCACACTGCTCATGGTCATCGCGTAAACAGAAGACAGGAGGAGAATGACAGCCAGAGGTTTGAATCAGAAGGAGGAGGGAATGAGAAAATATCTTGTAATCGGTGCGGGAGGCACCGGAGGCGCACTGGGCGCGTATCTGGCTCGCGGAGGAATGGATGTGACCTTCATTGCCAGAGGCGCACATCTGCGAGCAATGAAGGATAATGGTCTTCGTGTGATACGGACGGACGACGAATTCACACTGAAACCAGTTAAGGCCTGCACAATGGAAGAGTATACGGATCATCCGGACGTGATTTTTGTCTGTGTGAAGGGATATTCTCTGGAATCTCTGTATCCGTTTCTGCGGAGAATTGCCGGCAAGGACAGTATCGTCATCCCGATCCTGAATATCTATGGAACCGGGGCAGTCATGCAGAAGCAGCTTCCCGGCATTCTGGTAACGGATGGCTGTATTTATGTCGCCTCCCAGCTCCGCAGTCCTGGTGAAATACTGATGAGCGGTGATATACTGCGGGTTGTCTTTGGTGTGCGGGATTCCTCGGAATTCCGTCCGGCTCTTCGTGAGGTAGAAAAAGATCTTGCAAAATGCGGAATCGGGGGCGGATTCAGCGACAACATCCAAAGAGACGCGCTGCTGAAGTTTTCTTATGTCTCACCGCAGGGAGCATGCGGCCTTTATTTCGGAGTCAGCGCGGGGGCGATGCAGAAAGAGGGGATATATCGTGACTTCTTCTGTGAGCTTGTCCGCGAAATCGGAAGGATCGCGGAAAAAGAGGGAATTGTCTTTACGGAAGACATTGTGAAAAGAAATCTGCATATTCTGGACAGCCTGAAACCGGATATGACAACATCGCTTCAGAAAGATGTCGCCTGCGGAAAGGCTTCCGAAATTGACGGATTGATCTTTGAGGTCGTCCGGAACGCCCGTCGCCTCAAGGTGGACGCTCCGGCATATGAAAAAGTGGCGGAAAAGCTATCCGGTGCCGGCATATGAAGAAGCGCTGGAAAGGCTTTCCGGCGGCAGTATATGAAGTAGTGGCGAAAAGGCTTTCCGGCGGCAGTATATGAAGTAGTGGCGGTAAAAGCTTTCCGGAGCCGTTAGCGGGTGAGATTGCGCAGCCAGCGGTATTTGTGAAAGTGGTGAATGACCCATGGAATTTTTCCAACCTCATCGAGGCAGGTGCAGGCGTAGACCAGAAGAACCGGCCAGTGAAACAGGAAGGCTCCGCATAGCGCGACCGGAATGGCAATTCCCCACATGACGACAATGAGGGAGTAGACATCGAATTTCGTATCTCCTCCCGCGTCGAAGATACCATTGATTACGACTGTGTTCACACATCGGCCGATCATATAAAATGAGGTAATAGCAAGCATGCCGGCACATAATGTTCTTGCATTGGGAGTCAGCCGGTAGAAAAGCAATACCGGATGAATCACTGCAAGAACGACCGCGGTCGTGATAAATCCAATGAGGAAGGAAAGCTTCATCAGCCGTTGTCCATAGATTTTCGCCATGTCCAGATTCCCCTGACCGAGTTGATTCCCGAGAAGGATGGATCCGGCATTCGCGATACCGTTGCACATACAGCAGGTAAGATCCCGTACCACTGCGGCAACGGAGTTGGCGGCAGCGGCATTCTGACCGAGATGCCCCATAATGGCGGAATATGAGGTAAAACCGATTCCCCACAGAAGGGAGGCTCCGAGAAGCGGCAGGCTGATTTTCCGGAAATCCGATCCCAGCAGGCGGTTGCGGTGAAAAAGCCTCGTAAGATCCGGGCGGACAAAGCCCTTCTGAAGCGAGGACCCCGCAGCCCATGCCAGCTCGACGATTCTGGAGATCAGCGTGGCGAGCGCGGCTCCCCTTGCGCCCATCTCCGGGAACCCGATCAGGCCGAAGATGAATATCGTGTTCAGGACAATATTCAGGATAACGGCACTTGATGAGATGAGCGCTGTCCGGTTCGCGTGGCCTGTGAGCTTCATGATGGTCAGGTAGCACTGCGAGATACCGGTCAGCAGGTAAGACCAGCCGGCGATCCTGAGATAAGAGACACCGATCTCCGAAAGTGTCGGGTCGTTGGTGAAAAAGGCCATCAGAAAACCTGGAGTCAGGATGCAGAGCAGACCGAACAGAAGATCAATCAGAAAAGAAAGACGAAGCATGAGATTGAAGATATCGTGCAGACTCAGGAGGTCCTGTTTGCCCCAGTACTGGGAACCGAGAATGGATCCTGCCGATACCACAGAGCTTAGAAACATGTTCATTACGAACTGAATCTGTGTTGCAAGCGATACCGCTGCCATGGAGTTCTGATTCAGCCTGCCCAGCATAATGGCGTCCGCAGCCGCAACCGCTGCCAGCATCAGGCTCTGCAGAGCAATCGGGACAGCGAGAGACACCAGCTTCCGGTTAAATAACGGGTCAGAGAACAGACCCTTTTTCATCGACGGCGATGGCATTTCATATTACCTCTTTATCTTTCTCAGTCTTTTTCCGGTTCTTTTCTTCCGTTCTTTTTCCTCAGTTTTTCCCCGGTTCTTCGCTGCACAGCTCGCGTTCATCAGAAACGCAGAATAAAAATTCGTCCGGCCCCCTGGCGCACCTGGCGTCTGGTCCGGACGAATCAGAATTTACGCGAACAGTGAGCCGCAGCCGAATGCGAAGTATTCGTGTGCGGCGAGCGTCGCGATAGCGAGATAAAACACGCGCAGCGTGTTTTATCTCGTTCTGTGACTTATGCCCCGGTTCAGTGATTAACCCGGGATTCTATACGGTATGCCCCGGTTCAGTGATTGATCCAGGCTTCCCAGTCACCGATTATGGCATCATCATCAAAATAATTGATTCGCATCGCGTCGCGAACCTCTTCGAGTGTCCGGTTTGTCTCTTCCGCTGCATGTTCCGTTCCTTTCCGGAGTATGTTGTACACCTCGGGAATATCGGCTGCCCATCTGGCTCTTTCCGCGCGGATCGGTGTGAGCATTTCTTCCAGTACCTTGATCAGGAACTTCTTGCATTTCACATCACCAAGGCCGCCTCTTCTGTAATGATCTTTCATCTCTTCCAGATTTGCGTACTCCGGAAGGTATTCGGCAAACTGCTCATCTGTGCAGAATGCGTCCAGATAGGTAAACACAGCGTTGCCCTCTACATGTCCGGGATCGGCGATGTTCAGGTGCTGAGGGTCGGTATACATTCCCATGACCTTTGTCTTGACCGTCTTCGGATCATCAGACAGATAGATGCAGTTGCCGAGCGATTTCGACATTTTGGCGGTGCCGTCGGTACCGGGAAGCCGTCTCTGGGTTTCATTTTCCGGCAGAAGAATGTCAGGCTCCACCAGAACATCCCGGCTATATGTCGTATTGAACTTGCGGACAATCTCGCGTGTCTGCTCCAGCATCGGCTCCTGGTCTTCTCCGGCAGGAACAGTGGTTGCCTTGAAGGCAGTGATGTCCGCAGCCTGAGATACAGGATAGGTGAAGAAGCCGGCGGGAAGTCCCGCCTCATTGTTGTTCACGCCTTCGGAACTGGAGAAGCCTCTCAGGGTCATTTCGTTCTTTACCGTGGGATTGCGGCTCAGTCTCTGGGTGGTTACAAGATTCATGTAGTAGAAAGTCAGCGCATGGAGAGCCGGGATACCGGACTGAATGCAGATGATGGATTTTTCGGGATCAATGCCGACGGACAGATAGTCCAGAGCAACCTCAATGATGTTGTCGCGGATCTTCTGTGGGTTGTCCCAGTTGTCGGTGAGCGCCTGATCATCGGCGATCAGAATATTAATTTCATCAAACTTCCCGGAGTTCTGCAGCTGTACCCTTCTCTTCAGTGACCCCACATAATGACCGAGATGAAGACGGCCTGTCGGGCGATCTCCGGTCAGAATTACTTTCCTTTTACAGTCTTTTGCTTCCATACTTCCTCCCATATATTTATCAGAAAAAATTTAAATTGCAAAATAAAGTGCAGTCTCAAACGCGATCCGAAATGCAGGCTGAAATACAGTCGGAATTGCAGTCGGAATTGCAGGCTGGATTGCACTGTGCAGACCCGGGCAACCTTCTTGCCCGACTTATACAACTATAGCATAAAAAAAGGAAATTTGAAATGAATTGTTCGTTCCGGAGGCGATCAGGCGAAATCCGGGCAGCGTTCCGGTTCTGGTCAACAGGCAGAGGAGAATTCACAGGGGATTTGCGTGTGGGCGATTTTGTTTTTGCGATTCTGTTTTATTCTGTTTTATTTTTTAAAGTTGATGAATTCCGGTCTGTTCTGTGGTAGTATTGAAAAGAATTTGTCCGGCTTTTGTCTGGATGAAGCAGATGATACAGAGAGATGTATACGGAGAGGTGCTTACCGCGAGCTGCATACAAACTGTTGGATGAGGAGAGATGCTTACCGCGAGTTGCACATAAACCGTTGCGTACGGAAAGTGATTGAGGGGGAATTGTTATCGTGGAGAGCAGGTTATATATCGAAAAGGAATTCTCGGAACAGGGAGTCGATTGCTATAAGCTGAAGGGCAAGGATTATCTGAATCATTATTACATTGTCTCAGAGTCGGAGACCAGGAAGCTGATGAATACGCCGGAGATTGTCGGCTATGAGGTATACAGGTGCATGCTCCCTGCCACATCGCAGATGATGTATTATTTCAAAGAAAACGGGAAGGTATCCTGCGCGAATATACTATCGATTCTGCGGGGAGCATTGAATTACCCGCTTGAAGAGGCATGCTATCGGGAACATGTGAGGATTCATGACATCAGCTTTTTGTCGAGTGAGCGTGTCTTCAATGAAGAAGAGCTTGCCGGCCTGAAGATCAAGTATTCAAAGCTGACCATGGTGCCGGACAGCACACTGCTGATCGGAGATATCATAGCTTCAGGGGAGACGCTGATTCAGTGCCTGGAATATGTGACGGATTTTTACAGGGCGAGCGGCGCGGCACTTCGAAATATCATCATCTTTACGATTGGTGGAACGAAGGCTGTCGAAATTCTGGAAAGGCTCACGGAGAAATTCCGGGAGTTCTGGCCTGCGTTCGAGGGGTTCTACTGCGTCTTCTACGAGGGAATCTTCAGCACCTATCAGGACAGAGGCGTATCCGGAGTCAATATCCCTGATGTTGATTTCTACTGGAAGGACGGCATTATTTCGCCGGAATTCCGCAGGGTGACGCTTTCCATGCGGGACCCTCTTTTTGAAAAATGTATCATCTACGACGGAGGAGCCCGCCGTTACGAGATTCATGAGCACGTGGACGAGGTGCTCGGCTTCTGGAGAGATATTCGGGATCGGGCAGATCGGATTCAGATGAAGGATCTTCTCGAAGAAAAGCTGGGCCACGGGACACCGATCACTTATGAGGACTGGGTTCTGGACTGTCACTACGGGCACCTGAATCCGAGCGTGACACATTGGCTCTACCAGCAGGAACTGGGGTATATAGAGAGCCTGAAGAGGACGGATCTCAGGGAAATCGCAGATGAGAGAATCCGCGATTTTACAGATTCCTTAAGAAAATACATTCTGTAGGCGTATCCGGGAATATCATCTGGAGTTTCATATGGATTTATTTTTCTATTTTTGAGTTCATGAGGGAGAGAGAATGAGAGGGAAGAATCAGAAGCAGCGGGAAACTACGGTGGATATCGACTATGCCGAGCAGTCGGTGCCGGTTGATCGGAGACAGAGCTTTATTACAATG
Source organism: Bilifractor sp. LCP21S3_A7 (assembly GCF_052118825.1). Lineage (NCBI taxonomy): Bacteria > Bacillati > Bacillota > Clostridia > Lachnospirales > Lachnospiraceae > Bilifractor > Bilifractor sp. LCP21S3_A7. The sequence continues at coordinate 158,904 of NZ_JBQKGL010000001.1, read as the reverse complement.
TTCATGATTATGCTCGGTTTTACTTTTTTCTCGGCGAGCATGTGGGTCGGGCAGGAGATGGCGAAAGGGCTGGATTTTTACGGCTTTCTCGGCTCGCTGTTTCTCGGAGGAGCTATCCTTGCCGTGTACACGGGCCTTCTGGGATACGTCGGAGCTAAGACCGGAATGAGTCTGGATCTGATGAGCCGCCGTGCCTTCGGACTGAAGGGAAGTTATCTTCCATCGGCGATGATCAGCTTCACACAGATCGGCTGGTTCGGTGTCGGTGTCGCGATGTTTGCCATCCCGGTGGCAAATGAGCTGCTCGGCGGGAGCAGACTTGCGGAGTGGATTCTAGTGCTCGTGGCCGGCGCGTGCATGACTTCTTCGGCGTACTTTGGAATAAAGTCTCTGACAATCGTCAGCTATATCGCGGTTCCGCTTGTGGCAATTCTTGGAACAGTGGCTATGATTCTCGCGGTTCAGAGAGGCGACGGGACTCTGATCAGCCAGTTCGCAAAGTCAAGCGGTACGCTCACAGTGATCGGAGGAGCGGGGATGGTAATCGGATCCTTTGTATCCGGTGGAACAGCTACACCGAACTTCTCAAGATTTGCCAGAAATGCCCGGCAGGGTGTCGTTACTACGGTTGTCGCCTTCTTCATCGGGAACTCACTGATGTTCTTCTTCGGCGCGGTTTCTTCCATCTATGTGGGAGGAAATGATATCTTCGAAGTAATGATCAACCTGAATCTGTTTTATCTGGCAGTTCTTGTCCTTGGTCTGAATATCTGGACAACGAATGACAATGCGCTTTACTCCGCCGGCCTCGGCCTCGCGAACATCTTCGGACAGAAGAAAAAACCGATGGTTCTGATCTCCGGCGTCATCGGAACGGTGACCGCCGTATGGCTCTACTGGAATTTTACGCACTGGCTCAATATCCTGAACTGCACCCTTCCGCCGATCGGAGTGATCCTGATTCTGGACTATTTCCTGCACAGAAAAAACTACACCGATGATTTTCGGGATTTCCAGGCCGTTAACTGGTTCTCCGTCATCGGTGTTGTCGCGGGAGCGCTGGGAGCAAATATCATCACCGCGGGTATTCCGTCGATCACCGGAATGGCGGTGGCGGCGATTATCTATCTGATCGGATACTTCACTTCGGGGAAGAGCAGGGCATAGGCATTATTGCTGAAGAATTTCCAGATATTTTTCTGCTGATTCCGGCCGCTGCGTATTCCGGATGATCCCGGCGTATACAGGTTCGGAAAAGCCTGCCTTCCGGTACAGAGAAGTGCCTTCCAGTGAGACGCACGCAGACATATAATCCTGGCGCTGAAAAATATCACGGGTGTGCTGATCCATGATGACGACGTCCAGCTTTTTATCTGTGATCATGGCCAGGAGCTTCATCTGGGATGCGTAGGAGTATTCATAAGACGCTCCGCCATCCGTGCCGGAAGCTGTGTAAGACGCTCCGCTATCCGTGACGGAACCTGTGCTTCCGTCCTGAGTGCTGTCCTCCGGATCGGCGGAGATCAGAAGATTCCGTTCATACTTTACCGTCCCGCCGGAAAAATCTTCCGGTTCCATCTGCAGGAACTGATCGGTGATGGAGTCGAGGATGCTGTCGTCCGCCTGAACATTCACAAGCGCGACGGAGAGCACGGTTTTCTTTCTGGTGAGGACTGTTGTCAGCGAATAGATCAGAATTCCTCCCGCGATAATCAGGAGGATAAAAAGCCATTTGTAATAATCCCAGAGGTAAGTGATTCTCTGTCTGCGATCCATACCGCGCAATGTTTCTCTGAGCTTCATTTTTCCTCCCGGTGTAAGAAATTATCCTGACGTGTGGTGTCGGTGCCCCCGGATCTGTTTCCGGGGGCGTTTTCTGTCTTTTCAGTGTCTGAAGATCTTTCCGGATTTTCGAGCTTTCGGAATACCGGTTTCAGAAGGTAAGAACAAAGAAAGGCAGCAAAGCCCTCACCGAGAAAGATGACCGGTGTAAAATAACGGATGGCGATAAAGTAAATCGCAAAATGAATGGCAGCCATTACGATCGTGCACACGGGATAACGGATTCCGATCATAAACGCGTTCTTCAGGGTGACCTTCCAGGAATTGTCATAGCGCGAAAGGAGCGGAAACGCATACAGAACGATAATCGCGAACACAATCAGAAATACAATATACAGACCGAAGCCGATCATGAAGAGAGGAGAGCTTATCGCGCGCTGGCGATAGAAACGGCCGGAGAAAAAGAACGCGATCGCAATCGGAATGATCAGACAGGACAGTTTGGTTCCCTCACGGAAATTCTGGCGGAAGGAGTGAAAAAAATCCTGAAGAAGAGAGATTCCGGAATCATTGGCAAGCTTAAGCGTGCAGTAATAGAGTGCGCTGGTCGAGGCTCCAAGCGTGAAGAGCGGCAGACTGCACAGAATCCATAACAGGTTCAGAAGTATGCAGTCAAGCAGTTTTCCGAGAAAATTCATGACCGGGTTATATGGATTGATGAAATGATTCATTCGTGATCCTCCTGTCTTCCCTCTGTTGATTCTCTGAGTATCAGATTGGTCTCGCAGGCGCAGGTGCGGTAATTCAGTGCCGGGTTCTGGATCCGGGACAGAATCAGGTCAGTGGCGGAAAATCCCATGATCTGACTGTGTATATGCACGGTCGAAAGCTTCGGCGTCACCAGAAGGGACTCTGCGGAGTCGTCGAAGCCCAGAATCATGACATCCTCCGGGACACTGAGATCCAGATGATTCAGCGCGTGCATCAGATCAATTGCCACAAAGTCATTGGCGCACACAAAAACGCGCGGTATTTTCCGGAATTCCTTCAGCTTGCTGTAGAAGTAACCTTCCGCAGGACTCATTCCCGCGGAAGCGGAGGCGGGATCCGGCTTCTCGGTGATGCACCATTCTTCATGGATCGGAAGGGAACACAGGTACATGCTGTTGCGGTATGCCATGAATCTCTCGAAAAAGGAACGGCAATGCATGGCCTCTCCCGCAAATCCTATGTCACATATTCCGCGCTTCTTCATAAGGTGAATGAACTGACTGATGCCTTCATCATTATTCATGGTGAGAATGTCGGCGGGAAGCGGGTCTGCACCGGGGTCGGCAGGGGCGTCAACGAAAAGAACCGGGACACCGGACTGGCAGATAAATCTCGCGTAGGACGCGTCAAAAACTTCAATACATATAATTGCCGCGCAGTTTTCAAGGCGCAGAGAGGCGGGCAGTCTCTGGGCTGCAATATCTTCTGCTCTGGCGAAATGCATAGTCATGGAGTATCCGCGCTTGGATATTTCCATCTGAAATTTATCGAGCATCATCGCGGAAAAATGAGAGCTGTTCAAGAACCAGGTGGTGATCAGCGCAATTTCATTTTTTGCGGGAGCGGGCGGGGTAAGACTGTTCTGTACCGCGTCGAGATCAAGGTAGGAAAACTGCTTGTATCCCATTTCAATAGCCCGCGCGAGAATCTTCTGGCGGGTGCTGTCCGCGAGGACTCCGGTGTTATTGATTGCTTTTGAAACGGTATTCCTTGATAATCCAAGCGAATCCGCAATGTCCTGAATTGTGACTCTGTTTTCCATATATTATCAACTCCATTTTTTATCTGGCTGCAGTTCCATTTACAATCTCTGCTTTTTCACAGCTTCAAGCATTATCTTCCTTCCGTAATGAGCTCTGACCCTGTTTTTCTACAGCGCTGTTCTCAATTTCTGTCTGCAGCTTTGTTCCTGAGTTCTGTCAATAGTTGCGTTCTGTCAATAGTTGCATTCTGTGTTTCTGTTTTACATGAACTATTTCAGTCTTTCTACAATATAATATAATGCCCTTATTATAATTTGTCAAATGTAAAAATGCATATTTTACATTATAGATGTTTAAGTAGTCTGTAACAGCATATCTGAACCGCTGAGCTTTATGCGCGGGAAAACAGAAAGGCTCACCCCTCCGGCGGCCTGTCATTTTGGGTAATCCTGAGGCTTTAAACGGTTTTTTTTTCATTCTTCCGGATTCTGAGGAAAGCATCTGGAAAAGTTCACAGTTTTGCCTGCCCATTCTTGTATAAGTTTTACAAAAAACTCATTTTCATGTGTAAAAATAGTGCAAATGCACATTTTACAATTGACAAATGACCACCCGGGAATTATATTGAACAACGAAGACAGAGCGATAAAACAATATAGAGTGACCGGACAACAGAGCAGCCAGTCGACAGAGCAGCCAGTCGACAGAGCAGCCAGTCGACAGAGCAGCCAGTCAACAGGGCAGCCCGTCGACAGAGTAATCGGACAACAAAGTAACCGTCAACAGAGCAACCGGACAACAATATGGCGAGACAGCAGGGTGACAGATCAGCAAGGCATCTGACATGCAATGATTTATGAGGAGGTATGGAAGCATGGAGGAAAAAGCAAGAAGAAAAGGAAGAGGGCTCCTGTATTTCAGGCAGCACTGGCAGCTTTATGTAATTTTTCTCGGACCGGCATTTCTGCTTACACTGATTTTCAAGTATGCGCCCATGGGAGGCATACTGATCGCGTTTCAGAATTTCAACCCGATCAAGGGAATCTTTGGAAGCCAGTGGGTGGGCATGAAGTATTTCAAGAGATTCCTGGAGTCTCCGGACTTCATCCGCTATCTGGTAAATACACTGAAGCTGAGTGTATACGGATTGCTCTGGGGATTCCCGATTCCGATCATCCTGGCGTTATTCCTGAATCAGATCAAGCGCACGGGCATCCGGAAGAAGATTCAGACGGTTCTGTATATGCCGAACTTCGTGTCGGTCATCGTACTTTGTGGTATGGTCCGTATCCTTCTTTCTGTAACGGGACCGGTAAATGGCCTGCTCCACACCAGCATCAATTTCATGACAATACCGGAGGCGTTCCGGCCGATTTACATCATCTCCGGAATCTGGCAGGGAGCCGGGTGGGCTTCCATCATGTACACGGCGGCATTGTCCAATGCAAGCCAGGAGCTGCGTGAGGCAGCGGCTCTGGATGGAGCGAATATCTGGCAGCAGATCCGCGTGGTAGACTGGCCGGCAATCAAGGATATGGTTGTGATTCAGTTCATTCTTCAGGCAGGAAATATCATGAGCATCGGATTTGAGAAGGCTTATGCGCTGCAGACGGATATGAACCTGAAATCTGCGGAGATCATCGCAACCTATGTGTACAAGAAGGGACTTCTCGACGGAGACTACAGCTTCTCTACAGCAGTAGGTCTGTTCAATACGATCATTAATGTCATACTTCTGATCGCGGTCAATAAGATCGTGGAGAAGATGAATGACGGACAGGGAATATGAGGAGGAAAAAGCAATGGCGGAAATCAATGCAGCGGTCAGAAGGCATCCGTTTTCCAGATACGGGAGATCTGACAAAGCCTTTATCATAATAAGCAGACTATTTCTTGCAATTTTTGTAATTGCGATTATCGTTCCGATGATATATATCGTGATCGCGTCCTTTATGGATCCGGTGACGCTTCAGAACCAGGGCATCACCTTCAACTTCAAGAAGTGGACGGTGACAGCCTATCAGAGGGTACTGACGAACAAACAGATCTGGATCGGCTTCCTGAATGCGGTCATCTATTCGGTAGCTTTCACGCTGATCTCGGTTGCAGTCACCATGCTTGCGGCATATCCGATGTCACGGAAGGATCTGAAGGGAAGAGGATTCTTCAATGTGATCTTTGTCATCACAATGTTCTTTGGAGGCGGACTGATCCCTACCTACCTGGTAATCAGTGACCTCGGACTTCTGGACACGATCTGGGCGGTCATTCTTCCTGGCGCTTTCTCGGTATGGAATATGATCATCGCCAGAACCTATTATCAGGGCATTCCGAAGGAGCTGAGAGAGGCTGCTGCTGTAGACGGTGCCAATGAGGTGCAGTATTTCTTCCGGATTCTTCTGCCGGTCTGCAAGCCGCTGATCGCCGTCCTGGTTCTCTGGCAGTTCGTCGCCATGTGGAACAGCTATTTTGACGCAATGATTTATATCAATACGGCGTCTAAGCAGCCGCTGCAGCTTGTGCTTCGTGCGATCCTGATTCAGAATCAGCCGCAGTCGGGAATGATCGCGGATATTCAGAGCACCGCGGCAAGAGCACAGCTTGGAGAACTGTTAAAATATGCAACCATTATTATTTCGTCGCTGCCGCTGATCGTCATGTATCCGTTCTTCCAGAAATATTTTGATGCGGGTATCATGGTCGGTTCGGTAAAGGGCTGATATTGAGATAGGGTTACAGCAGAATCTGCGGAAAGGCTGAGAAATGTTTAAAAAGTGGATGAAAAAAATATGTGCCGCATCACTTGCTGCGGCCATCGCGGCGACATCGCTGACCGGCTGCGGTGAATTGTTTTTTGGATATAAAGAGGCAAGAAATAAGGCGGAAGAGCCGGCTTCCTATACTTTCCCGCTCAAGGAGAAGGAAACGATCAGCGGCATGACCAGCTATCCGAGTGCCACAGAATCGGATCCGAATAAGAGAGCGATCTTCGAGAGACTGGAGAAACAGACAAACGTACATGTAAACTGGAAGGCAATCTCATCCGATCAGTGGTCAGATAAGATCTCACTTCAGATGAGCAATTATTCTACACTTCCGGATTTCATTTTTACCGCGGGATTTTCAGACAGTGATCTTCTTCGTTATGGAACGCAGGGCGTCATCATCCCGCTGGAGGACTATATTGACAAGTATATGCCGAATCTGAAGAAGGTCTTCGACGAATATCCGGAATACCGTTCGATGTGTACCGATGAGAACGGCCATATCTGGGCGCTTCCCTGGATCGAACAGCTCGGCGAGGGCAAGGAAGCCATTCAGACCATCGGTGATATGAGCTATATCAATAAGAAATGGCTGGACTACCTCGGGCTGAAGATGCCGACTACGGTGGATGAATTCGAGGAGGTCCTGAAAGCGTTTCATGACCATTCCAAGGATCTTCAGGAGCATTTCAATATTAAGGGAAGTATCATTCCCATGTCATTCATCATCAATGACGGGGATCAGGATCCGGCGATTCTGATTAACGGATTTGGAGAGGGATACGGCGATGGAGACAGAGGGCGCCACATTGCGGTCACGGACGACAAGAAGGTGATCTGCTCCGCGACGCAGTCCGGTTACCGTAAGGGAATCGAATGGCTGCATAAGCTTTATAAGGAGGGCCTGATCGATCCGGAGTGCTTCACGCAGGAATGGTCCACTTATGTATCCAAGGGAAAATCCGGAAGATACGGTGTATGCTTCTCCTGGGATATTGCCAACATCGATAATCTGGAGGACTGGGAGCCGCTTCCGGCTCTGACTGCGGACACCAGAAATATCACACCGCAGAACGGATCGTATACAAGTGGATTTGACCGCGGCAGATGTGTGGTTACCGCGCTGGCAAAGAAGCCCGCTCTTGTCTGCAGCTGGCTGGATCAGATGTATGCGCCGATGCAGTCTCCGCAGAATAACTGGGGAACCTACGGCAAGAAGGGCGAGTTCCACATTTTTGAAATGTCAAAGAATGCAGACGGACAGCCAATGTTGAAGCATATGGATCTCGGCGATCATTCTCCGGTAGAGGTAAGAGAAGCAGAATGTGTCGGCGGACCGCTTGCGGTGCTGAATGATTACTATGGCAAGTATGTAACCTGTCCTGCGGACGCCCAGTACCGTTTGGACTGGATCAAGAACATCTATACACCGGATATGCACGGAAAGTACGTATATCCGAACCTGTTCATGAATCAGGATGATACCGAGCAGCTTTCGAATCTTACAGCGGACATCACTACGGAGATCAATGCAAGGAGATCCGACTGGATCATGAATGGTCTGACTGACAGCGAGTGGAATTCGTATCTGAAGAAGCTGGATGCCTACGGCTTAAAGCAGTATCTGGGCATTTTCCAGAAGTATCTGGATCGCTATGATCTGGACCAGTAAGCAGGACAGATAATGGCAGAAAACCATATCGTTATCATGGTGATGAACATCAGAAACCATATCGTTATCATGAAAATGAAATCCGGGAATTACCGGAGAAACGAAACAGAGTATGAAAGGAAGCAGATTGATGTACAGATCAGACGAACTTCTTAAGGCAAGAATTACAGAACAGTTAAATGAAAAGAAGATCCGTCCGGAGGAGAGACCGGCGTTTCATCTCACTCCAAGAGTCGGGTGGATGAATGACCCGAACGGATTTTCATGGTATCAGGGTGAATACCACATGTTTTATCAATACAATCCTTATGATACACAGTGGGGCCCGATGCACTGGGGACATGCGGTGACAAAGGATCTGATCCGCTGGGAGAACAGACCCTGTGCGCTTGCACCGGACACATTTCCGGACCGGGAAGCGGGATGCTTTTCAGGAGGCGCTGCAGAACTTCCGGACGGTAGGCATCTTCTGATGTATACCGGATGCCGCCGGGAGAAGCACCTCGATGGAACCATCTGTGATGTGCAGACACAGAATCTTGCCATCGGTGACGGCGTGGATTATCAGAAATATCCCGGCAATCCGGTTCTTTCCGAGCTGGATTTGCCGGAAGGCGCGAGCCGTATTGATTTTCGTGATCCGAAAATCTGGCGGGAGTCCGATGGATCCTGGAGGTGTGTAGTCGCGAACCGGGCTGAGGATGAGACAGGGCAGCTTCTGCTCTTCACAAGCCCGGACGCGTTTCACTGGTCCTATCTGTCAAAGCTGGCAGTAAATCACGGACGGTTCGGCAGAATGTGGGAATGCCCGGATTATTTTTTGCTTGATGGCAAAAGCGTGATTCTGATGAGCCCGCAGGATATGGAGCCGGACAGCCTTGGATTCCATGCAGGCAACAATGTGCTCTGCATGATCGGCCATCTCGATGAGGAAGATGAGAACGGGTGTTTCCGGGAGGAATTTGTTCATCCGGTTGATGATGGAATCGATTTTTACGCGACCCAGACAGTGCTCTCGCCGGACGGGAGGAGGATTCTCACCGGCTGGATGCAGAGCTGGGATACTGTGCCTTATCGCGTGGACAATGCGAAGTGGTTTGGCCAGGTATCTCTCCCGAGAGAGCTGACGATCCGGGATGGACATCTGATGCAGAGACCTGTCCGTGAGCTGGAGAAGTACAGGACGGACAAGGTCGAGAGACTGAATGTTGAGATTGACGACAGCCGTATCTTCACAGATCCTGCACTTTCCGGAAAATGCGCAGACCTGATCTGTGAAATACGTCCGGAGAAGGATTGTCGGGAGGTTGAAATCCGTTTCGCGGAAGGAGGCAGTCATTACTGCGCTGTCATCTACCGTCCGCAGGATCAGACCCTCACAATAGACCGGTCTCATTCCGGGGTGATCCGGGATGTGCTTCATTCAAGAACGGCGAAGGTATCTCCGGCAGATGAAGGTCTGAAGCTGAGGATGATTCTGGACCGATTCAGTGCAGAAGTCTTCGTGAATGACGGAGAAACAGTCATGAGCATGGCGCATTACTCGGATCCGGAGGCAGAGGGAATTTCGGTTCGTGCGCGCGGAGAAGCGGCTGTGGATATCACGAGTTATCTTCTGAATATGTAATGACCTTCTTGACAGCTGCGGAAATGGAAGCTGATATTTAATGACCTTCTTGACAGCTGCAGAAATGGAACCTATTCTGAATTTGTTGACACTTTACGATTCAGGAGGTTGAGCATGGATATTGCAGTGAGATATTATTCAAGATCAGGTAACACAAGGGCTGCGGCGGAGGCAATCGCAAAGGCCGCAGGGACGGAGGCGGTTTCGGCAGACGCACCGGATGCGGCACTTCCAGGAACAGTGGATATCCTGTTTGTCGGCGGCGCACTCTATGCCTACGGCATTGACAGAAAACTGACGGAATATCTGCGCAGCCTGAAGAAGGAAGAGGTCAGGAAAGCGGTTATCTTCTCCACTTCCTGGGTATCAAAGCATGCAATCGAACTCATTCGGAAGGAACTGGAGGCAAAGGGAATTCCCGTAGAGGATCGGACATTTTATTTCCGCGGCAAGCCCGGGGATAAACAGCTGAGAGAGGCGGAAGCTTTTGCCAGGCAGTTTCTTGCCTGAGGCAGAGACGAGCGGACGGCGCATGAAGATTTCATGCACCGTCCGTAATTTACGCGAACAGTGAGCCGCAGCCGAATACAAAGTATTCGTGTGCGGCGAGCGTCGCGATAGCGAGAAAAAACTCGCGCAGCGTGTTTTATCTCGTTTTCCGGGCAATGGAACAGGCATAATTGACAGCCCGGCGCGCTGCATGATTGAATGTCCGGAACAGTGGAGGAATTCTATGGAAAAAGAGGGATGCAACAGAGAAAACTGTGAATTTCGGGAACGGAACAAATTCTGTATTTCCGAGGTGCGGCTGTTCCGGGGACTGTCTCCGGAGATTCAGAAAAGGCTGGTTAATCATTCGGTTCATCATATCTATCCTGCAGACGTGCGTATCGTATCCGAGAACGACAGCATTGATTCAATCATCATCATACGCAGGGGAAAGGTGAAAATATCGAGAACGGATGTCATGGGGGAGGAACATATCCTGGATGTTCTTCATGACGGCCAGAGTGTGTGGCACGGCATCTTTTTGAAGGAGCACCGGTATAATTATGATGTGGTAGCTCTGGAAGAGGTGAAGACCTGTGAGATTCCCCGATCGGTCATTATGCGGATGATCACCGAAAATCCTCAGATATCGTTCAATATGATTGAGGTTCTTGCCAGTGATATCACTGACGCGGAGGATAAGATCTTCGTCCTTTCCATTCGTGAGCCCCGTCAGAGGGTAGCTGCTTTTCTGCTGCGAAGGGAACGAAAATGCCTTGGAGATGTGATCAATTTGAAGCTGGATGACATTGCGTCCTCGGTCAATCTGCGGCCGGAAACGGTCAGCCGGAACATTTCGTTTCTGGAGAAGGAAGGAATGGTGAAAAGGCTGGGCCGCGGGTGTCTGAAGGTGATAGATCATAAGAAACTGCGGGAATATACCGAAAAAACAGGTTGAAAATCAGACCCCAAAATGTGTTAAAAAAATAACTTAAATTTGATTATAATCAAGGAGTTGTCTGCCATATTCTGTTACGATCAGCTTGTCACAGGGAGCTGACAGATGGCAGATGACAGAACCGTCTGACACGGAAAGCTGAGGAACGGAGGAATATGGAGCCGTTCGTGAAAGCCTCTGTGACAGGCGGTTTTTCTTTTGCGTTTTCAAAGGAGGCAGAACATGATCAGGGGAAGAATTCATTCGATAGAGACATTTGGCTCGGTAGACGGGCCCGGCGTCCGTTTCGTAATTTTTCTGCAGGGATGTGCGATGCGGTGTAAATTCTGTCACAACGCGGATACCTGGAAGCTTCAGTCCGATGATATGAGAAGTGCGGATGAGCTGATTGATCAGGCGTTAAGATATCGTCCTTACTGGGGCGATGAGGGCGGAATCACGGTGTCCGGCGGAGAACCTCTTCTCCAGATTGACTTCGTCACGGAGCTGTTCCGGAAGGCAAAGGAAAAAGGAATTCACACGGTCATTGACACAGCGGGACAGCCATTCACGAGCGAGGGAGAATGGTTCGAAAAATTCAGAAATCTGATGCAATATACAGATCTGCTTCTTGTGGATATCAAGGAGATGGATCCGGAAAAACACCGGAAGCTGACAGGCGTCAGGAATGAGAACATCCTGTCCATGATCCGCTATCTGAATGAAATCGGGAAGCCCGTGTGGATCCGCCAGGTACTTGTCCCCGGCTGGACCGACGCGTCGGAGGATCTGAAAAAGGAGCGGAAGTTCCTGAACGGACTGAGTAATGTTCAGAAGGTAGAGGTACTGCCGTATCACACGATGGGCGCCTACAAGTGGAAACTGCTCGGTATTCCGTATGCGCTGGGGGGGGTTAAGAGTCCCACGGCGCAGCAGGTGAGAGCAGCGGAAAACATTCTCGGCGCCGGTGAACATCCGCAGACTTCCGGTGAAAAGAGCGCGTAAAGCGCAGGAAGGATTTTCAGCAGCACAGTTAACAGTTGTAAAGACTGATGATAGCAGACAACAAGAAAGAAAGGAGACAGAGCTATGAGAAACGAGTGGAGAGACTTTAAGGGCAGCAAATGGACGGACGATATCGATGTCCGTGATTTCATCCAGAAGAATTACACTCCGTATGACGGCGACGAGAGCTTCCTCGAAGGACCGACAGAGGCAACCGATATTCTGTGGGGTAAGGTACAGGAGCTGCAGAAACAGGAGCGCGCAAAGGGAGGCGTGCTTGACTGTGAAACAGAGGTCGTTTCCGGACTGACCGCTTACGGCGCAGGATACATCGATGAATCCACAAAGGATCTTGAGAAGATCGTCGGACTTCAGACAGACAAACCGCTGAAGAGAGCGTTCATGCCTTACGGCGGAATCAAGATGGCTGAAGAGGCTGCCGAGACGTATGGATATCATATCAATGACAAGTTCCACAAGATCTTTACAGAATATCACAAGACACATAATCAGGCCGTTTTTGACGCGTATACACCGGAAATGAGGAAGGCAAGACATTCTCATATTGTAACGGGTCTTCCGGACACATATGGCAGAGGCCGAATCGTCGGTGATTACCGGAGAGTTGCTCTGTACGGAATCGATCATCTGATCGCGAAGAAACAGGAAGATTTCGCGAACTGCGGAGACGGAACGATGACCGATGATGTCATCCGTCTGAGAGAGGAAATCAGCGAGCAGATCCGTGCACTTAAGGGCATGAAAAAGATGGCGGAGGCATATGGATACGATATTTCCGCACCGGCAAAGAATGCGAGGGAGGCGGTTCAGTGGCTGTATTTCGGTTACCTTGCCGCAATCAAGACACAGAACGGAGCTGCAATGTCTGTCGGAAGAATCTCAACCTTCCTGGACATCTACATTGAGCGTGATCTGAAAGAGGGAACTCTCACGGAGAAAGAGGCGCAGGAGCTGATTGATCATCTGACCATGAAGTTCCGCATGGTAAAATTTGCGCGTATTCCAAGCTACAATGAGCTGTTTTCCGGCGATCCCGTATGGGCAACACTTGAGGTTGCGGGAATCGGCATGGACGGCCGTTCCATGGTCACAAAAAATGACTATCGTTTCCTTCACACCCTGGAGAACATGGGACCGTCTCCGGAGCCGAATCTGACGGTGCTTTACAGCTCCGCACTTCCGGAGAGCTTCAAGAAATACGCGGCTTCCATTTCAATCCGGACTTCATCTATTCAGTATGAGAACGATGATGTGATGAAACCGGTCTGGGGAGACGACTACAGCATCTGCTGCTGCGTCAGCGCGACACAGACCGGAAAGGAAATGCAGTTCTTCGGCGCGAGAGCAAACCTCGCGAAGTGCCTCCTGTACGCAATCAATGGAGGAAAGGATGAAAAATTCCTGGACAAGCAGGGAAACCATATGCAGGTGGGGCCGGAGTACGCGCCGATCACCTCTGAATATCTCGATTACGACGAAGTTCTTCACAAGTTCGACATCATGATGGACTGGCTTGCAGATCTTTATGTGAATATCCTGAATCTGATCCAGTATATGCATGATAAATATTATTATGAGTCGGCAGAGATGGCACTGATCGATACCGATGTCCGCAGAACCTTTGCGACCGGAATCGCAGGATTCTCACATGTCGTCGATTCCCTGAGCGCGATCAAATACGCAAAGGTAAAAACCGTCCGTGATGAGTCCGGACTTGTGACTGATTATGAGATCGAGGGAGATTTCCCGCGCTACGGAAATGATGACAGCAGAGCCGACGACATCGCCGTATGGCTGCTCAAGACCTTTATGAAGAAGATCAGAAAGCATCACACCTATCGGAATTCTGAGCCGACTACTTCGATCCTCACCATCACATCCAATGTGGTATACGGAAAGGCAACCGGAGCACTTCCGGACGGAAGAGAGGCTTACAAGCCGTTTGCTCCCGGAGCAAACCCGGCTTACGGAGCGGAACAGAACGGCCTTCTGGCTTCCCTGAATTCCGTGGCAAAGCTTCCGTATGAGTACGCTCTTGACGGCATCTCAAACACACAGACGATCAACCCTGGAGCGCTCGGCCATGATGATAATTCAAGAAAAGAGAATCTGGTCCGGGTACTGGACGGATACTTCGATCAGGGCGCGCATCATCTCAATGTCAATGTCTTTGGTCTGGAGAAGCTTAAGGACGCGATGGAGCATCCGGAGAAGCCGGAATACGCAAACTTCACAATTCGTGTCAGCGGTTATGCGGTGAAGTTCATCGACCTTACGAGAGAACAGCAGCTGGATGTTATCTCCAGATGCATTCACGAGAAAATGTAAAATCGGAAATATATTTTTCAATCAAAGGAATTCAGGCCAGCCATTTCAACAGAAATATATATTTGGGAATGCAGGTCATTTTGACAGAAATATATATATTTCGTTAAAGAACGGAGATATAAAGAGTTATTTTCAAATACAAAGATATCCTCAGGTTCTTCCCTGACTGGTAATGTTGATCCATTACATTTTCAAAATCGTAAAAACGGGGTTGTTGCAAGATTATGCGACAGCCCCTGTTTTTTACGCGAACAGTGAGCCGCAGCCGAATGCGAAGCATTCGTGTGCGGCGAGCGTCGCGATAGCGAGATAAAACTCGCGCAGCGTGTTTTATCTCGTTGTGTGCGCTGCGGTGTGTAAAATGTGAAAGCTGAAGATTTTAGGGTTTTATCATTTGTGGCTTATTGAAGATTTCGGGACTGAAATATTTTTGCTGAAAGATTTACGAGTCTGTTGTATAATTGAAAAGCGTTTTGTCTGTTTGAAAAAAAGATTCAAACGGAATCCGGAGAAAAATGTCAACACCATAGACCGTGAAAATGGTCATCTGATTATGAAGTGTGACGGGGAGAATCGGTTATACGATTGCATATATGCGTGTTTCTATAGGAAAATCGCGGCAGAGAAGGCTGCGATCGATTATATGCACAGGTGATTTATCATGAAGAAGAATTCATATCACTCGGGGAGAAGTAATTTTGCTCTGAGAATCAATCTGATTATGTTTATACTCGTTGCAGTTGAGCTTATCGTGATTTTCACCGTCAGCACCAGACTGCTTTTGAGCAAGAATTCAGAGGTTATTTCCAATATTATGCTTGCTTCGGATGAGAAAGTGCTGAAGAATTCGGTCGATAACATTATCCGGGATATTGAAAATACCAAAGAACGTCTGAAAAAAGAAGGAAAGTCAGATTCAGAGATAAAGAACGTGATCCAGAATCGATTATATGCGAAAATACATTTAAGTGAATATGAAAACGGAAGATATATATGGGTCAATGAGATCATTGATTACAACGGCGGTGACGGATATGCGATTCGTCTGATGCATCCGAATCTTCCGGATACCGAGGGAGAAAAGCTTTCGACGAATACCACAGACGAACAGGGCAATAAGCCTTACCAGGAGGAACTTGATCTGGTCAACCGATCCGGAAGTGGATTTTACCGGTATTATTTTAAAGAACTGCACAGCGACAAGGTGACCGAGAAGATGACTTACTGCCGATTGTACAGGGAATATAACTGGGTCATCTGTGAAGGCGAAAATCTTTCCAGTATCCAGGAATACGAAACAATTCAGCGAAGACATCTCCTGCCCTATGTGTTTCGTGCAAATTTAATCATGATGATTGCCGCATTGATTGTCACGATGATAACGGCGGGTTTATTCAGCAGAAAATATAATTCCATACTTGTTGAAAAGAACCGGGAACTCGGGATGCTTGTATACCGCGATCATCTGACGGGTCTGTACAACCGGGGCGGTCTGATTGCACATCTGGATGATTACTGCAGTTCGTATGACAGGAATGAGATGACAGGTGTGTTTATCGATCTGGATGATTTTAAGCTGATTAATGATCTGTACGGCCATGTGGCAGGTGATGCTGCTTTGCGTGATCTGGCGGAATACCTTGTTTTTGCTTTTCCGGGATGTCTGATCGGAAGAACCGGAGGAGATGAGTTCTGCGTGATTATTCGAAATAAGTCTCCGGAGGACTGTGCGAAGATCATTCTAGATGCACTCACAGAGGATAGAAAATTCGAATTTGACGGGAAGATGATTCGCTACACAATTTCCGGCGGATATGCTGATTTTCCGTCACAGGCTTCAGATCGTGAAACGCTGATGAAGCAGATGGACAGTGCGCTCTACGCTGCGAAAACCGCAGGAAAACATACAGTCTTACATTTCAAATCGGATATGATGAATATCAGCCGGGATTACATGGGATTTAATGTCAGAAGCATGGTTACAGGGCTCCCGGGGGCTGTTCTCATCTATCAGGCGGAAGGAGATGAGCGGATTCTATTTGCAAATGATGATCTTGTCCGGCTGTTCGAATGCAAAAATCACAGAGAATTTCTGGAATACACACACTCCAGTTTCCGTCATATTGTTCATCCGGATGATTATATAAAAGTGGAACAGTCCATACGAGATCAGATTCTGCACGAGAAAAACTCGTCGGATCCGCTGAAATCAACGTTTGATGACTATGTGGAATATCGGATCCTGACAAAGAACGGAAATGTCCGAAATGTAATCGACATAGGAAGAATGGTCCATGATGAGCATTTCGGCGACATTTTTTATGTATTCATTCAGGATAAAGAAAAATTGAAAAAACATGAATGATAAACTGCGTGATTCATCGAAGGAACGGTGCCGAATCGTCCGGCGATTGGAGGAGGGCATGCAGTGAAACGGGGCTGCTCCCGCAGGTCGGATATATATTCTCTGATCTGCGGGAGCAGCCCCGTTATTTACGCGAACAGTGAGCTGCAGCCGAATGCGAAGTATTCGTGTGCGCTTACATTAGACCTGAGATATACAAGGTGTACAACTTAATGCTTCAAAGAAGAAAATTTCCCAAAAATTAAACGTACAAATTAGTGAAGACAACGAAAATATACCATACATATTGACAGCAAAATACATAAATGGTACATTAACAATCACAAAGTGATTTGTACATATTAACAAAGTACTGCAAGATGTAAAGATAATAGATCTGCTGAATCACCAATAATATCCGGATAAACCCCCGATAATTTACATAATTTCACGGGAGTTCATTTGGAAACGAGAAGTGATAAATCTGCAGTTGTATTATTACAATATGATTGCATACCACAAATATATATATGTACCACATTAAGAGATGCATAATATGTATTTGCAATATGTATTCATGAAACACTTAGATCCAGATGTCAATTTTGTTATGTACAGGGATGTATGCAAAGGAGGAGGGAAAAGTTATGAGAAAAATTGGCAAGAGACTTCTGGGGGCAGGGCTGTCCATAGCCATGCTCGGAGGACTTCTCACAGGATGCGGAAGTACCGCTGCTGCATCGAAGAGCGCCTCAGCGGCAGCAAAGACATCAAGTACTGCTGCGGCAACGGCAACGGAAACAGACAACAGCAAGATCAAAATCGGTGTATCCATCTGGTCTTCCACCGATGTACTCGGATCACAGTGTAAGCTGATTCTGGACGAGGCAGCGAAAGCCCTTGGAGTTGATGTTCAGTATGTCGACCAGGGCCATGTATCCGAAAAGGTTACCGCATCTGTGGAACAGCTTTGCGCAGCGGGGTGTCAGGGAATTATCATCTGCAACTCTTCCGATACAGAGATGACATCGGCAATTAAAACCTGCAATGATAACAAGGTTTATCTGGCACAGTTCTTCCGTATCATCAATAAGGACAGCAGCCCGGATATTTATAAGGCTGCGACAGACTCCGAGTACTATATCGGAGCCGTTCATGAGAATGAGGTTGAAAACGGAAAGAAACTTGCACAGATGCTTCTGGACAAAGGCGACCGCGATATCGGACTGATCGGATGGGAGCAGGGAGACGCAACCTGGCTCGGAAGATGGGAAGGATACAAGGAAGGCATTGATGAGTGGAACAAAAAGAATCCGGATGATCAGGCGAAGCTTTCCGAGCCGCAGTATGCTGGAACAACCTCTGATGGTGGAGCAAAGGCAGCGGATGCGCTGATGCAGTCCGATCCGAAGCTGGATGCACTGATTCCTGCCGGCGGCGGCGGAGATCCTCTGCAGGGAGCGATTGCGGCAGTTGAGAAAGCTGGAAAAACGGACAGCATTGATATCGTATCTACAGACTTCCTTCCGGATCTTGGCGACCGTCTTGCAAATGGATCTATGGCAGGAGAGTCTGGAGGACATTACTGCGATCCCCTCTTTGCGTTCCTGATGGTTTATAATGCAATCAAAGGCAATTATAAGGACTTCGGAGGAAAGTTTGATGAGATTCAGTTCCCGTATCTGTATGTATCCTCTGCAGATGACTATGCACAGTACGAGAAATATTTTGTAGATCAGCTTCCTTATACAGATGATGAAATCGTGAAGATGTCCGATATGAGCTTTGATGATCTGGCAAATGCCGCGTCTAAGCTTTCGATTGAGGATGCCGCATCCAGAGCAGGCGGTGAGAATGTAAGTGTAAGTTCAGCTTCATAAAGCGGGTTTTTGAATTTCAGAAAGAAAAGACAGGCGATTCATCGGTTGTCGGGCCGGTATCCTGGCGATACCGGCCTTGATTATGCACAAGGTTGTTCTATACCAATTCTTGAATTGAGGTAAAATGTATGGAATCTGTTGTAAAAAATAAAAAAACCGGAAAAATAAACGGTAAAGTGAAAGGATACCTTATTCTGGCAGCTCTGGTATTTGCTGCATGGGCGGTATTCAAGATTCTTACGCCTGGAAACTTCGGGTCTCCGGCAAATCTGATCTCGTATTTTCAGGCGGGCCTTATGGCTGCGACCGGTGCGGTCGGTTTCTATTTTGTAATGGTTATGGGGATGTTCGATTTCTCCATCGGATCGAATATAATTCTTTCTGCAATTGTTGGCTGTATTTTTGCTTCGAGACTGGGGCTAGGCTATTTCGGACTTGTAATTGGAAGCCTGATTACCGGCGGACTTGTCGGACTGCTGAATGGATTTCTTTATACGAAGCTGCGCATTCCTTCAATGATCGTTACTGTTGGAACAGCTCTGATCTTCGAATCGCTTGCAAACTTTGTGGCAAACGGTGAGACGCAGACCCTTCCCGATAACCTGCGCTGGTTTGGCTCTACGGCGGGATCGATTGTACTGGCCGCTGCAGCGTTTTTTATAGCATATATGCTTCTTAATTATACCAAAATCGGAACTTATACCTATGCGATCGGTTCCAACGAATTTGTGGCAAAAAACATGGGTATCAACGTAGATCGTTTTAAACTGATTGCGTTTATAATTTCCGGCGCGTTCTTCGGAGCTGAGGCAATTCTTTCCATTGGTTACGGATCTTCGATGGTGGCCGTTACGGGTATGAGTTCCATGAGCCGTAACTTTATCCCCACGATGGGCTGCTTTTTCGGATTGGCATTCAGGAAATACGGCATTCCGCTTCAGGCAATTGTGATCGGTGAGTTCTTCGTGAATATTATTTTTTATGGATTCATAGCTCTTGGCGCACCGACGGCAATTCAGGATGTTATCACCGGTCTTGCACTTCTGGTTATCATCACTGTAACCACAAGAAGCGTAAAAGGCGAGATTGTCAAGTAAGGAGGAGGAACCATGAGTGATGAAGTAAGGCTGGAAGCCATAGACGTCTGCAAAACCTTCGGTATCACTAAGGCGGTACAGCACGTATCTGAAAAATTCTACAAAGGTGAAATTCATGCGCTGATCGGAGAAAACGGTTCCGGAAAATCAACGCTTACAAACATGCTGACAGGAATCTATTCCATTGACAGCGGAAGATTTGTCCTTGACGGAAAGGATGTCAGACCGGTCAATCAGGTAGATGCAAATAATCATGGGATTGCGATTATTGTACAGGAGCTTGGAACATTGGACGGGCTTACGGTCGCGGAGAATATCTTCCTCGGTCATGAAGACCGTTTTGTGAAACACGGAATCAAGAATACCGGGGCAATGAACAGAGAGGCAAACAGACTCCTGAAGGAGTATGGATTTGAACGGATAAAAGCATCGGATTACGTAGATGATTATAATTTTGAGGACCGGAAGCTTGTGGAAATTGTGAAGTCAACGTATTTCAAGCCAAAGGTACTGGTTGTGGATGAGACAACGACGGCTCTTTCCCAGGAGGGACGTGAGGAACTGTACAAGGTTATGAACCGGGTGCGTGATTATGGGGGTACGGTAATCTTTATTTCACATGATCTTCAGGAGGTTCTGGAAAAATCGGATCGTATCACAATTCTTCGCGACGGTGTGTACATCGGCTGTGTTGCGTCGAATGAGATGTCGGAAGAAGAACTGAAGAAAATGATGGTCGGCCGTGAAATGACAGGAGATTACTATCGTTCGGATTACGATGAAAAGGTATCGGATGAGGTAGTCCTGACAGTCGATGATGTATCTGTTCCCAGGATGATCAGTAATGTGACATTTCAGCTGCATAAGGGTGAGATTCTTGGCTTTGGAGGGCTATCTGAATCCGGAATGCACGAGGTGGGCAAGGCTATTTTCGGAGCCTCTTATGATCGAACCGGAAGCGTGAAGCTGGCAGACGGTACGGAGATCAATGATATACCGACAGCAATCCGTCATAGCATCGCCTATACTTCGAAAGACCGGGATAATGAGTCTGTGGTGATCAATCAGAGCATCGGCGACAACATTCTCCTTCCTTCCCTGGACAAGCTCGGTAAGGGACCGCTGAAGCTGCAGAACCACAGGGCAAATAAGGCATTTGCCGAAAAATACGCGAAAGAGATGTCTGTCAAGATGGTTGGCACAAATCAGTTTGTCTCTGAGCTCTCAGGAGGAAATAAGCAGAAGGTTGTCCTGGCACGCTGGCTGGGCGCGGATTCTGATATTCTGGTTTTGGATTCTCCGACCAGAGGTATTGATATTAAGGTGAAGCAGGATATCTATCAGCTGATGAACCGGATGCGCAAGGAGGGGAAATCAATCATAATGATTTCCGAGGAGCTGATGGAGCTGATCGGAATGTGTGACCGGATCATTATCATGCGTGATGGCAAGATCAGCGGTGAACTGATGAGAAGCAGAAGCCTCGATGAGAACTCGCTGATCGCAACAATGGTTTAAGGAAGGAGATTGTCAATTATGGAAAAAGCAGTTAAAGCAGATAAAACGGAGCGGAAGAGTTTTGCTCAGTCCTCCGCATTCCGTGCAGTCCTTCCGGTGATCGGTCTGGTCCTTGTCTTCATCATCTTTAATATTCTGACGGGCGGAAGAATGATCACAAATTTGAGCCTTACCATAAGTTCTCTCTATTCATTGATGATCGCCTGCACCGGGGTATTCTTCATCATGACGATGGGCGGACTAGACTTTTCGCAGGGGTCCATTCTCGGCATAGCAGGCATTGTGATCTGTACCGTGTCAAATTTCGCGCCGATCGCAGTGGCGATTCTTGCGGGAATCGCTGCCGGTGCTGCAATCGGAGCGATTAACGGTTTCTTCTATGTAAACCGCAAGATAAAGTCCTTTATTGTTACGATATGTACAATGTTCCTCTTCCGTGGAATCATCAAGTATCTGACAAGCAACGCGCCGGTAGCAGGAAGTGCTGCGCTTCAGCTGAATTATGATACGATTCCGGTGAAGCTCACCTGTATGGTGATTATAGTGGCACTCGGTTTCTTCTTCTTCGAATTTACGCGTTTCGGAACAGACCTGAAGGCAATCGGCGCCGGAGAAAAGGCAGCTCGGTTTGCCGGAATCCGAACAGACAGGATGAAGTTCTGGGTATATGTGCTCTCCGGAGCAATAACCGGTTTTGCCGCGTTTGTAAGCATTGTACATGCCGGTTCGGTTACGTCCTCCGGCGGAAACCAGCTGGAAACACAGATTCTGATTGCGCTGGTATTAGGCGGAATGCCGATTTCCGGCGGAGCAAAGGTCAGATTTGAGAATGTAATCGTCGGAGCTCTGCTGTACACGATTCTTCAGTCAGGACTGCAGATGCTTGGAATGTCCACACAGACGATGCAGATGATTGAGAGCGTTATCTTCCTGGTGTTTGTACTGATCTTTGCGGACAGACAATCCATTCAGGTTATTAAATAACTCCCATACGACACATCGTGCCACATACTGTAAAAGCGCATATTAACTGATTTATTTAGGAGAAAATAAAATGGAAAAACTATATTTCATTGTCGGCAGTCAGGATCTCTACGGCGAGGAGTGTCTTCGCCAGGTAGCAGCGGATGCCGGAGAAATGACAGCGTTTCTGAACAGCAAATTATCGGACACAATCCGCATCGAGCTTCTGCCGACAGTCATCACCTCAGAAACCTGCGTGAAGGATATTCGTAAAGTAATGGATGATGATGACTGCGCCGGCGTGATCACATGGATGCATACGTTTTCGCCAGCCAAGATGTGGATTAAGGGCCTTCAGGAATTGAGAAAGCCTTTGCTTCATCTGCACACACAGGCAAATGAGAGACTTCCATACGATGCGATCGATATGGACTTCATGAATCTGAATCAGTCTGCGCATGGAGACAGAGAATTTGGATATATCCTTGCAAGACTGCACATCCCGCATGAGGTTGTTGCGGGATATTACAGACACGAGGATGTGTTGGACGGAATCCGGCGCTTCGCTCAGGTAGCGAAGGCGGTCAGATTTTCTCATAACCTGCGCGTTGCAACGTTCGGCAACAATATGCGTGATGTTGCGGTGACCGACGGCAACCGCCTCGAGGCAGAGATCCGGTATGGATGGGAGATTAAGTACTGGGGAATCGGAGAAATTGCGGATCGTTCTGCGAAAGTGACGGACGATGAGATCAACGCAAAGATGGAGGAATACAGCGAGAAGTATACCATGGCGACTGATAATCTCGATGCGGTACGTGAGCAGGCACGATACGAGGTGGCTTTCGAGAAGTTCATCCGGGAGAACGGGTGCTCTGCGTTTACCGATACGTTCCAGGACCTGTTTGGTCTTCGCCAGCTTCCAGGTCTTGCTGCCCAGGATCTGATGGCGAAAGGCGTCGGATTCGGACCGGAGGGGGATTACAAGATCGCCGCTCTTTCTGCGGTTCTGATGAAGATGGCTGAGGGAAGAGAGGGAGCAACAGGATTCATTGAGGACTACACATATGATCTCCAGCCGGGAAATGAACTGGAACTTGCGTCTCATATGCTTGAGGTTCCGGCCTCCTTTGCCGCGAACAAGCCGGAGATTCAGGTACATCCGCTTGGTATCGGAGGAAAGGACGATCCTGCCCGGCTGGTATTTGACGGCGTAACCGGAGATGGAATCCAGGTGACGCTTGTGGACATGGGAGATCATTTCCGGATCATCTGTGCTGATGTTGAGCTTGTGAAACAGCCGGAGCAGATGCCGAAGCTTCCGGTTGCGAGGATAATGTATCGTCACAAACCGGATTTTCAGACCGGAACCGCGGCATGGTGCTATGCGGGAGGCGCACATCACAGCGTAATATCAACTGCACTTGACCGCGCGGATATTGAGATGTTCGCAAGGCTGACCGGAACCGAGCTGATCACAATCGGAGATGATACAACCCGGGAGGATCTCAGACGTTTTTCGTGTTGAACGGATGCGTTTTCCTGAAAAAAGAAAAAATTTAATTTTCATGGTGTGAATGATCTGTGCGTCGGGTGTATAATTTGTGATAGGGTAATTTTCAGGTGCATCATTTGTGTTCGAATAATTTTCGGACGATCACTTGTGTTTGTATAAATTTCAGACTTGTAATTTGTGACAGTATAATTTTCTGCGGATGAATACACAGAACAGCCGCAGCCTGACATTCGTAGAAATGAGGAAAAAGTATGACAGAGCAGCCCAAATATCAGACAGTGATCAGATGGATCAAGGAGGGAATCCGGGATGGAAGTCTCCGGTATGGCGATAAGCTGATGTCTGAAAAGGAGCTCAGTCAGAAGTTCGGGTTAAGCCGTCAGACGATCCGCCATGCGACGGGAGAGCTTGAGAAGGAACATATTCTGACGCGGGTTCAGGGAAGCGGCACATATATTGGAGCGTCTTTCCAGCCGGTTCGAAGAGAGCGGTTCATGAACATCGCCGTGCTCAGCACGTTCAATGAAAGCTATATTTTCCCGCCGATTCTGAGGGGGATCGTCTCTGTTCTGCAGAATGCGGGTTACACGACGCAGGTCGCATTCACAGATAACCGGCCGGATATTGAGAGAAGAAATCTGGAGTCGATTCTTGAAAAAAGTGATATTGACGGATTTATTGTGGAGGCTACGCAGAGCGCGCTTCCGAATCCGAATTTTCCATATTATCAGGAGATTCTGAGCAGACATATTCCGATTCTGTTCTTCAATACCTTTTATCCCGATCTGAAGATACCCTGTGTCAGAATTGACGACAGGAAGATCGCGGATCACGCGACCGAACTTCTGATCCGGAATGGCCACAGGAAAATAGCCGGAATATTCAAGTCCGACGACGGTCAGGGACCGCTCCGTTATCAGGGGTATGTCGATGCGATCATGCGAAACAACATTCCTTTTGAGCGTTTTTCCGTAATCTGGTGTGATACTTCCATGCAGCAGAACATTCACCGGCTGGAGGATTATCTGCTGTACCGGCTTTCCGGTTGTACGGCGGTTGTCTGCTATAATGATGAGGTGGCGATGGAGGTGATCAATATCCTGCTGTCGCACGGGGTAAAGGTGCCGGAGGACATCTCTGTGGTCGGCATCGATGATTCCAATCTTGCGTCGATCTGCCGCGTTCCCTTTACCTCGTTTCCTCATCCGAAGGAAAAGCTCGGAATCCGCGTCGCTGAAAATCTTCTGAAAATGATTGAAAATCCGGATTTTGACGGGAATTATCTGTATGACGCTGAGCCGGTGATCCGGGAATCTGTGAGGAAGATAGAAAAATCAGAACAGTAACACAGATGAATGCTGCAGAAGAAAAAAGCACAACAAAAACGTGGAAGAATACTGCCGAAGAAAAACACACAACAATAACGCAGAAGAATAATACAGAGAAAAACGAACAACAAAAACGTGGAAGATTAACAAAGAAGGATAATAACAAAGAAGGATAATAACAAATAAGATTAACATACGGGAGAATATGACATGCTGGAAGAATTAAAGAAAAAGGTCTGGGAGGCGAATCTGCTTCTGCCGGAATATCATCTTGTCACCTTTACGTGGGGAAATGTCAGCGCGATTGACCGTGAGAGCGGCCTGTTCGTCATCAAGCCGAGCGGTGTGGATTATCAGAAGCTGAAGCCGGAGGATATGGTTGTGGTAAATCTGAAGGGGGAGAAGGTGGAAGGACGTTATAATCCTTCCTCTGATACGCCGACACATACCGTTCTGTATAATCGTTTTCCGGAAATCGGAGGAATTGTTCACACGCATTCTACCTGGGCGACCAGCTGGGCACAGGCCGGGCGTGGAATTCCCTGCTATGGAACAACGCACGCAGATTATTTTTACGGGGACATTCCCTGCGTGAGAAACCTGACAAAAGAGGAAATCGAGGAGGCCTACGAGACCAATACCGGCGTGCTGATCGCGGATGATTTTGAAGAAAATCACAGAGATCCCGCCGCTGTGCCGGGAGTTCTCTGCAAGAATCACGGAGTATTTACCTGGGGAAAGGACGCAAAGGAAGCGGTTCACAATGCTGTTGTCGTAGAGGAAGTGGCGAAAATGGCGGCGCTCTGTGAATGCATCAATCCCAAGGTGCAGCCGGCACCGCAGGCGCTTCAGGACAAGCATTATTTCCGCAAGCACGGAGCAGGCGCGTACTACGGTCAGAAGGAGGAATGACTTCAGAATCTGCGGGTTTGCAGGCAGCCCCGTAAGTTACAGGGGACAGGTGAGAAATGGCTGCCTGAGACAGAGATATGAGCTGTGTGCGAAAGGAGAAGGGAGAGAATATGGGAGCAGGAGAACAGATCGAGGCGGGACAGACGGCACTAGGCATTGAGTTCGGTTCGACGAGAATCAAGGCGGTTTTGATTGATCTTGACGGAAATGTACTTGGTACAGGTGTGTATGACTGGGAAAATAAACTGCGGGATGGTATCTGGACCTACAGCTATGAGGAAATTGACAGGGGCCTTCGTGGGTGTTATACCTCGCTGCGGGAGAATGTCAGACAGAAGTATGGCGTTGTGATCCGGAAGCTTGGTGCGCTGGGCATCAGTGCCATGATGCATGGATACATTGCGTTGGATCAGGAGGATCATACGATTGCTCCGTTCCAGACATGGCGGAATACAAATACGCAGGCGGCAGCGGATGAGATGACGGAATTGTTTGATTTCAATATTCCGCTCCGCTGGACATCAGCGCATCTGTATCAGTGTGTTCTGGATCATGAGAAACATCTGGATAAGGTGGATTTTGTCACCACCCTTGCCTCTTACATGCACTACCGCCTGACGGGGCGGAAGGTGACCGGCGCAGGAGACGCGTCTGGAATCTTCCCGATAGATACCTCAAAAATGGACTATGACGCGCACATGATGGAGCTTTTTGACGGACTTCTTCAGAAGCACGGGTACTCCTTCCGCGCGGAAGATCTGTTCCCGAAGGTCCTGTGTGCGGGAGAGGATGCCGGGACTCTGACAGCGGAGGGAGCGGCCCTTCTGGATGAGAGCGGAAATCTGGAGCCGGGCGTGCCGATGGCTCCGCCGGAAGGGGATGCGGGAACCGGGATGGTCTCCACGAATTCTGTCGCACCGGGAACCGGAAACATTTCTGCGGGAACCAGCACGTTTGCGATGATTGTGCTGGAGAAGGGACAGACGCTGAAGAAGCTTCACCGGGAAATTGACATGGTTACGACGCCGGACGGGGCGCCCTGCGCGATGTCTCACGCGAACAACGGCACAACAGACCTCAATGCCTGGGTGGGGATCTTCCATGAGTTCTGCGAGCTGATGGGGATTCAGGCGGATATGGGAGAGCTGTATCAGAAGCTCTACACCAATTCACTGAAGGGAGATCCGGACTGCGGCGGACTTCTGGCATACGGTTATTATTCGGGCGAGAATGTAACCATGCTGAACGAGGGACGGCCGCTGTATGTCAGAATGCCGGACAGCCGGTTCAATCTGGCAAATCTGATGCGCGCAAATCTGTATACTTCTCTGGCTGCGGTTAAGCTCGGGATGGATATCCTGAAGGAGGAAAATGTGCATATCGACCGCATCACCGGTCACGGCGGACTGTTTAAAACGGAAGGAGTGGCGCAGAAGTATCTGGCTGCCGCCATTCATGTGCCGGTGACGGTCATGAAGACCGCCAGCGAGGGTGGTCCATGGGGAATGGCTGTACTGGCAGCGTACCGGATCAGCGGCGCGAACGAATACGATTCACTGGGCGATTACCTGTCACAGAAGATTTTTGCCGGACAGGAGGGAATTACGATCGATCCGGATCCTGCGGACGAGGCGGGATACGAGACCTTCGCTGAACACTACCGCGCGGGAATTGCGGTAGAGAAGGCCGCTATTGATCATCTTTCCTGGTGATTTACTTTTCACAAATAGCGAAAAACGTATAAAAAACATAAAAAGAGAACTTGCGGGAAATGCCCGGTCTGAATTTCGAGAGGAATGCGGACCGGGCATTTCCCGTTTTGACTTTGAATATCATATGCTGATGTGGACCAGATATTTAAGCTCTGGTCTGAGGAAACAACCCCTTATGTCAGATACAAAGAGGAGGCTGGGAATATTCCGGTCAGACAATGTCAAAGGAAAAATGTCATGATATACGCAAGAACCTCGTCCGGTATCCATCTGGCGAAGATGCGGTCAAGCGTGCAGAGAAGACCTGGCGTGGAGAGCGCGTGGTGGTGCTGCACATCGAACAGGGAGATCCGGACCACACGGGAGGCGGTTGAAGCGAGAAAGAGGTCTTTCTGCTTACCGGCTGCCTTTGCTATAAATTCCGTATCTTTGATCCAGTAAGGGCAGACGGCAGTGACACTGATCCCTGAATTGAGAAGCTCGATCCGGAGCGCGCGGCTGTAGGAATAGAGCAGAGACTTGGACGCGGCATAACAGTTAAAGAACGGGATTGGCTGAAAACCGGCGACCGAACAGACTTCGAGGATCCGGCTTCCGGCATTCATATACGGGATGACGGCGGCAGTGACACTGATCGACGCCTTGTCGTTTGTATCGATCATCCGGCATTCCTCCTGCCTTCCGATGTCTCTCGAGGAACCGTATTTCCCATAGCCGGCACAGTTCAGAAGCATGGAAACCGTGAAGGCAGAGGAACCTCCAGCGGATGCAGATTCCTGTTCCAGACATTTTTCAAGGAAGTCGATGTTTTCAGAATCTGTCAGGTCAAGGCAGAGAACCTTCACCGGGAGATGAAGCCCGGATGCCAGAGCCTCAAGGCGGTCTCTGCGCCTCGCAATCAGCCAGAATTCTGTGACATCGTATTTCGCGGGATTTCGGTCAATGGACAGAGCGTATTTCCGGCCGAGGCCGCTGGAGGCTCCGGTAATGACGGCCACTTTGCGGACAGCGGAGCCTTCCGGCATACGTATGCCTGAGAGAAAAGATTTTTCTTCCTTTTTATATGCTGCTCTTTTATAATGATATCTGTATTTTTCAATAAGGAAGACAATCAGGGAGATCAGGAAGGCGGCTGTGACAACGTTGCCTGAGATACTGGAAAGGGTGCGCCAGATTTTCTGGATCCATGTAAAAATATTCATATAGTTCTCCGTTTATGCTATCATTACTATATGTGTCGGGCTGAATGCTGCTTCGCAGCTTCCGTGCCGCTGGCAGATATTTGAAATCACCACATACTGTATAAAGCCAGCTGCTCCGTTGCTTCGCAACTCTCGCAGCTGCCACATGTGACCGACTTCGTCGGTCTGCCGCGGCGTTCGCCCCACCGCTTCACACTTTGTGTGAGCGGATGTGGCTCACTGCCCGCGCATATTCGCATTTTCGCGGTGTTTCACACCGCTCCATGCTCATACATGTTAGCGTCGTTCAAGCATGCAGTTTTCTGTGCATGCTTCGCATGCCCAAAACTGCCCGCTTGACGACGACTTTATACAGTACAGTATACATCATGGGGAGAGATATGGCAGAGTTCAGGTTTTCTTTTATTCAACTTTTCTTTCGGATTTTGGCGAGACAGACGGGGCAGATCGGCAAGATTGATTTTGTGCCGCAGAAACCGCATTTTGAGGGGAAGCCTGTGGAGCAGCCTTTTGAGCGGGCGACTCCGGAATCGCAGGGGATTTCTTCGAATCATATCAGGGAGTATTTGATTTCTCTTCATGATGATCCGGAGGCGGCTATCCAGCAGGCCATGGTTATCCGTCACGGGAAGGTGATCTGTGAATGCAGCTTCGCGCCTTATCAGCGTGGCATGTGGCATGTAACTTATTCCATGTGCAAGACCTTCACCGGCATTGCGACGGGATTGGCGATCCATGAGGGACTGCTGACTCTGAACGAGGGACTGGATGAGATTTTTCCTTCCAATATTAAGCTCCTTAGCCGGTTCAGCCGCAAGCGGGTCACGGTGCGGGATCTTCTTCAGATGACAAGCGGGGTGGATTATTCGGAGTCTGGCGCATTGGATGGCAGCGACTGGTGTACGAATTTCATGTCGGCGGGATTCAAGTCGGATCCCGGAACAAAGTTTGATTATAATTCGATGAATTCCTTTATGCTTTCTGCGGCTATCCAGGTGAAAAGCGGACAGACTATGTTTGATTTCCTGAAGGACAGGATCTTTGACCCGATGGGAATCCGGGAGATTTTCTGGGAGAAAAGTCCGATGGGATACACGAAGGGCGGATGGGGGTGTTTTATCCGGCCGGAGGACGCCTGCAAGATCGGTCAGCTTTTGATGAACAAGGGCGAGTGGAATGGAAAACAGCTTGTGCCGAAGCATTGGGTAGAGGAGATAACCAGATCTCACGTGGATAACGGCAAGTTCGGCTATGGCTATCAGGTCTGGATGGAGGAGCGTCCGGGTGGATATGCCATGAACGGGCTGTTCGGGCAGGATGTCATCTGCTACCCGGATCTGGATATGATCCTCATGGTTAACGCGGGCAACAGAGAGCTGTTCCAGGAGGGCAATCTGACTGAAATTATGAGGCGGTACTGGGGCGCATCTTTTGTGGCTTCGGATGGTCCCCTGGCGGAGAATCCTGCGGCTCTTCGCAAGCTGATGAGTACCATTGCCGAGTACAGCGGATATGATACCTTCGGTGGTTCCGGTGTCGGAAGCGCGGTTCTTTCAGAGGCAGCGAAGCAGAATCTGGCAGAGATACCGGTGTATCATAAGAGGCGGAGGAGAAGAAAGGGCTGGGGTTTGTGGTCGAAAAAATCCACCGTGATGTCTCCTTCTGAGATGCTGGACGTTCTGGACGCACACACCTACGTAATGGAAAAAGGCAGAGCCGGTATTTTTCCGCTGGTGTGCCAGGTAACGCACAATAATTACACGGACGGCATTCAAAAGATCGGATTTCAGAGGGTTGAGGATACGATGGTCATTCTTCTGTACGAGGGAGATGACGTTCATCATGTCAATGTGGGATTTGAGAGACCCGAGATCAGTGAGATTGTACTGCATGGAGAACCGTATTATATCGGAACCACCGGGCGGATTGCGACGGATGAGTACGATCACGTGGTTCTGCTTCTGGAAATCGCTTTTTTGGAAGAAGCCTGCACACGAAAAATCAATCTTTACTTTGACGGGGAGGATGTTCTGGCACGCTTCTCGGAGACGCCGGGCGACGCGGTTATCGCGGATGCCATCCGTTACTCCGGCGAAGATCCGGATTTCCTGAAGCTTCCGTTTATACGCCAGTTTGTGGAGCAGGGAGGACGGGATCTTCTTGATGAGTCCCTGCAGGCGGCGATCCATCCCAGGGATATCGGTCATGTCATGTCGGCTGCGGATGAGAATTCCAGGGAGGGAATTTGACGTTTCATGGTCAATGTCATGGCCGGACAAGTTAACAAATAATTTGAGGGAGAGATTTATATCATGAGAAAACAAAAAGGATTCCGAATGCTGTGTGTGCTGCTTGTACTTGCTGTCTCGGTGAGCATGACAGGCTGCACACAGTATAAGGAGAGGATGATGTTCGGTACCGGAGGAACGGCAGGAACGTATTATTCGTACGGCGGTGTTCTGGCCCAATATATGAAGAATTACGCGAATGTCCGTGTTACAGCAGTTTCTACGGGAGGTTCCAAGGTGAATATCCAGAGCATCCAGGACGGAGATTTTCAGCTCGGCTTTACGCAGTCAGACGTGATGTCGTACGGCTGGGACGGCACCCGCGCTTTTGAGAAGGACGGCGGGACGCATTCCTTCCGTGTGCTCGGGGCGCTCTACGCGGAGACGGTTCAGCTGATTACCATGGATAAGGATATTCAAAGCGTATCGGATCTGAAGGGTAAGAGCGTATCCATCGGAGAAGCCGGATCCGGTGTATATTTCAACGCGATTGACGTTCTTGCCGGAGCGGGGCTGGATATCGACGATATCAAACCGCAGTACCAGTCTTTTGAGGATTCCAAGGAATCTCTCAAAGACGGCAAGATCGATGCCGCATTTATCGTGGCGGGCGCACCCACCTCGGCGATCACCGAGCTCGCAACGACCAACGGAGTGAACTTTGTGAATATTGACGGAGAGGTCCGGGATTCCATCATGGAGAAATGTCCGTATTATGAATCTTATTCCATTCCCGCCGGCACCTATCCGGGGCAGAAGAAGGATATAGATACGATTACCGTGCTTGCGACCGTGATCGTATCGGCATCCGCGGACACGGACACGGTCTATGATCTGACCAGGGCAATATTCTCAAACGCGAAGGAAATCGCGAAGGAGAATGCGAGAGGCGAGGAGCTGAACCTTAAAACGGCGACAAGTATTACGACAGTCCCGTATCATGAGGGCGCTGCAAGATACTATAAAGAACAGGGCTACACCGTGAATACGGAAGAATAAGCATGGAGCGGTGCGAAGCAACGCGAGAATGCGGGGACTTATACAGTGTGTGGCGCAATGTATCGTATGGCCGTTTACTAAACGAATATTCTTGCAGAATGCCTGTCTGTTCGATTCAAATGAGGAGGAGATAAGATTGAACGATTCAAAAGAAAAGACAACGCCGGGAGCTTCCAGTGCGGAAGTGACAAACGGGGACGGTCAGGGCGCCGTGAAGGACGATCTCGACGCGTTGATGCGGAAGTATGACCGGGAATCCAATACCAGGATATGGACCGGAAAACCGAAGATCATGATCACCGCAATTCTGGCGGCTTTTTCGATCTGGTGCATCTACGTAACTTTGTTCGCCACCTTTCTGGAGGAAATCCGCCTGACCTCCTTTCTGGGGCTGGTCATCCTGATGGGATTTCTGATCTATCCTTCGAAGAAGGGAGTCCAGAGGGAAAATTACATGCCGCTCGGTGATATCATCTTCATGATTGCGGGTGCGGCATCATTCTTTTATTTTACGTTTTCCGCGAACACCATCATCAATCAGGGTACCCGGTTTCAGTGGTATCAGATCATCATCGGCATTGTCGGTATTGCCGCACTCGTCGAGATTACAAGAAGGTGCGTGGGACTTCCGATTTTGATTGTCGCGGCGGCTTTCGTTATCTATGCACTGACCTACGGACTGACGAACCCCGACTTTTTCGGGCGGCTGAAGTATCTTGTCCGGAATCTGTTTTATACCAAGGAAGGAATTTTTTCGACTCCGGTCAACGTTTGCTCCAAGTACATCGTCGTGTTCATTATCTTCGGCGCGTTTCTGGAGAGGACCGGAATCTCCAATTTCTTTATTGATCTGGCAAACTGCGTGGCGGGAAGATTTGCGGGAGGACCGGCAAAGGTAGCGGTCATCTCTTCGGCGCTTTGCGGCATGGTCTCCGGATCATCGGTCGGCAACACGGTGACCACCGGTTCCGTGACGATTCCAATGATGAAGAAGACCGGTTACCGTCCGGAGTTTGCCGGAGCGGTAGAGGCCGCGGCCTCTACCGGAGGACAGATCATGCCTCCGATCATGGGAGCCGCCGCGTTTCTGATGGCCGACTTCGTCGGTGTTCCATACTCAGATATCATCGGAAGAGCGGTTCTCCCGGCAATCCTTTATTTCATGGGAATTTTTATTTCGGTTCATCTGGAGGCAAAAAAGCTGAATCTTCATGGTATTCCCAAGGAGCAGCTTCCGCGCGCGGGCAAACTGATGAAGAAGATCTATCTGCTGCTTCCGCTGGTGATGCTCGTCATCTGGGTATCCGGAAACTTCATGACCATGCAGAAAGCGGCTTCTCTTGCCATTGTTCTTTCCATCGTGGTCAGCCTGTTCGACAGGGATAACCGGATCACTCCCCATAAAATTATTGATGCGCTGGAGGCAGGAGGGCGGAGCACCATCACGGTGGCGGCTGCCTGCGGAGTTGCGGGAATCATTTCGGGATCGATCACAATGACGGGACTGGCGAATGATCTGATTAACGCGATTGTCGGAGTGGCCGGGAATAAACTGATCATCGCGCTTCTTCTGACCATGGTCTGCTGCATCATCCTGGGGATGGGCGTACCTACGACGGCAAACTACTGTATCATGGCGGCGACGACCGCACCGATTCTGATCCGGATGGGAGTACCGATTCTCGCGGCGCATTTCTTTGTGTTCTATTTTGGAATCGTAGCGGATATTACACCTCCGGTTGCGCTTGCCGCCTACGCGGGATCCGCGATCGCAAAGAGCAATCCGATGAAGACAGCGTTCAACGCCTCGAAGCTGGCGATTGCGGTGTTTATTGTACCCTATATGTTCTGCTACAATCCGGCCATGCTTCTGATCGATACATCCGCGCTGACCGTCGTGCGGATCGCGATCACTGCGGCCATCGGTATCTTCGGCATTGCCGCCTCATTCGAGGGATATTGCTTCGCCGGTATGAATCCGGTGATGCGGGTGATCATTGCGGCGGGTGGCCTGCTGCTGATTCACCCCGGTACGCTTACTGATGTGGCAGGTCTGTGTATTGTTGTGATTTGTCTTCTGATTCAGTACGGAAAACGCAGAAAGAGTGCAGCGGTTTCGTGATTTCTGAAGCATTTTTGAATGACGCGGCCGGCGGATCCGGACCGCGCGGAAAGGAAAATTATGACTGAGTTAAGGTATCCTGTGATTACGATCAGCCGTCAGTATGCCGCGTATGGACGCACCGTGGCGAAGGGATTGTCGGAGGAGCTGGGAATCCCGTATTATGATAAGGATGTGGTCCGGAAAACAGCCGAGCAGAGCGGCTTTTCCGAGGAAGATATCAGGCGCGAGGGAGAGGACCTCAGCAGGGCAGGAAAGTTCATGAATGATCTGCTGAACAATGCTGCCTCCTATCCGAGTTCACACGACAGAATCTTTGAGGCGCAGAAGGAGGTGGTCCTGAAGCTTGCGGAGGAACCCTGCATCATCGTCGGCAGATGCGCGGATCACATCCTGACAGAGGCCGGTATCCCGGCTTTCCGGGTATTTCTGTATGCGGATGAGGAGCACAGAATCCGCAGAGCCGCGGAACTTGAGGAGAACCGGGGCCTTGACGCGAAGAAGGCAGCATTCAGAAAGGAACAGCTTCGTGAGATCTACTACAAGACCTACACCGGGGTTGAGATGGGACAAATTTCCAATTATAATATCTGTATTGATACGGGAGCTGTCGGTGTCAGGCAGTGCATTCAGATCCTCAGTGAGATTCTGAGAAAATAATGGATCTGTTATTTGAAGCGCAGGGCAGTGGAGATGGCATCCGGAGATGAAGACATCTGTTATCTGAAACGCACGAAAAATGGCAGGTGGAGATGAAGGGAGAAGGAACATATGAATTTTCAAATGAGTGATGATTTTTTTAACGAATATGCGAATGAGTCAGACCGTGAACATGCGAAGCTGGTATGTGACAGGGTTGCGGAGAGCGCGGCAGTCGTTCAGAAGCTGAACAAATATAATCTTACGCTGCGCGATGTGGAGGTTCTGGAGCGGATGGCAAAGCATTTTTCTGCGCCGGACGCGGATTCCTTCATCATCTTCTGTGAGGGCTTTGCAAGAGGAAGAATGTACGAACAGGACAAAAGGAAAGAACAGACGGGGGAACAGGACTGAATCCGTCGGAGAAGAACTTTAGCAATGTCAAGAGGTATGAGCATGGAGAAGTGCAAGGCACCGCTCCATGCTCATACCTGTTATCGGCTCGAAAGCTGCAAAGCAGCGAAGTGACGCGGAAGCGGTGGAGCGAACATCGCGGCAGACCGGCGAAGCCGGTCAACTGCAGGATTGCGGGGAGCGCGAAGTATGGAGCACGGAGCAATCCGCAGCTTATACTCTATGAGGAGCTGCGCATGCGCAGGGCATGGCGGTTTTGGACTGTGATTAAAGGAATGAAAAAAAATGGATGATTTGATCAGTGAGAGCGCAAAGAGGCAGCTTCGGAAGGAGATCCCGGCATTAAAGGCGGAGATTCTGGCGCTTTACCGGAGTCTGGACCGGAAATTTGGTTTGCATGCGGCAGAAGTACCGATTGAATTCGGATTCGATGAAGAAAGACTTGGAGCTTATACACCGTCCGGGAATGGACAGGAGGAGAGCTTCTACTTTTCCCTTGTGTTTGTGGGATATTTGAGCAGAGAATCGCTGCACAGGGAAGACAAACTGGATTTGTACAGACATGAGTATGCCCACTACATGCAGTTTCACATGGATATTCCGCAGGAATACCGGTTCCGGAGCGGTCTGCACGGAAGCGCCTGGAAATATTGCTGCTCGCTGGTCGGAGCGGCTCCAAGCGAGTATTACCGGTTCGGAAAGGGAAGAGAGAAGCATGACTATGAGAAGGCATTGAATAATCCGTGGAAAAATCCGCACACCGCGCTCCTCGATCTTGCTCATCGGAAGAGGGAGGCAGAGGACAGCCGGAACCGGATGATCCGCTACCGGAAGGGTGATACGGTGGTCCATCCGAAGTTCGGATCCGGAACGATTGAGGATCTCGAACAGATGACGGGGTCCGTGCGTCTGACCATTCGCTTTCCGGATGCGGTGCGTAAAATCGATCAGAAGTGGCTTCTTCGCTCGAACTATAAAAAAAGAAGCTGAAGCTTTCAAGAATGGTTGGAGCAATGTTTAAAGAGCAGAGGGGTACATCTTTTTCTGACTCTTCTGTCAGGACTTTCCGGTTTTTCCGGCTGTGCGCAGACAAATGCCCGTTAAGAGTTGACACAAAGGTGGAAAATGGAACATAATAAAAAGAATTACGCGTAAAACAGACGTGGCAGTATGATGAGGCCGCGCATTTTATCAGAGAAGAAGGTGCAGAAGATGAAATACGATTTTAATACCGTTGAGCCGAAATGGCAGAAGGCATGGGAGGAAAATGACGCTTTCAAGGCGGTCGATTTTTCTGATAAGCCGAAGTGGTACGGGCTGGTGGAATTCCCCTACCCGTCAGGAGCAGGCATGCATGTCGGACACATTAAGGCATACTCCAGCATTGAGGTTATCTCCCGGAAGAAGAGAATGCAGGGCTATAATGTTCTCTTCCCGATCGGATTCGATTCGTTCGGCCTTCCGGCGGAGAACTACGCGATAAAGACGAACACGCATCCTCATGACATCACAGAGAAAAACATTGCCCATTTCTCCGATCAGCTCCGCAAGGTCGGATTTTCCTTCGATTGGAGCCGCGTGATCGCTACCTCACATAAGGACTACTATAAATGGACCCAGTGGATCTTCGAAAAATTATTCGAGCACGGACTGGTATTCCGCTCCAAGACACTGGTCAACTACTGTCCGCACTGCAAGGTTGTTCTGTCCAATGAGGATTCTCAGGGAGGTAAATGTGACATCTGCCACAGCGAGGTTGTACAGCTCCCGAAGGATGTATGGTTCCTCCGGATCACCGATTATGCGGACAAACTTCTGGAAGGTCTGAATCATGTGGACTATCCGGAAAGCATCAAGCAGCAGGAGATCGCCTGGATTGGAAAATCCACAGGAGCGTTTGTGAACTTCCGTCTTGCCGGAACCGATGAGAAGCTCGAGATTTATACTACGCGGTGCGATACCTTGTACGGCGTAACCTTCATGGTTGTTGCCCCGGAGCACCCGGTTCTCGACAAATATAAGGACAGAATCCGCAACTGGGACGCAGTCGAGCAGTATCGAAGAGAAAGCGCAAAGAAGACGGAATTCGAGCGCACCCAGCTGGTAAAGGACAAGACAGGTGTGAAGATCGACGGACTGACGGCAGTCAATCCGATTACCGGTAAGGAAATTCCGCTCTTCATCGCCGACTATGTCATGATGGGATACGGAACAGGAGCGATCATGGCTGTTCCGGCGCATGATCAGCGTGACTATGATTTTGCAAAGAAGTTCGGAATGGACATTGTGCAGGTCATCAAGGGAGGAGACATCTCAAAGGAAGCCTATACCGGAGACGGAGAGATGATCAATTCCGGATTCCTGAACGGCTTTACCAATAAGAAGGATTCCATTGAAGCGATGCTGAAGCATATCGAGGAAGAGGAAATCGGGCACAAGGGCGTTCAGTACAAGATGAAGGACTGGGCGTTCAATCGTCAGCGGTACTGGGGCGAGCCGATCCCGCTGATTCACTGTCCGAAGTGCGGCACCGTTGCCGTTCCGGAAGATGAGCTTCCTCTGGAGCTTCCGCCGGTCAAGAATTTTGAACCGGGTACCGACGGGCAGTCCCCTCTGGCCAAGATCGACAGCTTTGTAAACTGCACCTGCCCGAAGTGTGGCGGACCGGCAAAGCGCGAGACCGATACGATGCCGCAGTGGGCAGGATCTTCCTGGTATTTCCTTCGTTTCTGTGATCCGCACAATGACAAGGCATTTGCTGACCGGAAGAAGCTGGAATACTGGATGCCTGTCGATCAGTATAACGGAGGTATGGAGCATGTGACGCGTCATCTGCTTTACTCCAGATTCTGGCACAGATTTCTGTATGATATCGGTGAGGTGAACACACCGGAGCCGTACGCAAAAAGAACCTATCAGGGAATGATTCTCGGCGCGGACGGAGAGAAGATGTCCAAATCCAAGGGAAATGTCATTGATCCTCTGGATATCGTAAAGCTTTACGGGGCGGATACGCTTCGCACCTATGTCATGTTTATGGGAGATTATCAGAGCGCCGCTCCGTGGAGTGACGAGGCGGTTCGCGGCTGCAAGAGATTTCTTGACCGTGTGGCGGGACTTACGGATATCATGACCGCGGAAAAGGAAGATCCGAAGCTTGAGAACAGCCTTCACAAGACGATCCGTAAGGTTACGGAAGATATTGACAACATGAAGTTCAACACCGCCATCGCTGCGATGATGTCGCTCATCAATGAATTCTATAAGGCGGGGAGTATCACAAAGGATGACCTGATCACCTTCATCAAGCTGCTTTCCCCGTTCGCGCCGCACATCACCGAAGAGATCTGGCAGTATATCGGAATGAACCCGGACGGAAAAACCTTTATTACGCTCTCCTCCTGGCCGGAATACAGCGAGGAGAAGGCGAAGGATTCTGTCATTGAGCTCGGCGTTCAGGTCAACGGAAAGGTGAGAGGAACCGTACAGCTTGCGGCGGATATCAGCAGGGAGGACGCTCTTGCGGCCGCCAAGGCGGAGCCGAATGTGGCTAAATTCCTGGAGGACGCCACAATTGTCAAGGAAGTATACGTTCCCGGCAGAATCATAAACTTTGTAATCCGCAAATAACCGGCAATGATAAGGAGCAGGTGTCTCACCCGCTTTTCAGAACAGGACAGATAACGTATGGCGAAGAAGAAAACGGACGGTTCGGAACTTGAACAGAAGAAAAAGCTTGCGCTGGAGGTGATCCGGCGTCTGAAGAAAGAATACCCGGACGCTCACTGCACGCTGGCATATGAGGATGCCTGGCAGCTTCTGGTCAGTGTCCGTCTGGCTGCGCAGTGTACAGATAAGCGGGTGGATATGATCACGCCGAAGCTCTTTGAGAAGTTTCCGTCGGTTGCAGCCCTCGCGGCTGCCGAACCGGCGGAAATCGAAGAAATTGTCAGACCCTGCGGACTGGGACCAAGTAAGGCAAGAGATATCTCCGGTTGCATGCGGATGCTGCATGAGCAGTATCATGATCGTGTTCCGGATACGATGGAGGAACTTCTGAAGCTCCCCGGTGTGGGAAGGAAGAGCGCCAACCTGGTGCTGGGAGATGTCTACGGAAAGCCAGCCATCGTCACGGATACACACTGCATCCGCCTCTGCAATCTGATCGGCCTTGTGGACAATGTGAAGGAGCCGGCAAAGGTCGAGAGAGAACTGTGGAAAATTATTCCTCCGGAGGAAGGCAGTGATCTCTGTCACAGATTCGTCAATCACGGACGTGCGGTCTGCGTCGCAAGGCATCCGAAGTGCGGGATTTGCTGTCTGAAGGATATCTGCCGGTACGGCAGCTCTCAGGCTGCAGGGTAACAGCTGTCTACTTTTGACCGTAATAAGCGTCGATTTGACTATAAGTCAGCCGCTGTAATTATTGACTATCGTAAATGAAAGTGATAAAAAAATAATAAAGTAATCACTTGCAATCAGAGCCATCTTGCTTGACTGTAAAATTGCCGGTGATTATTTTTATGCGCGTATATTGCGCGATACCCCGGAAACGGGGAGCAACAAAATGTATCAGCTGCGGAATGCCTCGCTGGGTTTACCCTGAATGCTTCAGCAGTAACACGTTAGAAAGAAGGTGGTGAGAATGAGTATGGCACAGAAGCTTGTGGAAGATCTTAAGGTCCAGGACGCATTTGTGATCCCTGTCTTCGGGGGTATACATATTGCCGAATCTGTTGTAGTTTCCTGGATCGTCATGGGTATTCTTTTAGCACTTGCACTCTGGCTGACTCATGGAATGAAAGTTCGGAACCCGGGGAAGAGACAGGTTGCGGTTGAAGCGTTTGTAACCTGGCTGGAGAAGACGATCAAGGGTATGCTCGGTCCCGATGCGGGAGAGTATGCGGAATATCTGATGACGGTCATCATGTTCATCGGTCTTTCCAATATTATAGGACTTCTTGGAATGAAGCCTCCGACGAAGGATCTGGATGTGACGGCTGCGCTTGCCATTATGAGCATTGTGCTGATTGAGGCGGCTGGTATTAAGCGGAAAGGCGTTCTGGGATGGCTGAAGAGTTTCACACAGCCGGTCGGAATTGTTACACCGATTAATATCCTGGAGGTATTTATCCGTCCGCTTTCACTTTGCATGCGACTTTTTGGTAACGTACTTGGATCCTATGTCATCATGACATTGATCGAAAATCTGATTCCGGTAGGAGTTCCGCTTATCTTCAGCTTTTACTTTGATATCTTCGATGGAATGATTCAGGCGTACGTATTCGTATTCCTTACCTCACTGTTTATCGCTGAGGCGGCAGAGATCACTCCGGAAGAACCGAAGAAGAAAAAGACCAGAAAGAGAAAAAAGAAAGCTGTTGCCGTTGCCGCGTAAGCTGTTCCGGCGAGAACGCAGATCTGAGACAGAATAAGATCGGTGTCAGATGTATCCACTGGCCACAATCATTTACACAGTCAACTATTTAAAGTCAACTTTCAATCAATTATTTTTACGGATAGAATCCGTGTAGGAATTCCCGGTTTACCCCGGGGAGTATTGAGAAGAATTTCCGGTCGGATGCCGGAAGATTACAGGAGGAAAGAAAAAATGACAGCACTTGGAGCAGGAATTGCAGCACTGGCTTGTATCGGCGCAGGACTTGGAATCGGTATCGCAACCGGACATGCAACAGACGCTATCGCAAAGCAGCCGGAAGCTGACAACAAAATCATGAGAAACCTTCTTCTCGGATCCGCACTTGCAGAGGCAACCGCTATTTACGGTTTTGTACTGGGTCTGATGATTCTGTTTGTAGCATAAGCCATATCGGGAAATGTTTCAGTGATACTGAAACGAGATGAAACACGCTGCGCGAGTTTTATCTCGCTATCGCGACGCTCGCCGCACACGAATACTTCGCATTCGGCTGCGGCTCACTGTTCGCGTAAATAAATTTCAGTGACAAAGATTTCGTATCAGAGTACGGAACAACTTAGGAGAAGACATGTTACGTTTTGATTTAAATGTTTTATGGACGGTCATCGATCTTCTGATTCTGTATTTCCTTCTTAAAAAGTTCCTTTTTGGAAGAGTACACAAGATCCTCGATCAGAGAGCAAAAGACATTGAGAAGTCCTACACGGACGCAGAAAAGGCACAGAATGATGCCAATGCTCTCAAGACACAGTATGAGGATACGATCAAGAGCATTGATGATGAGAAAAAGAAAGCTGCTGATGAGGCAAGAGCAAAGGCAAACGTGGAATACGACCGTATTGTCGATTCGGCCAAAGCAGACGCTGACAAGATCATTAATGATGCCAGAGCCAAAGCAGCTGCAGAGACGACAGACCAGAAGCACAAAGCTGAGGAAGACATTGTTGAGATGGTTAAGGATGCCGCTGCCAGAATCGCAGAGGCTGAGGATGACGATAAGATGTATGATGCCTTCCTGAAGAAGGTCTCAGCGAATAAAGATAAGAAAGACTGACACTATGAGTGAGAACAAAACAATAAAGTTGGACGAGAACGGAAAGCTTCATGCGGTTCTTCGCTGTGTAACTGAGCCGAGCGAAGAGCAGAGACAGAAATTCGTTCAGTTTCTGAAAAACAAGTATGAGCTTGAAGACACGGATCAGGTAAATCTTGAGATCGTTCAGGATCCGGATGTACACGGTGGTTTCATTCTCGACATCGGAAGCGATGAGTACGACTGGAGTACCCGCGGAAGAGAGAGACAGTTCGAAAATCAGATCAATGATGCGAGAGCCAGAGCTGCGAGAGAAAAGAGCCAGGAAGGCATCATGGAGATCATGCGTGCTGCCGTGGAACAGTTCCATCTTGAGGCGGAACAGTCTGAAGTCGGTCATGTTCTGACAGCCGGCGACGGAATTGTAACCATCACAGGTCTGGATCATGTGCAGTACGGAGAGATTCTGGTCTTTGAAAACGGCGTAAAAGGAATGGTTCAGAATATCGGCGAAGACGGAATCGGCGCGATTCTGTTTGACGCCGAAGGAAGCATCGGAGAGGGAACCCGTGTAACCGGTACCGGTAAGCGTGCCGGCATTGCTTGCAGCAACGGATATCTTGGCCGTGTGATTGACGCACTGGGCAATCCCATTGACGGAGGAGCACCGATAAAGGGCGACGAATATCGCGCAATTGAACAGCCGGCACCTGGAATCATTGACCGTCAGCCGGTTACGGTCCCGCTGGAAACCGGTATCCTGGCAATTGATTCTATGTTCCCCATCGGCCGTGGACAGCGAGAGCTGATCATCGGTGACCGTCAGACCGGTAAGACATCCATCGCGATGGATGCCGTCCTGAACCAGAAGGGGAAGGACTGCTACTGTGTCTATGTCGCAATCGGACAGAAGGCATCAACAGTAGCCAGCATTGTAAACACACTGAAGAAAAATGACGCGATGTCTTATGCGATTGTTGTGGCATCCACCGCGGCAGATCCGGCACCGCTTCAGTACATTGCGCCTTATGCCGCGACATCGATTGCTGAATACTTCATGCACAGAGGCAAGGATGTTCTGATCATTTATGATGATCTGAGTAAGCATGCCGTTGCATATCGTACGCTGTCACTGCTTCTTGGAAGATCTCCGGGACGTGAGGCATATCCGGGTGATGTATTCTATCTGCATTCCAGACTTCTCGAGAGATCCTCAAGGCTGTCAGAGAATCTGGGTGGAGGTTCCATCACCGCGCTGCCGATCATTGAGACACAGGACGGCGATGTATCCGCTTACATTCCTACCAATGTAATCTCCATCACAGACGGACAGATTTTCCTGGAGTCCGATCTGTTCTTCGAGGGACAGAGACCGGCCGTTAACGTCGGACTTTCAGTATCCCGTGTAGGAGGAGCAGCTCAGACCAAGGCAATGAAGAAGGCTGCGGGTTCCCTGCGTATCGATCTGGCACAGTTCCGTGAGATGCAGGTGTTCACCCAGTTCAGTTCAGATCTGGATGAAGCAACGCAGAATCAGCTGAAACAGGGAAATGTTCTGATGGAGCTGCTGAAGCAGCCTCTTGGTCATCCGCTTTCAACAGCAGATCAGGTTATTACTCTCTGCGTTGCCGAGCATAAGAAGATGATCAATGTTCCGGTTAAGAATGTGAAAGCTTACCAGAAGGAGATGCTTGCGTTCTTCGCCGATAAGTATTCGGATATCGTCGAGGAGATCAACAAAAAGGGACAGCTTCCGGATGAACTTACCGAGAGAATCCTGGCAGCAGCGGATGAGTTTGGCGCGGAATACGCGGAAGCGCATAAGACAAAGAACGCATAAGCTCAGCCGGAAATTGAAGAAGGAAAAATATGTCAGCAACACGTGAAATCAAGGAAAGAATTGATAGCGTCAATAATACACTGAAGATTACGAACGCTATGTATATGATTTCTTCTACGAAAATGAATAACGCGCGGAAAGCGCTGGCAAATACCGAACCGTATTTTTATGCGCTGCAGGACATGTTCGGACGGGTGCTGCGTCACCTTCCGGACGGCTACAGCCATCCGTATCTGGATGCGCGTGAGGTCACTTCCAAAAGCGATCTCCGCAGGGCGATTATCTGTGTGACCGCAGATAAGGGACTTGCAGGTGCATACAACCATAATGTACTGAAGCTGACAGAGGAGAAGCTGAGACCCGCGAACAATGACATGCTATATGTCGTCGGAGAGGTCGGCCGTCAGTATTTTGCAAATCACAATGTAAATGTAGACGGCGCCTTTCATTATACCGCCCAGAAACCGACACTTTCCAGGGCAAGGTCGATCGCATATCAGATGCTTGATCTGTTCGAGCGCAAAGAAGTTGATGAGGTATATATCATTTACACCAGAATGAAGAACTCCATGGAAACCGAGACGGAGATCCGGCAGCTTCTGCCGCTGATCCGTCTGAATGAGGAGTTTTTCAAACAGAACATGACAAAGCTGAGCGGAGTGTATCAGGAGACCTTCGACATGGAACCGGGGCCGGATCTTCTTCTGAATAACATCATCCCCGACTTCATCAACGGTTATATATACAGTGCACTTGTGGAATCATACTGTGCGGAGCACAGTTCCCGTATGCAGGCGATGGACGCTGCCAATAAAAACGGCAGTGAACTGGTCCAGGAGCTGAGCATTCAGTACAACCGGGAGCGTCAGGCTCAGATCACACAGGAGATTACGGAGGTTTGCGCAGGCGCGAAGGCACGTGCGCTGCAGCAGAAGAAACATAAGAAGAAAGACATGCCGAAGTTTGAAAACCAGCAGGGAGAGGATCTTGATACTTTCCAGGCCGGCGCACTTCATTGAGCTTGTAACGCCCTGCCTTATGAGGCAGGGGCGTTGACACAATAGAAAGGACATGACACATGCAAATCGGAAAAATTGTCCAGGTCATGGGTCCTGTTGTCGATGTCGCATTTGAGGATCTTCCTCTTCCGAAAATCAAGACAGCGCTGCAGGTTGACAACCATGGCGAGAAGGCAATCATGGAGGTACAGCAGCATATCGGTGATGATATG
The DNA here is from genome assembly GCF_052118825.1 of Bilifractor sp. LCP21S3_A7. Taxonomy (NCBI): domain Bacteria; kingdom Bacillati; phylum Bacillota; class Clostridia; order Lachnospirales; family Lachnospiraceae; genus Bilifractor; species Bilifractor sp. LCP21S3_A7. Next base: position 114,046 of record NZ_JBQKGL010000001.1, on the reverse strand, counting down.
GTCCGCTGTATCATGCTTTCTGCCAGTGAAGGCTTACAGAAAGATATGCCTGTGATCTCACTCGGAACCGGAATCGAAGTTCCGGTCGGCGAGAAGAATCTGGGACGTCTGTTCAATGTGCTTGGCGATACCATCGACGGCGGCGAACAGCTCAGAGATTCTGAACAGTGGGAGATTCACAGAAAACCACCGAAATTTACAGAACAGAAACCGGTACAGGAGATCCTGGAGACCGGAATCAAGGTTATTGACCTGATCGCGCCCTACGCAAAGGGTGGTAAGGTCGGACTGTTCGGAGGTGCCGGAGTAGGTAAGACCGTTCTGATTCAGGAACTGATCCGCAACATCGCGACGGAGCACGGCGGTTATTCGATCTTTACCGGTGTCGGAGAAAGATCCCGTGAGGGAAATGACCTCTGGAGCGAAATGACAGAGTCTGGAGTTATCAAGAATACCGCCCTGGTATTCGGACAGATGAATGAGCCCCCGGGGGCACGTATGCGTGTCGCGGAAACAGGTCTTACCATGGCCGAGTATTTCCGTGATGTTCAGAAAAAAGACGTTCTTCTGTTCATCGATAACATCTTCCGTTTCGTACAGGCCGGTTCCGAGGTATCCTCTCTGCTTGGACGTATGCCGTCCGCTGTAGGATATCAGCCGACCCTGGCAAATGAAATGGGTGAGCTTCAGGAGAGAATTGCCTCAACGACAAACGGATCTATCACATCGGTGCAGGCGGTATATGTACCGGCCGATGACCTGACCGACCCCGCGCCGGCTACGACATTTGCTCATCTGGATGCTACGACCGTTCTTTCCCGAAAGATCGTAGAGCAGGGTATTTATCCTGCCGTTGATCCGCTGGAATCTTCCTCACGAATTCTGGAGGAGGATATTGTCGGGAAGGAACATTACGAGACTGCGCAGTCTGTGCTCCAGTATCTGCAGAAATATAAGGAACTTCAGGATATCATTGCCATCCTTGGTATGGAAGAACTTTCTGACGAGGACAAGACCGTCGTATATCGTGCCCGTAAGATCAGAAACTTCCTGTCACAGCCGTTCCACGTAGCGGAGCAGTTCACCGGAATTCCCGGAAAGTATGTTCCTCTCGAGGACACCATCAAGGGATTCCAGGCAATCCTGAATGGAGATATGGACGATTATCCGGAGAATGCGTTCTTCAACTGCGGCGGCATCGAGGATGTTGCGGAGCACGCGAAGAAGGAAGCATAAGAGAATCCGGCACATGCATCAGCAGGCAGATAGAGGCGGAAGCTTTGCGTCTGCGCCGCTGACGCGTCAGGAATAAGATTGAGGTGTAACATGGCAGAAGCCAAATATTATCTCAGAGTCATCGCATCGGATAAAGCCTTTTACAACGGTTACGTTACAAGTCTGAAGGTTCCTACCATTGACGGAAGGGAAGGCTTCCTTGCGCACCATTCGCAGATCATGCTTGCGATCGTGCCCGGGGAGATCGACTTTACAACGTCGGACGGCAAAAAGGTAACGGCTGTCTGCGGCAACGGCTCCATGATTTTCGCAAATAACCGTGCAACGATCCTGGTTGACACCTGTGAGTCCCCGGATGAGGTCGACAAGCGTCGTGCCGAGGAGGCACTGGAGCGGGCGAAGGAGCGTCTGCGTCAGAAGCAGAGTTTGCGTGAATACAAGATGACGCAGGCTTCCATGGCGCGGGCTCTTTCACGACTGAAGTTCAAAGACAAGTATATCAACTGATCATGGAACCGCGACGAGTAACCGGTGCGGCACCGGGAAATGAAACAGATAGATTATATCGCAGACCCCTGCAGGAGCGGCAGCGCCTGACAGGGGGTCTTTTTTTACGCGAACAGTGAGCCGCAGCCGAATGCGAAGTATTCGTGTGCGGCGAGCGCCGCGATAGCGAGATAAAACTCGCGCAGCGTGTTTTATCTCGTTAGTCCTTCAACCAAGAAAAATCCGTCATCCGTATCTTATCCGGTTTTTACGGAAATAATTCACGGTTTTAACGGAAAATTAAGAAAAATGGTTCGACAGGTGTACACCTGCCCTGTCTTTATATTATAATAAAACAGTATGTGAACGGGGAAGGAGTAGGGTATGAAGCGTCAAAGTGGTATTTTGTTTCCTGTATTTTCGGTACCGTCTGAATTTGGAATCGGTTGTTTCTCGAGGGAAGCATATGAATTTGTGGATTTTCTGAAAAAGTCCGGGCAGAGCTACTGGCAGGTGCTGCCGCTGGGACCGACCGGCTTCGGAGATTCACCTTATCAGCCGGTCTCGGCGTTTGCGGGAAATCAGAATTATATCGATCTGAGAACGTTAATTGATGACGGGCTTCTGAGAGAAGATGATGTACGCTGTCTGGATTTTGGACAGAATCAGGAGCGTGTTGATTACGGTGCACTTTATACAAACCGGGGCAGGGCACTTCGGATGGCGTACCCGGCCTTCCGCGAGCGTCTTCTGGACTCAAAAAAACAGACGGAAAAAATCAAAGACGCTCAGAATAAAACGGCTGCAGCTTATACGGATATGATCGTCGGCACTGCAGGAGCAGCGGCGGAGAAAGTCACGGATCCAGCAGGGCCTGCGGCGGAAAGAGCTGCGGACGCAGCAGTCTCAGCGGTGAATATGAAATCAGAGAATACGGTACTCCCTGAGAAGGGCCTGTATGAAAAGTATACCGAATTCTGTGAGAGAGAATCGTACTGGCTGGACGACTACTGTCTGTACTGCGCGCTCAAGGAGAAATTCGAGGGAAAGAGCTGGCTGGACTGGGACGATGGTTACAGGGAGCGCAGGGCGGACACACTTAGCCGGGCGAAAGAGGAACTTCAGGATGAGATCTCTTTCTTCTGTTTTGTTCAGTTTGAGTTCTTCACACAGTGGGAGCGGCTTCATCGATATGCCCGGGAACAGGGCATCGGGTTTATCGGGGATGTTCCGTTCTACGTTTCCATGGACAGTGCAGATGCGTGGGCACACCCGGAGGTTTTCCGGTTTGACCGTGATCTGAAGCCGGAATATATTGCGGGGTGTCCGCCGGATGCTTTTTCAGTGACCGGACAGCTGTGGGGAGATCCTGTATACGACTGGGAGAGAGGACGAAAGGATCACTATTCCTGGTGGATCCGCAGGATCCGGGCGAATATGGAGCTTTTTGATATCCTTCGGATTGATCATTTTCATGGCTTTTCGAATTACTATGAAATCCCTTACGGGGATGAGACCGCGGAAAATGGAATCATGAAGAAGGGACCCGGCATGAGCTTTTTCCGGGAGATGAAGAAGACTCTTGGCGAGGTACCGCTGATAGCCGAGGATCTTGGCACGATTACTCCGGAGAATGAACAGCTTCTGAAGGACAGCGGATATCCGGGGATGAAGGTCCTTCAGTACGCATTTGACGGATCAGAATCGAGCTGGTATCTGACCTACCATCATCCGTTCCACTGCGTCGTCTACACTGGCACACACGACAACACGACGATTCTGGACTGGGTGGAACATGCGCCGGATCATGACCGGGATTTTGCCAGACAGTTTATTCATTCGGAGAATACCGATTACGGAGCATTTGTGTGGGATTTTATCCGCGAGGCATATCGTTCGCCGGCAGACACCTGTATCGTTCCGCTTCAGGATTATCTTGTGAAGGGAAGTGAGGCCAGGATCAATACACCCGGCTCGCAGGGAACCAACTGGCAGTGGAGGCTCACGCCGAATTATCTGTCAGACGCTCTGGCGGTCAGCATTCACAACCTCGCAAGGATCTACGGACGGCTGCCAAAGACCGAGCCGAAGAGTACAGACGGACAGAATGATAGAAAGTAGAGGGATTGACGGTATGTCAAATGTAAGCAGCAAATCCGACAGGGAAAAATTCGGCTCCAGGATCGGCTTCATCCTGGTTTCTGCAGGCTGTGCAATCGGAATCGGAAATGTATGGAAATTCCCCTATCTCTGCGGACAGTACGGCGGAGCAGCTTTTATCCTGATTTATCTGGTATTTCTTCTAATCCTTGGAATTCCAGTCATGATCTGTGAATTTTCGGTCGGACGTGCAAGCCGGAAGAGTGCGGCGAGATGTTTTGAGACGCTGGAGCAGAAAGGATCGAGGTTCCACTGGCTGAAATACATCAGTATCATCGGAAGCTATATGCTGATGATGTATTATACAACCGTTGCCGGATGGATGCTTTATTACTGCTATCTTCATGTCACGGGTACATTTGCCGGCGCGGACAGCGCCAGAATAAAATCCGATTATGCCGCGATGCTTTCCAACGCACCTGGCATGGCTTTCTGGACAATTCTGGTGTGTCTTATCGGTTTTGTGATCTGTTATTTTGGAATTCAAAACGGGGTGGAGCGGGTGACAAAGGTCATGATGACCTGCCTGATGGTTCTGATGGTCGTGCTTGCTGTCCACTCGATATTCCTGAAGGGTGCGGCGAAGGGAATCGCCTTCTACCTCGTGCCGGATTTCCGGAACATGGCGGAGCGCGGTGTCGGAAACGTCATCTTCGCTGCAATGAGTCAGGCGTTCTTCACATTGTCCATCGGAATCGGAGCCATGCTGATCTTCGGTTCCTACCTGAATAAGGACAGAAGCCTGACGGGAGAAGCAGTCACGATCACGGCGCTGGACACCTTTGTCGCGCTGATGGCGGGATTCATTATCATTCCAGCATGCTTTGCCTATGGGATAGAGCCGGATGCCGGACCAAGTCTCATCTTCCTCACCATACCGAATCTGTTCAGCCAGATGCCGGGAGGAAGAATCTGGGGCGCGCTTTTCTTCGTCTTCCTGTCGTTTGCGGCGCTGACCACGGTTATTGCGGTATTTGAGAATATTATTGCCTTTGATATTGATCTGTTCGGCTGGACGAGAAAGAAGAGCGTCATCATCAGTGCTGTCCTTGTCGTTCTGCTCAGCCTGCCATGCGTCTTCGGCTACAATATATGGTCATCCTTTCAGCCGTTAGGCGAGGGAACACATATTCTGGACCTTGAGGATTTCATCGTCTCAAATAATCTTCTGCCGCTGGGCAGTCTGGCCTTTGTGCTTTTCTGCACCCGGAAAAGCGGATGGGGATGGGATCATTTCATTCAGGAGGCAGATGCGGGAGAGGGGAGAAAATTCCCGAAAAAACTCAGAACATATATCACCTTTATTGTGCCTGTGATCATCATCGTCATCTATCTGAAGGGATATTACGACATGTTCTCGCCGATGGGAACCGTTGTGCTGACCGGATGGATGTGCATCGCTGTCCTGTTTCTGCTCTTTATTTTCTTCTGCGCGTTTTCGGGAAAAAAGAGAACAAAGAATGCAGCCGGCTGAAAAAGGACCGGCTTGTCTGCCTGGCTGTGACTTCTATGCCATCAGAGGTATAAATGAAAAAAAAGAGACTGCCGGCTGGCTGAAACAGCCACGGCTGATTTCCGTGGCGTTTGTTTCTATGGTTATCAGACGCAGAAAAACAGAAAAAGCAGCCGCCAGAGAGGCAACTGCTTTTTCTGAGTCAACGGTTCGGTCAGTCTTATCGGTCAATGATTTTAAGAATATCCAGAATTTTCTGCTTCTTTTCGTCGGAATATCTTGAAATAATGGATAGAAGTTCGTTATCGAGAGCTGTGGTGCGATATTCGGGTTCGATCTTCCCGACAAGAGAATCCAGTGTGATTCCGGTCAGTTTTGCGTAGTAGGATAATACGCGAAGGGACATCGCCGTCCGGTTATTTTCAACGTTGCTGATGTATCCCGGGGTTACGTGAAGTTCAGAGGCAACCTGGTTTTGTGTCAGACCGTTTTTAATCCGAAGCTCCTTAACTTTCCGACCCAGGTCCTCAAAGTCAAAAGCATTTTCGGTTTCCTTACTCATAAAAAGTTCCTCCGTAAATAATGGATGCTGCATATGTCTTGAGCAAACATTATATATTTGAAATATACAACGTTTTTTCTGGTATTAAATATAAAATATTGCCCATATGTAAAAAACTGACGAACAATTCAATGACCACCTAATTCTACCACTGTTGTAAGGATAAATAAATATACTATTTCCATACAATATTAAAAAAATGCACTCTTTTATGGGGCTTTTCGGTGAAACCGATGGCAAAAAGAGTGCATCATAGTGCCGGGTGTGTATTTAGAAAAGAAAAACAAAAGATTTGTCATTTTGAATAAGAAGGGAGACAGGCATGGAACTTAACATCAGATTTGAAAATCACAGAAACCGTGCGGCAGCATATGACGGAGACCGCGAGGTGGGTGAGTGCACGTTCACACGATCTGACAACCGCTGGGTGATTGAACACACAGAGGTAGACCCCTTGTATAATGGAAACGGGATTGCCGGGAAGCTTGTCGATGAGGTGGCGCAGAACGCGAGAAAGACCGGGGTGAAAATTCTGCCGCTCTGTTCCTACGCAAAGAAAAGAATGCAAAGACCGGAGTACGCGGATCTTGCAGTTTGACCGCCTGGGATAAAATGATCCGGAAAAAAACCGCCCGGGATAAAATGATCCGGGAAAAGCTGCCCGGATAAACCGGCCGCGATAAATCTTAAAAAATCATAAACCGGTTTGTTGACGGTATCGGATATCCATGTTATAGTTTACTCAAATTTAATACTTACGTAGATGTTTTTAGGAAAAGCGGAATCCTGTACAGGAATTCTTTCAGTATAATCTGTGCCGGAGGACCTGCCGAAGGAGTAAAACTCTCAGGTGTCGTGTGGACGAAGACTAAAAACGGAGTGGACTCTGGAGAAACCCTTCAAGGGTGCCGAAGGTGCAAAGTATCTGCGCAAAGCAGGTATGGAATCTCTCAGGCAAAAGGACAGAGTTGTTGATGAACCGGCCGGGCTGTATTTTCAGATACCGTCATCTGTGCGTCGCCGCACATCGGATGATGAAAGCCGCAGCCAGGCAGTTTTTTCAGCAAAAAGTGCTCCAATTCACGTTGCCGGTCGTACCGGCTGGTGGTTGGGGCTTTTTCTTCGCCATGAGTGCTGCCCGGGAGTCTCCTTATTTCTGATACAGATACGCAGGTAAAGAGATTAATCTTAAAGGAGATTTGAAATGGACGCTCTCAACAGTATTGTGGCACTTATTGATGATAAGGTGTGGTTTCTCCTCCTGTTCGTGCTTGTGGGTACGGGAATCTATTTCTCGTTCCGGACAAGATTTGTTCAGGTCCGTCATTTTGGTAGAGCATGGAACCGTGTCTTTGGCAACTTCTCTCTGCATGGCGAAAAGGCCGGGAAGGATGGCATGAGTTCATTCCAGGCACTTGCGACAGCAATCGCGGCACAGGTCGGAACGGGCAATATCGCCGGATGTGCGACGGCACTTGTCGGAGGCGGCCCCGGAGCAATTTTCTGGATGTGGCTTGCGGCATTCTTCGGAATGGCAACGATCTACGGAGAGGCCTGCCTCGCTCAGGTTACGAGATCCCGTGATGATCAGGGCAATATCATCGGAGGTCCGGTTTATTATATCCGCAAGGCATTCAAGAACGGTTTTGGAAAGTTCCTCGCATCGTTCTTCGCGATCATGATCATCCTTGCGCTCGGCATCATGGGCAATATGGTGCAGTCCAACTCCATCAGCGACGCATTTCACACTGCCTTCGGTGCCAACAAGCTGATCATGGGTATTATCATCGCCGTGATAGCTGGATTTATTTTTATCGGCGGAATCAGCCGTATTGCGTCCTTTACGGAAAAGATTGTTCCGATCATGGCGGCGCTTTACCTTGTCGGCGGCCTGATTGTTCTGATTATCAACCACAGAAATCTGCTGCCGGCGCTCGGATCGATCTTTGTCGGAGCCTTTACACCGCAGGCTGTTGTCGGAGCCGGTGCCGGAATCACAGTTCGTCAGGCGCTGAGGCTTGGTGTAGCCCGCGGACTGTTCTCCAATGAGGCAGGTATGGGCTCCACTCCTCACGCGCATGCGCAGGCACAGGTTGATAAACCTCAGGATCAGGGCGAAGTCGCTATGGTAGGTGTGTTCATCGATACCTTCGTCGTACTTACCATGACCGCGCTGGTTATTCTTTCATCCGGTGTTCTTGGCAATTCCATTCCGTACGCGGGTGATATCACCGGTACACCGGTTGCACAGGCTGCGTTCAGTACGGGATTCGGAGCGTTCGGCTCGAAGTTTGTGGCAATTTGTCTGTTTTTCTTCGCGTTTTCAACGATCATCGGCTGGTTCTTCTTCGCGCAGCAGAATGTCAGATATATGGTAGGATCAAAGGCTGTGAAGCCCTTCGCTGTCATTGTCGTTATCTTCATCCTGATCGGGTCAGTCCTGAAGGTAGATCTGGTGTGGAATCTGTCGGATTTGTTTAACGGGCTGATGGCGCTGCCGAACCTGATCGCACTGATTGCGCTTTCCGGGGCGGTTGCGAAGATGGCACACGGAACGATGCTCACACATAAAGATCTGTAAGAAAAGTTCAGCGCTGTGCTCATATCTGTTGCCCTTGGAATCGCATCCAGTCCCTCACTTGCTTCGCGGCAGGCAGCCTGTCTGCATTTTCGAAGAGGTTCACACTTTTGTCATGAAATTGGTGTAGAATAATGTCATAAAGTTTTTGGTGATATTCAGGGAGTATGATTTAAGGGGAATATGTATGAGACTGAGAAGCTGGAAGATGATACAGAAGGATCTGGTTGGCAGTGTAAGCGGCAGCCGGAAGTATGATGACGGGACGTTTATTCATACTTCACCGGTGATTTCCATGGCTTACGATGACGGCCTTTTCATGATGAGAACAGAGAATTCCATCTATGAGTGCGATGTGCAGGATTTTATCGGCACGGAAGTTGAGCTGAATCTGCTGATTGAGAACGCAGAGCATCATGACAGACAGACCACGACAACACTCGACGGGTATCATTACTGAGAGACGATAAGCTGATCCTATAGCGATGCCACAGGATTATGGGTGAAATATTATTCGATTGTGTGCCGTAAAAAGGGCGGACACCTCACAAATAGTTGAATATGGAAATCCCCCGGACGGATGGTATAATAATAGAAAATACCATTTGAAAGGGGGTTTTTTATGTTTCTGCTTCTTCCGGCAATGTACGTTTTCTTTTTGTATCTTTTTCTCGCGGTCCTGCCTGCTCTGATCCTCCTGATCTATGTGTACCGGCAGGACAGGGTAGAGAAAGAACCGGTCGGGCTTCTGATACGTCTGATATTCATGGGCGTTGCCGCGGCATTTCTGTCGATGCTTCTGGAAAGAATCGGCAGCTTTTTTCTGGACCGGTCCCCTCTGAATCCTTCAGGACTTGCGTACACTGCGGTCATGGCGTTTCTGGTTGTCGCTGTTGTTGAAGAAGGCACGAAATATGCCCTGATGGCGGCGGTTACCTGGAAAAACCCGGCGTTTAACTACAGATTTGACGGAATTGTCTATTCGGTTTTTGCGTCGCTGGGTTTTGCCGCGATGGAGAACATTATCTATGAAATGGGGTATGGACCGGGTGTTTTGGTCGGGAGATCTGTTCTGGCAATTCCGGGGCATATGAGCTTTGGTGTTCTGTTTGGAATTTTTTACGGCAGAGCGAAGATTCAGCAGGCGGAGGGGCATCATATCCGTCAGGTTCTGTGCATCGTGACCGGGTACATGCTGGCTGTTTTTCTTCATGGCATCTATGATACCTGCGCGATGCTCGGAACGGGAGCTTCGACGCTTGTGTTCGGTATCGTCGTTGTTGTTATTTATCTTGTATGTTTCCTGCTGGTACGCAGAGAATCGTCCCGTGACGAGAACGTATATTATCATCGCAGATTTTTTTGACAGCGGGCAGATTCACTGCGCGGCGTTTCACAGACAGGATGCATTTTCACAGGCAGGATGCGTTTTCCAAGACAGGGTGCTTTTTCCCAGACAGGATGCATTTTCCCAGACGGGATGCGCTTTTACAGATAGAATGCGTTTTCGGAGACATCGGATTTTGAGGCCTCAGGAAAATCATTAACACTACAGAAAGGGGTGTGGATATGTATATCGATAAATATGAGAAAAGATCCGACCGGGTCCGTTATCTGTCGGGACTTAGTGAGGAGCAGAAGTATGACGCGCTCAATGAGATGATCCGCGCAAGCCGGCATATTGTATTTTTCGGTGGTGCGGGCGTGTCGACCGAGAGCGGAATTCCGGATTTCCGAAGCAAGGATGGTCTGTATAATCAGCACGATGTGAAATTTGACAGCTACACACCGGAATACCTTCTGAGCTGCGATTGTCTGTATCAGCATCCGGAGGTTTTTTACGAATTTTACAGGCAGAAGATGAATGTCGAAGGGATCGAGCCGAATGCGGCGCACAGAAAACTGGCGGAGATGGAGCGGGAGGGGAAACTTGACTGTGTGATCACGCAGAATATTGACGGGCTTCATCAGAAGGCGGGAAGCAAGAAGGTGTATGAGATTCACGGTTCAACACTTCGAAATTACTGTGACCGGTGTCATAAGCGATACCCGTCGGATTACATCTTCCGAAGCAAGGAACCGGTCCCGAGATGCACCGAGCCGGGCTGTACGGGAATTGTGAGGCCAGATGTAACCCTGTACGGGGAAATGCTGCCGGAGGATGCCTGGAGAAATGCGGAGCGTGCCTGCCGGGAGGCGGACATGATGATTGTGGGAGGCACGTCCCTGAGCGTGTATCCGGCAGCCTCGCTTCTGGACTACTTCAGTGGCAGATACCTCGTTTTGATCAATCGAGACAGGACGGTGCGCGACGGGGACGCGGATCTCGTATTCCATGACAGCATCGGAAAGGTTCTGAGTTACTGCGGAAATTGATCATATCGTCTGTCTATGGCAGACTTTATAGAGAACAGATGAAAAACCGGATAAAAATTTCTGATTCGTGTAGTTTTTTTCCAAAATATTCTATATAATAAGGTTGTGAAAGAAAAAATAAACCAATCGTGTAAGTGATTACACAGCATCAGGGACGCTGCAAAGCTGGTATAGGATGGGAAGAAGCCCGGCAGACGTATATGGGTGTGAATCACAGGATTCACTTGAAACTTCAGTTTCAGCGGAACAGGATTAGAAAGAACAGGTACAGAAGATGGCAGACAGAACGCATTCATCAGACGGACAGCAGGGGAATGCCGATATTACAGAAGAGAGGGATGAAGCGGCAACGAAGCGGCCGGTGACGATCCGGGATATCGCAAAGAAGTGCGGAGTATCCGTCGCTACCGTCAGTAAGGCGCTGAACGGTTACAAGGATGTTTCCATGGAGACATCCCGGAAAATCCGCAGAATCGCGGAGGAGATGGATTATCATCCGGATCCTTCTGCCATTTTGCTTCGGACAAATATTTCTCATAATATCGGTGTGGTTTTTGAGGATGACACATCGTCCGGACTCGTGCATCCTTTTTTTTCAGTGATTCTGAACAGCGCAAAGAAGGAACTGGAGCGTCTGGGCTATGATATCACGTTCATCAGCCAGAAGATGGTCGGGGACTCCTTTCTTCAGCATGTGCGCTACCGGAAGTGTGACGGAATTCTCATCGCGAACGTGAATTTCCATGCGCCGGGGATCATTCAGCTCGTGAGAAGCGAGATCCCATTTATCACTATTGATTATCAGGTGAAGAATCACAGCTGCGTGATGTCAGATAATGAAGAAGGCAGTTACGAGCTTACGAAGTATCTTATCGGGCACGGGCACAGAAAGATTGCCTTTATACACGGCGAAGACACGCTCGTCACACAGAAACGGCTGGCGGGTTTTTACCGGGCGCTGAAGGAGTCCGGGATCGACGAGGATGAAGTCTCGGTTCATGACGGGAGATACAACGATCCGAAATTTAACAATGAAATTGTGAAGGAGATCATGAACAGCAGGAATAAGCCGACAGCCATCATGTTTTCGGACGATTTTTCTTATATTGGAGGACGGAGAGTGCTGCGTGAGCTCGGATACCGGATCCCGCAGGATGTGAGCGCCGTGGGTTACGATGGAATCGACGTCGGGCAGATCATGGAGCCGGCGCTCACCACATACCGGCAGGATGCCGAGGGCATCGGAAGGCTTGCGGCCCAGAAGCTGATTGAGATGGTGGTTAACCGCAAATCAAGTATTATTGAGGAGATCGGAGTAAGGGGAAGGCTTCTGGTGGGCGAGACCGTCCGGGATATCCGTAACAGAAATTAATTCCCTGAATGAGCAGGCGCCCCGTCGTAAGGAAGGAGCGTCTGCTGGTATTTACGCGAACAGTGAGCCGCAGCTGAATGCGAAGTATTCGTGTGCGGCGAGCGTCGCGATAACGAGATAAAACTCGCGCAGCGTGTTTTATCTCGTTAAACAAAATAAATGCATCTGTGGGAGCATACAACTCGCACAAATATAGGAAACTATTTTTGTATAAATAGTTTCTTATTTTTTTGCAAGTAAAGTGGTAAAATAAGCCCATGGAAACTGAAACAGATAATTTAGTTTCCGACATCTTGTCGAAGATATGGAGGTCCCGGACGTGATCGATTTTCAGACGGAACAGACAGAGCGGACAGAGCTGACGGAACAGACAGAGCTGACGGAACAGACAGAGCGGACAGAACAGACAGAACAGACAGAGCAGACGAAACCGATGAGTACAGATGCTGCAGCTTCGGATGATGCTTGGTCAGAAGAACGCTGTGCCGGTCAGAATATCCGGGAAGACATCCTGGAGGCGACGCTGCGGCTTTTTAACCGGAAGGGAATGAAGTTTACGATGGATGATCTCGCGAAGGAGCTGCATCGCAGCAAGAAAACCCTTTACGTCTATTTTCCGGACAAAAAGCATCTGCTTTATGAGATGGTGGATTACATCTTTGATTCGATCAAGGAAGATGAGCAGAAGGTGTATGAGAACCGGGAGATGGACATTGTCGAGAGGGTGAGAAGGATTCTGGGCGTAATGCCGGATCGTTATCAGAATGTGGATTTCCGTCAGCTATATGATCTGCGTGACAAGTACCCGTCTGTTTACCGTCACCTGAAGGAACGGCTGGAAAGCGGTTGGGAATCGACCGTGGAGCTTTTGAAAGAGGGCATGCGGCAGGGGAGAATCCGGAGATTTTCCATACCGGTGTTTCAGACAATGATGGAGGCGACACTGGAGCAGTTTTTCGAGAGAGATATTCTGATTGAGAACGGGTTGACGTATCACGCGGCGCTGCAGGAGGTTGTGGACATCCTGGTAAAGGGAATTGTGATCCGCGATCCGTAATCGGAGGAGGCAGTCATGGAAGACAAATCAAGAGAAATATTTGGAAACCGGATACGTGAGCGAGACTATCGGAAAGCGGAAGCTTCCGGGAGAAGGTACGCCAGAAAGTATGGAGATGACGCAAATGCGTCTTATCGTACCATTATCCGGAAAAATCGTTACATCGGTGAGTCGCTCGGCGTGAGCGACATCTGTCTGCCGGAGGACGATATTGCAGGAGAGGAGGAATTTGACACCGGAAAGGGAATCATCGTCGGAAATATACGGATGGGATTCGGACACTACAGGATTTCTATGGCGATGGCTTCTTGCGCGCATGCGATGGGATACAAGCCATACTGGATGGATCTGAATTCCTATCCGCAGACCGCCTGCACAAAGGTGATCCGTGCGCAGAATGACCTGTATTCCATGGGTTCCAGGCTGTCCCAGAAGAGCAGGCTGTTCAATAAGGTCATCTGGGAGCCGCTGAACTATGAGGGCTTTCGGAAGCTTTCCTACAATGCCTCCGATCAGAAAAACGCTGAGATTATGGCGGCAGTGTTCCGGAATGTTCCGAAGGATATCCCGGTGATTGGAACGCATGTGTGGCCGGCACAGGCAGCGGTTCACGCAGGTATGAAATATGTGGTAAACGCCATACCGGACAACTGGCCCATGGCGCTTCATCTGGCGGAGGGCAGTATTCACACGGTACAGACGCATCAGGCATATCAGGGATACCGGATTCTGAATGGTATGGACGGGAATCGGGTGCTACATCCCATGCCGCCGGAATCACTGATCTACACCGGACATTATGTTGATGATGAGCTTGTCCGGAATATTGAAGAGGACTGCGCCGCAAGAATCCGCAGAAAGGACGATGGCAGGCCGATGAGGTTCCTTTTGACAATCGGAGGAGCGGGCGCCCAGAAGGAGATTTTTGCCGGAATCATCCGGCACCTGCTTCCGGTGATCCGAAAGAAGAAGGCGGCGCTTTTCATCAATGTCGGAGACTACCGGAATGTATGGGAGGAGCTGTGTGGCGAAGTGAGCGGGCTCGCGCAGGTCTCGGAAGAACATTTCAACAACTGGAAGGAAACAGAGGAATTTGCGTCGACAGCTCTTTCGGATGATGCGATCGGGGGTGTCCACGCTTTCTGGCATGAAAATATTTTTGAGGCGGTGTACTGTACCAACCTTCTGATGAGAAGCTGTGATGTTCTGGTCACCAAGCCGAGCGAGCTTTCCTTCTATCCGGTGCCGAAGCTGTTCATCCGCAGAATCGGGGGACATGAAAAATGGGGCGCCATCCACTCTGCGGAGATCGGAGACGGAACACTCGAATGCCGGGATCTTCCGCATATTCTTCAGATGACAGATCTTTTCCTGGAGGATGATGTGCTTCTGAAGGATATGTGCACGAATATCATCGCGAATAAGAAGACGGGGATCTATGACGGCGCGTACCGGGCAGTCAGAACGGCTGTGAATCTGAAGCGGGGAATTTGAAAAAGAAATGGGAGGGTTGAAATGAAACTGACGATACGAAATAAAGCGGCGTTCTGCTTCGGCGCTTTTGGCAAGGATATCGTGTATATGCTGGTAAACAGCTATCTGCTCTATTATTACAATGTGGTGCTCGGGATCAGCAGTGCGTTCATCGGAGCGGTTCTGATGGGCGCCAGAATCTTTGACGCGCTGAACGATCCGATCATGGGAGTTGTTGTTGCGAAGACGAGAACGAGATGGGGGCGTTTCCGTCCCTGGATTCTGTCCGGAACGGTACTGAATGCTCTGACCGTCTATGCGCTGTTCGCAGTGCCGGACAGCATGAAGCCGGGTTCCATGAAGATCTGGCTGACGCTGATCTACCTCGCATGGGGCGTCACATACACGCTGATGGATATTCCTTTCTGGTCCATGATCCCGGCAATCACCGAGCCGGGAAAGGACAGAGAGCAGCTTTCTTCACTTGCAAGATCAAGCTCGGGAATCGGAGACGCGATTCCTACCGTTCTCACGATGATCGTGGTTCCGGTATTGTCCGGAACAACGGCGCTGGCAGGATACCGGATCGGCTTCCGTTACTGGGCGCTCATCATCGCGGCAGTATTTCTGATATCGGAAATTGTATTTGTGAAAAATGTTCCGGAGAAAAAACCGGAGGAGATGAAATCCGCTTCGATCGGCGAAATGTTCGGATCCCTCTTCCGCAATGACCAGGCACTCTGTGTCGTGGCAGCGGTAATACTGGTCTATCTGGCACTCGATATTGTGGGGAACCTGATCCTGTATTTCTTCCAGTTTGACCTTGGAAACACCGATGTATACAGCGTATTCACGGCAGGATGTTTTCTCGCACAGGTGATTTTCATGATGCTTGTTCCGGTTTTCCGCAGAAAGATGGAAAAACTGAAACTCTTTTCCGTCACGATTGTGCTTCAGATCGCCGGATTTCTGATATTACTTGCCTTTGCGTTCAGCGGGATCTACAGAGGTTCATGGATCGTGCTGCTTGTTCCTGGTATTTTGGTCTACGCCTCTTACGGTGTGCTGAATGTGATGCTGACTATTTTCCTGTCTGACGCGGTAGACTATGGTGAGGCGAAAAATGGAAAAAGGGAGGAATCCGTGATTTTCTCCATGCAGACCTTCACGGTAAAGCTGGCGTCGGGCATCGCGGCATTTATTTCAGGACTTGCCATTGAGTGGATCGGTCTTGACACGGAGGCGGCCGCGCAGAGCGCAGCGACCCTCGGCGGGCTCCGGCTGTGGATGACGGTGCCGTCGGCACTTCTTCTAGTCGTTGCATTTCTGTTATTCCGATGCTTCTACAGGCTGAGTGACAAAAAAATGGCGGAGGTGATGAGCACGCTCCGCAAACAGAAGCAGGAAATTTAAGATAGCTGTGTTTCGTTCAGAAAAGCGGAACAAAAGGGCTGCCGCCGGCACGAATAAGAATGTGCGGCGGTGGTCTTTTTTTACATCGTTTTGCAACATAATTACATTGAAGGATATGCTGAGATCATAGATAATAATAGATAAAAGACCCTTCACCTGTCTGTAGATTTATGAGAGGAAATGCTGATGATCAGAAAAATAAAGAACGTATTTATGCTCGGGACACCAAAGACAACTTACATTTTTCAGGTACTTCCCAGCGGACACCTGGAGCATCTGTATTACGGCGTCTCGCTGGGAGATTTTTCAGAAAAGACAGATGAGGAGCTGCTGCAGGATGCAAAATGTCTGGAAGAGAAAAGGGCATTTCCTGCGGGCAATATGATCTCCTACGATCAGGAGCACATGGATCTCACGCTGGAGGATCTGCGTCTGGAGATGTCTTCTCTCGGAAAGGGAGATATCCGGGAACCCTTTCTTGAGATAACCCATGCCGACGGAAGCGTGACCTCGGATTTTCTGTTTGATGAGGCGAGGATTACCGATGAAAAGCCGGAATTTCATACTCTTCCCGGCTCACTGTTCGGAAGCCGCGAGGGACTGGAACAGAAGTGTACGGAGAATTTCTGCGGAGAGCGCTATTCCCATTTGATTCTGACGCTGAAGGATGCATCATACGATCTGCGTCTTGAGCTTCACTACTATGTATTTGAAGACTGCGATGTCATTACGAGGTCGAGCCGGCTCGTTAACGACAGCGATGAGGCAGTGGTCCTGAATCGTCTGATGAGCATGCAGCTTGATTTTGAAGACAGCGGATATATCATGAGCACCTTTCACGGCGCCTGGGCGAGGGAGATGTACCGGTCGGACGTTCCGGTTGTCTCCGGAAAAATTGTAAATTCTTCCAATGCCGGCTCTTCTTCAAACCGCAGCAATCCGTTCGTGATGCTCCACAGAGAGGACACGACGGAATCCTCGGGGCTGTGCTACGGGCTGAATCTGATCTACAGCGGCAATCATTATGAAGCGGCGGAAGTAAACTCCTTTGGAAAAACCCGGTTTGTGTCGGGAATCAATCCGCAGAATTTTTCGTTCATCCTCTCACCGGGAGATGAGTTCGAGGCGCCTGAGGCGGTGATGACCTGTTCGGACGAGGGATATACAGGCATGAGTCTCTCCATGCATCATTTTGTTCGTGAGCATATCAGCCGCGGAGTTTGGAAGCATAAGGCGAGACCGGTCCTTCTGAACAGCTGGGAGGCATCCTATTTCAAGATCAATGAGAGCCGTCTGCTTCGTCTGGCAAAGGCTGGCAGGGACGTCGGAATCGAGCTTTTTGTCATGGATGACGGCTGGTTTGGAGAAAGGAACGGAGATGACTGCTCTCTTGGAGACTGGGACGTGAACAGATCCAAGCTTCCGGGAGGCCTGAAGCAGATATCGGAAAAAATGGAGGAGCTCGGGCTTCGGTTCGGAATCTGGGTGGAGCCGGAGATGATCAGCCGCAGGAGCCGGCTCTACGAGGCACATCCGGACTGGGCGATGCAGATACCGGGAAAACCGCATTCGGAGGGGAGAAATCAGATGATTCTTGATCTGGCGAATCCTGAGGTGGTCGATTATCTGACTGCAAAGATGAGTGAGGTATTCTCTTCCGGCAAGATATCCTATGTGAAGTGGGACATGAACCGCATCATGTCTGATGTCTATTCACCCGCTCTTCCTCCGGAGCGTCAGGGAGAGACCGCTCACCGGTATATCTGCGGATTTTACCGTCTGGCAAAGGCTCTCACGGAGAAATTCCCGGAGATTCTCTTCGAGGGTTGCGCCGCGGGAGGATGCCGGTTTGATCTCGGCGCACTCTGTTACTTCCCGCAGATCTGGGCGAGCGACGACACGGATCCAGTCATGCGGACGAGGATTCAGCAGGGCTACAGCTATGGCTATCCGGCTTCCGTGATGACTGCACATGTTTCCGCAAGTCCGAATCATCAGACACTGCGCGAGACTCCGCTTGACACCAGGTTCAACGTCGCCGCCTTCGGTACACTCGGATATGAGCTCAACCTGAATGACCTGGGGAAGAAGGAACTGGATGAAATCCGGAAACAGATCGCGCTTTATAAGGAATGGCGCGAAGTCTTTCAGTTCGGCGATTTTTACCGCGGACGGTTTGACAATATTGTTGAGTGGACGGTCGTCTCTGCAGACCGGAAACGGGGCGTCGGCATGATGTTTCAGAAGCTGACGGAGGCAAATCATCCGTTTGAAATGTATCGCGCGAGAGGACTGAACGAAGGAAGCCGGTATCATTTCTACAATATCGCGAAACGCCATGATATCCGGGATTTCGGAGATCTGATCAATACTGCGGCACCGGTGCACGTGCGTCAGGGATCGGTTCTTCAGAACATGATCGCCCGATTTGTCACCATGCCCGGCGAGCAGGAGGAGATCGAGACGAACGGCGCCGTGCTGATGAAGGCCGGTGTGAAGCTTCAGGGCGCCTACTGCGGAACCGGATACAACGAGAATACAAGATATTTTGCGGACTTTAACTCCAGAATGTATTTCATGGAAGAGGAAAAAACTTCCAGGTAATAGAAAAGACCGGAAGGAATATGCAGAACGAGATAAAACACGCTGCGCGAGTTTTATCTCGCTATCGCGACGCTCGCCGCACACGAATGCTTCGCATTCGGCTGCAGCTCACTGTTCGCGTAAATCAAAGTTTCAGGCAGCAGATGCCTGTACACATAAAAATAATCGGAACAGCAGGGGATGCCTGCAGAACGGAGGAAGATATGAGTGATGTTGACAATGCAATAACGAGGCTGGCAGGATATGGATTATACACCGGGCTGATTGAAGAGGATGATATCATTTACACGGTGAACCAGATTCTGATGAACCTTGAAAAGGACAGCTATGAGGGCAGCCGGGAAGAGGTGATCGCCTACGCGTCGACTCTGAACGAAGAGCGGATCGCAGCGGGAACCGAGCTTGAGGAGACGCTGAGGGAACTGACTGACGACGCGGTGTCGAGGGGACTTACCGGAGGGGACAGCATCGTCTATCGCGATCTATTTGATACCCGTCTGATGGGATGCCTGACTCCGAGACCTTCTGAAGTGATCCGCAGATTCCGGAAGCTGTATGAGGATTCCCCGGTCAAGGCAACAGACTGGTACTATGATTTTTCCAGAAATACGGATTACATTCGCAGATATCGTATCGCGAAGGATATGAAGTGGAAGGTTCCAACGGAGTACGGAGATCTGGATATTACGATCAATCTCTCCAAACCGGAAAAAGATCCGAAGGCGATTGCGGCTGCGAAAAACGCGAAGCAGTCAGGCTATCCGAAATGCCAGCTCTGCAGGGAGAACGAGGGATACGCCGGAAGACCGGATCATCCCGCCAGAGAAAATCACAGGGTCATTCCGGTAACCATACAGAATTCGGACTGGTGCTTCCAATATTCCCCGTATGTGTATTATAATGAACACTGTATTGTATTTAACTCCCGGCACATTCCGATGAAGATTGAGCATGCGACCTTCTGCAAGCTCTTCGATTTTGTGAAGATGTTCCCGCACTACTTTGTCGGCTCGAATGCAGATCTCCCGATCGTAGGAGGATCCATTCTGAGTCATGATCATTTTCAGGGCGGCCATTATGAATTCGCGATGGCGAAGGCACCGGTAGAACGAAGCTTTTCCGTGGCTGGATTTGAGGATGTAAAGTCGGGAATTGTGAAATGGCCGATGTCCTGTATCCGGCTCTCCGGTCCGGACACCGAACGCATCATTGCGCTCGCGGACAGAATCCTGACCGCATGGAGAGGATATACGGATGAAAAAGTCTTTATCTACGCAGAGACAGACGGGACGCCTCACAACACGATCACGCCGATCGCGAGGAAACGGGGAGAGGATTACGAACTGGATCTGGTCCTCCGGAACAACATCACCACGAAGGAGCACCCGCTCGGTGTCTTCCACCCGCACGCGGAGCTTCATCATATCAAGAAGGAAAATATCGGTTTGATCGAGGTTATGGGTCTTGCTGTGCTTCCCGCAAGATTGAAGAAGGAGATGGCAGATCTCAGGAAAGCAATACTTGAAGGAAGAAAAATCCGCGCAGATGAGGAGCTGTCAAAGCATGCAGACTGGGCGGAACAGATTATGAAGCGTCACAGCACGATCAATGAGACGAATATCGACGATATTCTGAAGGAAGAAATCGGAAAGGTATTCATGCTTGTTCTGGAAGATGCCGGTGTATTCAAGCGCACAGCGGAAGGACAGGAGGCATTTGACCGGTTTATTCAGGCGCTGTAAGAGGACGGGAAACAGACGTTTCCAAGACGATCCGAGAAGCTGTTTCCGCGACGTTTGTGCTTGGTGCGCGGCGGAAACGTTTATAATTTACGCGAACAGTGAGCCGCAGCCGAATGCGAAGTATTCGTGTGCGGCGAGCGTCGCGATAGCGAGATAAAACTCGCGCAGCGTGTTTTATCTCGTTTCTGCGTTCGCATCCAGGAGGGTTTTGGCTGGGGTGCGTCCCTTCGAGAATCCGGTAGAGGATAAGAGGCATCTGTACAGGATAGAAGCATCTGTAAAGATTAAGAGGTATCTGTCATGAGTGAAAAAATTGTATTTGAAAAGCCCGGCAATTTTCTATATCCGGTGCCTGCAGTCATGATCAGCGTTGCTGGTGAGGTGCCGGGAGAGACAGACCGGCAATACCGGGAGAAATCAGACACAGCCTCTTATAATGCGGCGGGAATCCCAAATATCATAACCGTAGCCTGGGCCGGAACCGTGTGCTCCGACCCGCCGATGCTGTCGATCTCGGTACGGCGCAGCCGGTACTCCTGGCATCTTCTGAAGGAGCACGGCGAGTTTGTCGTAAATCTGACCACAGACCGGCTGGTAAGGGCAGCTGATTTCTGCGGCGTCAGATCCGGAAGAAATTTGAATAAGTTCGAAGCCTGCAACCTTACTGCGGGCAGAGGAATCCGGGTACAGGCACCAGTCATTGAGGAATCTCCGGTCAATATCGAGTGCCGGGTAAAACAGGTTCTGGAGCTTGGAACCCATGACATGTTCCTCGCCGAAGTTGTCTGTATCCAGGCAGACAGCCGGTATATGGATGAAAAAGGCAGTTTCCATCTGGAGAAAACCGGACTCACCGCATACTCCCACGGAAAATACTACGAGCTCGGAAGAGAACTGGGAAGTTTCGGGTACTCGGTCAGGAAGAAGACAGTCAGAAAGAGGACAAAGAAAATGCGGAAGGCAGATCAGCGGAACGTCAGTAAAGTAAAAAGATAAAAATGGTAAAGATTCAGCACTTTAATCCCGGGTGCCTGTGGTTTTCGAGACGAGATGTGATGAATAGTTACAAAAAATTTTAAAAATACAGTTGACAATCGAAAGAAGGTCTGATAAGATAAACATCGTTGTGAGCGACAGAAAACGCACACGACATTGAATATCAGCAGATGCAGGAATGGCGGAATTGGCAGACGCGCAGGCTTCAGGTGCCTGTGGTAGCAATACTGTGCGGGTTCAAGTCCCGCTTCCTGCACTTTCTTTTTGCCCGAAAACAGGAAATGAAAGATGAGGCCGGTCATAAATTGATGCCAGTTACTTTGATCACAGAAGAATGAACAGAAGAGCCACAGGAGCACATATTCGTGTTCCCGTGGCTTTTCTTTTGCGGAAATCCTTGCGGTTCGTCTTTTTGAGATTGGAGGAATGTCATGTGTCCGGGACCATGCGTCCGGTATGACCGGTCAAGATGAATGTCAGACGTCCATGAATTTCTCAATTTCGCAATTTTAAGAGGAAAGATATGGAAACCTGTGCTATAATCGGGCAGAAGAACTATGCAGCGAGACAACAGGCGTTATGCCGGTGATCTCTCGTATCGCTGCGCTCGCCGCAAAAGGCCGCAGTGCGGCCATAGGCGGCAGGCTGTCCGCGTAAGGAAAAGGCTTATGCCCCGCAGGCGGAGCGTTACATACTGTAGAGGCTACGGATTGAACAAGGAGCACGCAAATGAAAGCTTATTTGATTCTAGAAGATGGGCATGTATTTACAGGGAAAAGTATAGGATCCAGAAAGACTGTCATAAGCGAGATCGTCTTCAATACATCTATGACCGGTTATGAAGAGGTTCTGACTGACCCGTCTTACTCGGGACAGGCTGTCTGCATGACATATCCGCTGATCGGAAATTACGGGATCTGTTACCGGGATCAGGAGTCTCTGAGACCCTATATGGACGGATTTATCGTTCATGAATTATCAAGGGTTCCCAGCAATTTCCGGGAGGAAGACACCATTCAGGCATTCCTGAAGCGCTACAATGTTCCCGGGATCGAAGGCATTGATACCCGTGCTCTGACGAAGATCCTTCGTGAGTCCGGTACGATGAATGGAATGATCACCACAGATCCCGATGTTGTTCCGGAGGAGGTTCTTCCGCAGATCCGGGCATACAGAACCGGAAATGAGGTGGAAGAGGTTACCTGTACAGAAAAGGAGTTCTGGCCGGCGACGGATACCGTTGTTGGAGGAATTACCAGCCCTGCCTATAAGGACGCGGATCCAGAAGCTCCGGTAAGCGGAAAACGCACCGGACGCACCTATAAGGTGGCACTGATGGATTTCGGGGTGAAGTACAATATTATCCGTTCTCTGAATCAGAGAGGCTGTGATGTCACGGTGTATCCTGCCTGGACAAAGGCAGAAGAGGTTCTGGCCGGCCATCCGGACGGGATTATGCTGACAAACGGTCCCGGAGACCCCAAGGATTGTCCGGATGAGATCCGAGAGGTTCGCAAGCTTTACGAGTCGGATGTGCCGATCTATGCGATCTGCATGGGCCATCAGCTGATGGCACTTGCTGCCGGCTTCAACACAAAGAAGATGAAATATGGACACAGGGGAGGAAATCACCCGGTGAAGGATCTGGAAACCGGGCGGGTCTATATTACCTCGCAGAATCATGGCTATGTCGTCGATACGGACACGGTGGATCCGGAGATCGCGGAGCCGGCTTATGTGAATGTAAATGACAGGACGAATGAGGGCCTTCGCTACAAGGGCAAGAACATTTTCACGACGCAGTTCCATCCCGAGGCATGCCCCGGCCCGCAGGATTCCGCGTATCTGTTTGACAAGTTTATCAGAATGATGGGAGGTGACCAGTAATGTCCAGGGATATGAGTATAAAGAAGGTACTGGTAATTGGCTCCGGCCCAATCGTTATCGGACAGGCTGCGGAGTTTGACTATGCGGGTACACAGTGCTGCCGTTCTCTGAAGGAGGAGGGCGTCGAGGTTGTGCTTCTGAACTCCAACCCGGCTACCATCATGACGGACGGAGATATCGCGGACAAGGTGTATATTGAGCCGCTGACCGTTGAGGTAGTGGAACAGCTGATCCTGAAGGAAAAGCCGGACAGTGTGCTTCCGACCATGGGAGGGCAGGCAGGACTGAACCTTGCCATGGAGCTGGAAGACCGTGGCTTTCTGAAGGAAAACCATGTTCGTCTGATCGGTACCACCTCCCTTACGATCAAGAAGGCGGAAGATCGCCAGATGTTTAAGGATACCATGGAAAAAATCGGTGAGCCGGTAGCGGCATCCGAGGTTGTTCACAGCCTGGAGCATGGCATCCGGTTTGCGGAGAAAATCGGTTATCCTGTAGTGCTGCGTCCCGCGTATACGCTCGGAGGATCGGGCGGCGGAATCGCTCACGATGAGAATGAGCTGCGTGAGATTCTGTCCAACGGACTCCGGCTGTCCCGCGTGCACGAGGTTCTTGTTGAGCGCTACATTGGCGGATGGAAGGAAATCGAATATGAGGTGATGCGCGATTCCGCGGGAAACGTCATCACGGTCTGCAACATGGAGAACATTGATCCCGTCGGTGTTCACACCGGCGATTCCATTGTCGTTGCTCCGTCGCAGACGCTCGGCGACAAGGAGTATCAGATGCTCCGGACCTCTGCACTGAACATCATTACCGAGCTCGGAATCACCGGAGGCTGCAACGTGCAGTATGCCCTGAACCCGGACAGCTTTGAGTATTGCGTCATCGAGGTAAATCCGCGTGTGAGCCGTTCCTCTGCGCTGGCGTCCAAGGCAACCGGCTATCCGATCGCGAAGGTGGCAGCGAAGATCGCCCTCGGCTATACTCTGGATGAGATTCCGAACGCAATCACGAAGAAAACCTTCGCAAGCTTCGAGCCGATGCTTGACTACTGTGTTGTCAAGATCCCACGGCTTCCGTTTGACAAGTTCATCACGGCAAAGCGTACACTTACGACACAGATGAAGGCAACCGGCGAGGTCATGAGTATCTGCACGAATTTTGAGGGAGCGCTGATGAAGGCAATCCGTTCCCTTGAACAGCATGTGGATTCTCTCATGAGTTACGATTTCACCGGCCTTTCGGAGGATCAGCTGATCCACGATCTGTCGATCATCGATGATATGCGGATCTGGAGAATCGCGGAGGCAGTAAGGCGGGGCGTGCCGTATGACCGCATTCACTCCATTACGAAGATCGATATCTGGTTTATTGACAAGATTGCCAGACTCGTAGAAATGGAAAATATTTTGAAGAGCGGCAGGCTGGACGTGGAGACCCTGCGTGAGGCAAAGCGGATGGAGTTCCCGGATTACCTGATCGCGAAGCTGAACGGATCTGTTTCCGAAGCAGAGGTTAAGGAGATGCGCAAAAAGGCGGGAATTACCGCCGCATACAAAATGGTTGATACCTGCGCCGCGGAATTCTCCGCGGAGACTCCTTACTTCTACTCCGTTTACGGCGGTGAGAATGAGGCGGTTTCCACCGGAGACAGAAAGAAGGTTCTCGTACTCGGTTCCGGACCGATCCGAATCGGCCAGGGAATTGAGTTCGATTTCTGTTCTGTCCACGCCACCTGGGCGTTTGAAAAAGAAGGATACGAAACCATCATCATCAACAACAACCCGGAGACCGTTTCCACTGACTTCGACATCGCGGACAAGCTCTATTTTGAGCCGCTTACGCCTGAGGATGTGGAAAACGTTGTAAATGTCGAGCATCCGGACGGAGCCGTCGTGCAGTTCGGCGGTCAGACGGCCATCAAGCTCACAGAGGCGCTGATGAAGATGGGAGTCCCGATTCTCGGCACCTCCGCCTCTGATGTAGATGCGGCGGAAGACAGGGAGCGGTTTGATCAGATCCTTCGTCAGACCGGCATTCCGAGAGCTTCGGGCGGCACAGTGTTTACTGCGGAGGAGGGTGTCAAGGTGGCCAACGAGCTCGGCTATCCGGTTCTGGTGCGCCCGTCCTATGTACTGGGAGGACAGGGCATGCAGATCGCGATAAGCGATGACGACATCCGGGAGTACATTGGCGTTATCAACCGTTATACCCAGGAACACCCAATCCTTGTCGATAAATATCTGGCGGGAACCGAAATTGAGGTCGACGCGGTCTGTGACGGCGAAGACATCCTGATTCCGGGCATCATGCAGCATATCGAGCGGGCAGGCATACACTCCGGAGACAGTATCTCTGTGTATCCGGCAAAGGATCTTTCGGCAGAAATCAAGAAGAAAATTGAAACCGACACCCGGAAGCTCGCGAATGCCCTTCACGTTCTCGGAATGATCAACATCCAGTTTATTGTTTACAAGAACGAGGTATATGTGATTGAGGTAAATCCGAGATCCTCCCGCACGGTTCCTTATATCAGCAAGGTCACAGGTATTCCGATTGTACCGCTCGCGGCGCAGGTGATTCTCGGCCACAAGATCCGGGAGCTCGGATATGAGCCTGGCCTTCAGCCGGAGGCGGATTATATGGCAATCAAGATGCCTGTCTTTTCCTTCGAAAAGATCCGGGACGCGGATATCAGCCTCGGACCGGAGATGAAATCCACAGGAGAATGTCTGGGCATCGCGAAGTCCTTCAACGAAGCACTTTACAAGGCCTTCATCGGAGCAGGCGTCCGTCTGCCGAAATACAAGAACATGATCGTCACCGTCCGCGACAGCGAGAAGGAAGAGATCACTCCGATCATCAAGAGATTTGAAAATCTCGGATATAAGATTTTCTCAACCCGGGGAACTGCGAAATACCTGACAGAACATGGAGTTCATGCAGTTCCGGTTAATAAAATCGAACAGCCGAGTCCGAACCTCATGGATCTGATTCTCGGACATAAGATTGATCTGGTCATCGATATACCGGAACAGGGCGCGGAGCACTCCAGAGACGGATTTGTCATCCGCAGAAATGCCATCGAAACCGGCGTAAATGTCATCACCGCAGTAGATACGGCAAGAGCGCTGGCGACATCTCTGGAAAATACGGATATCAAGACGCTCGATCTGATCGATATCGCAAAGATTTTGAAACGAGGAAACAGAAACAAATAAGAGTCAGAGGACAATCCGGTTTTTACTGAAGATGTAAAGACCGGATTCCTTTGTTTACGCGAACAGTGAGCCGCAGCCGAATGCGAAGTATTCGTGTGCGGCGAGCGTCGCGATAGCGAGATAAAACTCGCGCAGCGTGTTTTATCTCGTTCACAGCAGCGTCTGCGTTTTCGAAGAGTTTAAACGATAAGAGTAAGGAAAAAGAAAAAATGTTTATTACACTGTTAAAAACGATTATACTGGGTATTGTGGAGGGAATTACCGAGTGGCTCCCGATCAGCAGTACCGGTCATCTGATTATCTTCCAGAAGATTCTGAATCTCGGAATGAGCAAGTCCTTTGTCAGCATGTTCGATGTCGTCATTCAGCTTGGCGCGATCATGGCTGTCGTTGTAATCTATTTCAAAAAACTTTGGCCCTTCCACACATCGAAGAATGCTCCGTCGAAGACGCAGTTCTCCAGTCCGCAGACAGAAGGCACTGCCGGAAGCTTCCAAAAATTTGCGGACCGGTATATCTACATGGACAGGATCGTGCTCTGGCTGAAGATTATTGTCTCGGTAATACCCGCGATCATCATCGGGTTCCCTCTGAATGACTGGATGGATGAGCATCTGTACAACCCGCAGGTGGTGTCCGCGATGCTGATTATCTATGGTATTCTGTTCATCCTCATCGAAAACCGGAACAAAAACAAGGATCCAAGAGTATCGAAAATCAGCCGGATTTCTTTCAAGGATGCCCTGTTTATCGGGATCTTTCAGTGCCTGGCTATGGTACCCGGGACTTCCCGCTCCGGTGCCACGATCATCGGCGGCATTCTGATCGGACTGTCCAGAACGACAGCGGCGGAATACACCTTCTATCTGGCCATTCCGACGATGCTTGGCGCTTCCGTGCTGAAGCTCGCGAAGTTCGGACTCGCCTTTACGGCGTTGGAAGCTGCAGTGCTTCTGCTAGGCTGTGTCGTTTCCTTTGTGGTATCGATTTTTGTCATCAAATTCCTGATGAATTATATCCGCAGACATGACTTCAAGGTATTTGGCTGGTACCGGATTGTACTGGGTGTCATAGTGATTCTTCTTGGAATCGCTGGTGCCATCTGATGTCCGGAAGGATTTGATGAGACATGGATAGTTATGCGGGTCCGTGGGAAAAACCGCAGATTTCATACGTATCCGTGAAAAAGAGACAAAGAAGATCATACAGAAAGATTATGCGTTCAGGAGAAAGCAATGTTTCGAAAATATCTCGTTACTTTTATCATCTCAATGGTTCCGATCGTTGAACTCAGAGGAGCAATCCCTGTCGCCGCAAAGATGGGCGTTCCGCTCCTTCACGCGTATATCATCGCGGTTATCGGAAATATGGTTCCGGTTCCATTCATTTATTTCTTTGCAAGGAAGATTCTGGAATGGGGCGCGGATAAGAAATACATCGGTAAATTTTTTACCTTTTGCCTGGAGAAAGGGAAAAAAGGCGGTGAAAAGCTGAAGGAAAAAGCAGGAAAGGGTCTGTTCGCCGCGCTTTTTATCTTCGTTGGCATTCCGCTTCCGGGAACCGGCGCGTGGACCGGCACACTGGCTGCGAGTCTTCTGGACATGGGATTCAAGGAGAGCGTTGTGGCCGTAATGCTCGGTGTTCTGCTTGCCGGAATCATCATGGGGCTGGCGTCGGCAGGTGTTCTCGGAGCGGCAGGACTTATTGCGGGATGAATTGAGCCCGGAATAACTCTTGCGGAGTGGTCGGACGTGCTCGGAGCAGCAGGCCTGATCACGGGATGAATGAGCCGGAAGGCAGGACAAGGTTATCTCTGACGTGTCAGATGTGAAGGAATGGGAACGATGTGTAATTGTCTGTCGTTCTTCCGGATTGGCATCATTCCTGCAGCGGACGAACGGGAACAGTGAAACAACCAGGGTTAAATTGCGTCACAAATTGGATATGCTTCGGATTGCCTGTGCTGTGCACTTTCGCAATCCCGGATTTTTGAGGGAATACAGATGAAATGTCCATATTGTAATCAGGATAACACAAGAGTCATTGATTCCAGACCGGTGGAGGAGGATAATTCCATCCGGCGCAGAAGGGTCTGCGATCATTGCGGCAAGCGGTTTACCACCTATGAAAAAATCGAAAACATACCGGTCATGGTGATCAAGAAGGACATGACGCGGGAACGTTACGACCGGAACAAGCTGTACAACGGTATCATGCTCGCCTGCAGAAAACGGATGGTCTCTGTCAAGCAGATGAATGACATTGTAGATCAGGTAGAAAATGAGATTTACAGCCGCGAGGACAAGGAAATCTCAAGCCACGAGATCGGAACCATGGTCATGGAAAGACTGAAGAATCTGGATCCTGTGGCATATGTAAGGTTTGCGTCCGTATATCGTGAATTCAAGGATGTGAACACCTTTATGGAAGAGCTCAAGAAACTGCTGAAGTAAAACGCAGGAACAGTTCTAGACCTGTTTCTCTGCGATCGAAAACGAAAGGCCCGAAGACATGGCATTTGTACAAAATACATATCAGCAGCTCTCGTTTGTCGATTCCCTGAATCATCTGAGTGAGCGGGAGAGGAAGCTGCTGGATCGTTCCTGGGCAAAACCGTTCGGGGATGATATTTTTCCGAAAATTGATGAACGAAAATTCGCGGATTTCTACAGTGACAGGAGTCCGAGACCGAATACACCGGTCAATATTGTGCTGGGAGGCATGCTGCTGGAAGAACTGCTGGACATGACAGACGATGAGATGATCGAGACGCTGAATTTTGATGTGAGATTTCAGTACGCCCTTCACACGACGGTTTATGACAGCCAGCCGTTCAGCACCAATACATTCCGGCGGTTCCGGGCCAGAAATGAGGCAAACACGGAAAAAACAGGTGAGGATCTTCTCGGCACATATATGAAGGAACTGATCTCGCTTGTGATGAACAGTGCGGACCCGAGGCTTAATCCACTTTTGAGACGGATCCGGGAAAAGAAACGGGCAGCAGGCGGAGCACCACAACGTGTATAAGGTGCGCGTTGCAAGAATTGAGTGTAAATGTTACAATATATTCTGATTGAAATTGAAAATGACGGGAATTAGCGCCACAATATATAGAATGACATGAGATATATAAAGACAGTTGCTCCGTTGCTTCACAACCCGTGCAGCTGCTGCATGTGACCGGCTTTGCCGGTCTGTAGCGGCGTTTGCCCCACCGTTTCATACTATGTATGAGCGGATGTGGCTGACTGCCCGTACATATTCATCTGGGGAGGTACAGTTATGAGACAGTTCAATAAATCATCAAAGCTGGATAATGTGTTATATGATGTCCGCGGCCCGGTTGTTGCAGAGGCGGCTCGCATGGAGGAGGACGGAAAGAAGATCCTGAAGCTGAATATCGGCAACCCGGCGACCTTCGGCTTTACAGCTCCGGATGAGGTGATCCACGATATGATGAGCAACCTCGCAGACTGTGAGGGATATTCTGACTCAAGAGGCCTTTTTTCCGCGAGAAAAGCGATCATGCAGTACTGTCAGCTGAAGAAAATTCCGAACGTTGAAATCAAGAACATTTACACCGGCAACGGTGTCAGCGAACTGATCAATCTGGCTCTTCAGGCACTTCTGGAGGATGGAGATGAGATTCTGATTCCGGCTCCGGATTATCCGCTGTGGACAGCCTGCGCGACGCTTGCGGGAGGCAAGGTTGTCCATTACATCTGTGACGAGCAGTCAGAATGGTATCCGGACATTGAGGATATCGAGAAAAAAGTTACCGACAAGACCAAGGCGATTGTCATCATTAACCCGAATAACCCGACGGGAGCCGTTTATCCGAAGGAGGTCCTGGAGGAGATTGTCAGAGTCGCGCGCGAGCATCAGCTCATCATTTTCTGTGATGAAATCTATGACCGACTCGTCATGGACGGCATCGGCCACACTTCCATCGCTTCACTGGCGCCGGATCTTTTTTGTGTGACCTTCTCCGGCCTTTCGAAATCCCATATGATTGCGGGTTTCCGCGTCGGCTGGATGGTTTTCTCGGGGAATCTTGAGATGGGAAAAGATTATCTGGAAGGCATCAACATGCTGTCCAATATGCGGCTCTGTTCTAATGTCCCGGCGCAGTCGATCGTCCAGACGGCTCTCGGCGGATATCAGAGCGTCGAGGAATATCTGGTTCCCGGAGGACGAATTTACGAACAGAGAGAGTGTGTGTACAATCTGCTGAAGGAAATTCCCGGTATTAGCGTTGTAAAGCCAAAGGCTGCATTCTATATTTTCCCGAAAATTGACACAGAGAAATTTAACATCACCGATGACATGAAGTTTGCCTATGATTTCCTTTATCAGAAGCAGGTACTGATCGTCCAGGGGACCGGATTCAACTGGATTGCGCCGGATCACTTCCGGATTGTATATCTGCCGCACAGAAGGACGCTCCGGTCTGCGTGCGCGAAGCTTGAGGAATTTCTTCAGTATTATCATCAGTGACAAATCTGGTCAGCAAAGAAGTTCTTTGGGACCGGAACGACAGATAACAGGTAAACGGTTCGCGGGAATGTCTGTCTTGAATCGATGACAACAGAGAACAGGAGTAAGAAGAATGAGTTTTCAGACGAAGGTTACGCCGGAGATTGTGGAGCTTGCAGAGGAATGCAAGGAGAATACAGGAATCGCGAAGGAGCTCTACGCAGAGTATGATGTTAAGAAAGGACTGCGTGATGTAAACGGTCAGGGCGTACGCGCGGGACTGACCAATATTTCAAACATTGTATCCTTTAAAAATATTGACGGGAACCGGGTTCCCTGTCCCGGAGAATTATATTACCGGGGAATCAACATCCATGATCTTACGGAGGGCTTCCTCCGTGAAAACCGCTTCGGGTTCGAGGAGGCGGCGTATCTCCTGCTTTTCGGAAGACTTCCGAAAAAAGAGGAGCTGGATGATTTCTGCGTTCTCCTTGCCAATCAGCGCTCACTTCCGAAGAATTTTGTCCGGGATGTCATCATGAAGGCGCCTGCAAAGGACATGATGAACACACTCTCGAGAAGTGTCCTGACGCTTTATTATTACGACAAGAACGCGGACGATATTTCACTCCCGAACGTTCTGCGTCAGTGCCTGAATCTGATCGCTGTCTTCCCAATGCTTTCGGTATATGGCTATCATGCATATAATCACTATATCAAGGGGAAAAGCTTCTATATTCACAATCCGTCGCCGAAGCTGTCGACGGCGGAGAATATCCTTCTGATGCTTCGTCCGGACACAAAATATTCTGAGCTGGAGGCAAAGGTTCTGGATCTTGCCCTGGTTCTTCATATGGAGCATGGCGGCGGAAATAACTCCACCTTTACGACTCATGTAGTGACTTCTTCTGGCACAGACACGTATTCGACCATCGCGGCGGCTCTGGGGTCATTGAAGGGACCAAAGCACGGAGGCGCCAATATCAAGGTCGTGAAGATGTTTGCGGATCTGAAGAAGAATGTCAGAGATGTGACCGATGAGGATCAGATCAGGGAATACCTGAAGAAACTCCTTCATAAGGAAGCGTTTGACAAAAAGGGTCTGATTTACGGAATGGGACATGCGGTGTATTCGGTCTCCGATCCCCGTGCGCAGATTCTGAAATCTTTTGTAGAGAAGCTTGCGGATCAGAAGGGCAGACACAAGGATTATTTGATGTATTCCATGGTTGAGAAACTTGCTCCGGAGGTCATCGCGGAGGAACGCCATATCTACAAGGGCGTCAGCGCAAATGTCGATTTCTACAGTGGTTTCGTCTACAGCATGCTGGATCTGCCGCTTGAGCTGTATACACCGATTTTCGCCTGCGCGAGAATTGTCGGATGGAGTGCGCACCGCCTGGAGGAGCTGATCAATGTAGATAAGATCATCCGTCCGGCTTATATGAACATCTGTCCGAACGGCGAATACATTCCTCTCGATGAGAGAAAATAAGAAAATGCAGGGAAAGAGAGAAGGGTACGCACGCAGAATGAAAAACCATGGATTTTTGAAGAAATTTTATCCGGATGAATGGCTGGATTCCGCGTATCATATCAATTTTGCCTCCTGGTATGAAAAAGGATACCGGGGAGTGACCTTCGATATTGACAATACCCTTGTCCCGCACGGCGCGCCTGCTGACAGAAGGGCAATCGATCTGTTTCGCAGGCTTCATGAGATGGGATTCCGGACCTGCCTGATCTCAAACAACCGCAAATCAAGAGTTGCTCCCTTTGCGGCTGACGTGGAGTCGGATTATCTCTGCATGGCGAACAAGCCTTCCGTGAAGGGATACTGCAGGGCCTGCGAAATCATTCAGGTTCCGACCGACAAGACGATCTTCATCGGAGACCAGCTCTTTACAGATGTCTGGGGAGCCAGACGAGCGGGGATGTACTGCATTCTTGTCAATCCGATCGATCCGAAGGAGGAGATCCAGATCGTGCTGAAGCGGTTTCTGGAAAAGCCTGTCCTGAAGGCATACGCGCGTGACAGGGGAACAAACGGCGGCCAAAAAAATTGTTGAAAATCAGGTAAAAATTATATATAATAAATCACGGTCTATTGCAAAAAATGACACGCAGGTAAATAAGGAGGTAACATCACATGGCAGATGTAGCAGCTGGTGAGTTTAGAAATGGTATGACCCTTGAAATCGAAGGAAAAGTTTGCCAGGTAATTGAGTTTCAGCATGTAAAACCGGGCAAGGGAGCAGCCTTCGTCAGAACAAAACTGAAAGACGTGATCAATGGCGGCGTTGTGGAGAAGACATTCCGTCCGACCGAGAAATTCCCGGCAGCGAGAATTGACCGTCATGACATGCAGTATCTTTACAATGATGGAGATCTGTATTACTTCATGGATCCCGAGACCTTTGATCAGATTGCAGTAAACAGCGAGACGGTTGGTGATTCTCTGAAGTTTGTAAAAGAGAATGAGGTTGTAAAGCTGAATTCCTACAATGGAAATGTATTTGCAGTGGAGGCACCGCTCTTTGTCGAGCTTGAGATCACAGAGACAGAGCCCGGATTTGCCGGCAACACTGCTCAGGGCGCTACAAAGCCCGCCACTGTTGAGACCGGAGCACAGATCAATGTACCGCTGTTTGTAAATCAGGGCGATAAAGTCCAGATCGATACCAGAACCGGCGAATACCTCAAACGTGTCTGAATCAGATAAATAGATTCCGCAGCTGCCCCGACGACAGCCGGAGTCGTGTCCGTGCAGGCAGAGACACTGTCTGCGCGGAACTTATCTATGTTCCTGATTTTATTTCTTATTTTTGATCTGATTCTCGATTTTCAGATTCCCTGTATTCTTATTTCCATTCTTTTTTCCGCCTCTTACCCGGTTTCTTTGCTTTTTCATCTTATTTTTTTTGTTTTTGTCATCTGACTTCAGGTTTCACACTTCCCATTCGGAACATTTCAGACATTTCTTCCGAGCATCATCAACATTTGATCTTTTATTTCCCTTATCTTGAATTTCCTCTGATTTTTCCGAATTTCTTTTCCTTTTTTTATTCCTTTATCATTCCTTTCACAGCGGCCTGCCTCAGACGCATAGATCATTTTCGGCAAATCGCCATTTATCTCTTCTCTGTATACATTCGTTTTACAACCAGACAGTTGAATGTATCGTATCAGGATTTTATTAGAAATCTATCCGTTCTATTTCATAAATGCAAATAATAATGAAATATTCCATACACAATTTTTTTAAGGAGGAATTCTTATGAGCTACAATGAGTTTGAACAGCTTCTGTTGCACGAGATGAAGGAGGATGCTGCTGACAGTATGGATGTCAGAGTCTGTGAGATCCGCAAAAACAATGGCGTCAGGCGCAGGGCGATTGTTCTGCGGGACAATACGGACTGCCCTCAGCCAATGCAGTACCTGGAAGACTATTACGACATGTGGGAAACCGGAGTTTCCATCCATCATATCGTGAATCTCATTCTTCAGGAACGTGAAAAAATGAGCGGTGTATACCGAAAGCTGCCCTCGGGTTTCTTTCAAAATTATGAGGAGGTGCGGAAGAATCTCCGGTGTCATCTGATCAGTGAAAAGAAAAACCGGGAGCTTCTGCGCGAGGTGCCACATCTTAGATGGATGGATCTCGCAATAACCTGTGTATACGATCTGAGCGAGCCTGACTACCCGGATTGCATGATTCAGATCCGGAATGACCATCTGCAGATCTGGGGAGTCAGCGCGGATCAGATCATGAAGGATGCTATGGCTGCGACGGCAGAACACAGTGAGATACTTTTTCAGCCACTGGTAAGAATCCTGGAAGAGGATCTGAGATGCAGCGAAAGTGAGGTTCCGGATACACCGCTGTATCTTTTGACCAATCAGTCCAGGATGTACGGAGCGGTGTGTATCGCGCTCCCGGATGTGAAAGAGCATATCGCTCAAAGACTGGACAGCGACTATTTCATCATTCCAAGCAGCATTCATGAATGTCTGATCCTGCCGGATGACGGGATTTATCGGACATCAGAGCTTAACCGGATGGTCTGCGACATCAATCAGACGAATGTCGAAGATCAGGATGTATTGTCTGATCATGTGTATCTGTATAAGCAACCCGAAGCGAGAATGTACCGGGCGTGACGGAAATGTGCTCTCCGTAAGAGTCAAAAATACCTGTTGTCGTCTCTAATGTTCTTGTCCACTGGTGAGCAAGCTCCCCGTGGGCCAAGAACATTGCGACTGGACTTATACAGTAATTTGACAAGTGGTGTTCTATGTGCTAAAATCTTTTTGTTGCGGAAATTTGAAATGCGTTTGTAGCTCAGGGGATAGAGCAACGGTTTCCGGTACCGTGTGGCGGGGGTTCGAATCCCTCCAGACGCGCGAAGGAACTGCCGGATAGATGTCTTGACATTTACCCGGCTTTTCTTATACCTGTAACTGAGATAACTGATATGCAGTCTGCTGCGCGGTTTTAAAGAGCTTATGGAACTAGCGGGGTTATAAACGGCACCATAGTTCTGTAAATGTTTTACAGGCTGTACAGGCTTTGGATCGCTCTGTACTGCGCACTCCCGCAATTCACAGAAGGAGTACTGTTTTATGTCAGAAAATAACAGAAACAGAAAACCAAAACGTAAATATAATCCTGTTCTGGAATGGATTTCCGACCGCCTGAGATATATCGAACTGATTGCAGCGATCGTCGTAGTCATCCTCGTGCTTGTTTTTCTCGTACGAGGGATTCTTAAAAGAAACGAGAAGCCGCAGAATGCCACAGGCCAGGCAGTTCAGTCTGTCTCATCGACCGCGTCCGGCGTGGATTCATCTTCTGAGAACAACAGCGTAACACCGGCCGTCAGCTCGGGATCAGCTTCTGTAAGTTCTTCTTCTTCCGGTACGGACACACTTAAGAAGGATTCCGGAGATGTAAACGCCGCAGTTCAGACATATTTCGGTGATCTGATTTCCAGTGGAAACAGCGGAGCAATCGAGTCGTATTCGAATATTACGACATATTCGTACCCGGGTCCTTCTGAGGGCACTTACATTGCTTTTGTGGAATACACGTACAAGTACAAGGACTACTCGGACACGATTCCTGGCCTTTCCGAATTTTATGTGGCACCTGATGACAGCGGCAAGCTTGTGATCTCGGATGATTCCTCAGAGGAGATTCAGAAGGCAATGAGTGACGCTGCATCCACAGAATCCGCAAAGGCGCTGATCGCCGATGTGCAGAGCAAGTATGATGCAGTTGTCAACGCGAATGAAGACCTCAAGAACTATATTTCAACGCTCGGCTCCAGCGCGTCTGACAGCAGTTCAGATGCGGGTACTGCCTCTGCGGATGACAGCTCCGGGAATAATGACAATGGCACGGATTCCACAGGAGACGCCGGCACGACAGATGAGACTGCGGGTGGCACAGCGGATACAGCCGCTGACACTGCGGCAGATGCGCAGTAAACGGCCATGCCCCGCAAGCGGGGCGCCACATACTGTATAAACCATCTGCTCCGTTGCGCCGCAATTCTTCGCAGCTGTCACATACGGTATCTGCTATGGCTTCGCGGCATATTTCAGGCAGATTGTATAAGGCGGGAGCTGCTCTGCGCTGTGACTGCGGAGCATAAGTATATGTATTCATACAGCCGGTTCCGGATTTTTTGCGAGTTTTCTCCGGACCGGCTGTATTTGGAGAAATTCATGAGAATCAATAAATATCTGAGTGAGTGCGGAATATGTTCGCGCCGTGAAGCAGACCGGCTTGTGGAAGCCGGTCATGTTTCTATCAATGGAAAAAAAGCTGCACCGGGGTCACAGGTGGAAGAGGGAGATAAAGTTCTGGTCGATGGAAAAAGAGCTGTTCCGCCGATGGACAAGATATATCTGAAGCTCTACAAACCCACTGGGATTGTATGTACCTTCGAATCCAGAGAAAAGAACAACCTGGGGGATTATCTGAAGTATCCGCGGCGTGTTACTTATGCCGGAAGGCTGGACAAGAATTCGGAGGGACTTCTGATTCTGACTGATGACGGCGACCTGATTCAGCAAATGATGACGGCGCGGAACTTTCATGAAAAGGAATACGAAGTAACAGTCAGCCGTGATCTTACGGAAGATTTTCTGGACAGAATGCGCGGGGGCATCTATCTCTCGGAACTTGGCGTAACGACAAGACCGTGTCGGGTAGAACAGACAGGGAGGCGCAGTTTTCGGATCATTCTGACACAGGGGCTGAACCGGCAGATCCGGCGCATGTGCAGGTACTGCGGATACGGTGTTCAAAGCCTGAAGCGTATCCGGGTCGTCAATGTGCAGATCGGTGATATGAAGCCGGGCGATCTGGCGGAGATGACACCGGAGGAGATTTGCGGGCTGAAAGCGAGACTGAAAGGAACTCTGCCGGAGAGACAGGCAGGAGCGGCAGACAAGGGCTGTAATTTTACCGAAGAAGCAGGAAGATTCGACAGGTATGGACAGGGATTATCTCGGAGGAACAGGTGAGAAATGAATTTTGATGCGTATAATGAACTGAAGAAGACGATCCTGCATCACATGGATCTGTATTACAACCGCAATGAACCGGAGATCACGGATTATGAATATGATCAGCTGATGCAGAGATTAAAGGCGGCCGAAGAAGAACATCCGGAATGGATTACCCCCGATTCTCCGTCTCAGATTATCGGCGGAGTCGCAAAAAGGGAAGCCGGTGTAAAGATCGTCCACAATGTTCCTATGCTCTCGATCGAAGATGTCTTTCACTACGAGGATGTCACAGAGTGGGTGAAGAAGGTCCTTTCTATGCATCCGGATGCTCAGTTTTCCGTTGAACAGAAAATTGACGGCCTGTCAATGACGCTTCGTTACCGGGGCAACGGCTCGGGAACCATGCTTCTGGAGACGGCGGAGACCCGTGGCGACGGATTCACCGGAGAGGATGTGACGGCAAATGCCATGGTGATCCCGAGCGTACAGAGAACCATCCGTGCGCCGTATGACTATCTTGAGCTGCGCGGAGAGGTCTATATGACCCATGAGGATTTTGAACGCTATAATGATGAGCAGGAGAAGAACGGCAGAAAGACGGCGGCGAATCCACGAAATCTGGCAGCGGGAACCCTTCGGCAGCTCGATCCTTCCATTACGAAGAAGCGTGGTCTTCGCATGTTTATTTTTAATGTGCAGGATGGCCCGGCAGAACTGATGGAGCGTCACGACAGAGCGCTGGACTGGCTCTCGGAGAGAAAGATAGAAACCGTCAGTCACACGCTATGCAGCAGCCCGGAAGAAGTGCTTCAGGCGATCAACCGCATCGGTGAGATGCGGGACGAGCTTCCCTATGATATTGACGGCGCGGTTGTTAAAATTGATCAGATCGCATACCGGTCGGATTTTCCGGCTGGGAGCAAGTACTCTGCCGGACACATCGCCTACAAATATCCGCCGGAAGAGCGGCCCGTTGTGATGGAATCCATCGAGGAAACGGTTGGAAGAACTGGAAAGATCGGATTCATCGGCCATGTATATGATAAGGAAACAGGAAAGCCGGCAAGGCTGTGCGGTACCAGCGTCTCACGTGTGACGCTGCACAATCAGGATTATATCCGTGATATGAAAATCGGAATCGGAGGCGTCTACAGGATACGTAAGAGCGGAGACATTATTCCGAAACTGACGGGATGCATCACAGAACCGGAACAGGTCTATCAGGCCTCCCGCTTCTGTCCGATCTGCGGACAGCCGCTGATCCGTGAAGAGGACACGGCTGATATCCGATGCGTGAATCCCTCCTGCCCCGCGCAGCTGACGCGCACGATTTCATATTTTACCTCGAGAAACTGCATGGATATTACAGGTCTCGGGGAGACACTGGTCGATGAGCTGGTGAAGGAGAGCTATCTCAGAAATTACGCGGACATCTATTGCCTGAAGGAGCATCGGGACGAGCTGATCGAAAAAGGAATTATCGGCAAGGAAAAAAATACGGATAAAGTTCTGGCAGCCATCGAGAAATCCAAATCCAACAGTCCCGTCAGGCTTCTGACCGCACTCGGAATCCGCAATGTAGGCGGGTCAACAGCACGCGAACTGATGAAGCATTACCGGAGCATCCGGGAACTTGAGGCGGCAGGAGAAGATGATCTTGTACAGATTCCGGATATCGGCGAAACGACAGCGCGAGATATCGTGAGCTTCTTCTCAAACGAAGAGAATCAGAAGATTCTGAACAGACTCTCGGACTATGGCGTAAAAATGGAAATGGAGAAAGAAGATACCACGGATAAGCTTGCAGGACTCACCATTGTAGTGACCGGAACACTTCCAACCCTCGGAAGGGCAGAGGCAAAGGCCCTGATTGAGAAAAACGGCGGAAAATGCACAGGTTCCGTATCCAGGAAGACGAGCTATCTGGTAGCCGGCGAAGCCGCGGGAAGCAAACTGGAGAAGGCACAGGCGCTCGGCGTTCCTGTCATCGATGAGGCGGGACTGCTCGCGATGCTGTCTTGAACGTTATTTGGGGAAAGCGTATAATATACGCATATGACTGCCAGAAAATGTAATCGCTATAGCCCTGCGAACGCAGGATGCAGCACTTGTATATACGAAAAGAGGATTCCATATGCCTATTAAGATTCAGAATGATATTCCCGTCAAGGAGGTTCTTGAAAAAGAGAATATATTTGTCATGGATGAAGACCGCGCAATACACCAGGACATCCGTCCGCTGCAGATCCTGATTCTGAATCTGATGCCGCTGAAGGAAGATACGGAGCTTCAGCTTCTCCGTTGTCTGTCAAATTCACCGCTTCAGATTGATATTACATTCATGGTTCCGGCTTCCCATCACGTGAAGAATACTTCGATCAGTCATATTCAGAAGTTTTATGTGACGTTTGAAGATATCTGCAGAGAATATTATGACGGGATGATTGTGACCGGCGCGCCGGTTGAACTGATGGAGTTTGAAGAGGTGGATTACTGGGATGAACTCTGCGAGATCATGGACTGGTCGGAAAAGCATGTGACTTCAACCATGTATCAGTGCTGGGGCGCACAGGCGGCGATGTATCATTTCTACGGGATCCAGAAAAGGCTTCTGGACCACAAGATGTTCGGCCTCTTCGAGCATCAGATTCATAAGCGCAAGATTCCGCTGGTCAGAGGCTTTGACGACGTATTTCTCTGTCCGCATTCCCGTCACACCGAAATTCCGATGGATGAGCTTCTGCATCACCCGGAGATTACGGTTCTCACGGATTCGGATGAGGCCGGCTTTTTCCTTGGAATGGCAGACGACGGAAGGAAGGTCTTCGTACAGGGCCATCCGGAGTATGACCGCATGACCCTTGACCGGGAGTATAAACGGGATCTGGCAAAAGGGATGGAGATCGCTATGCCGGAGAACTATTATCCGGACGATGACCCGGAGAAGAAGCCGCTGCTGACCTGGAGGGCGACGTCTGCGGCTCTTTACGCGAACTGGATCAATTATTATGTATATCAGGTAACACCGTACGATATGTACGGCACCCCGGATTTCAGATAACCGAGGAGCACGGGAATGCAGTGATTGCTATTGCTGCATCATTTCCCGTGCTTTTCTGTGTATAGAAGAAGGAGCCGCTGTTTTTCATGACAAAGAACATGAGACAGGATCAGATGTTCACAGCATCACGCAGACAGGAGGAAGGGAATGAACATCTTTGATATTATAGGGCCCGTGATGGTCGGACCTTCCAGCTCTCATACCGCAGGCGCCGTGAAGATCGGAAATGTCTGCCGGAAGCTGATCGGAGAGAAAATCACCGATGTGGAAATTCTGCTTCACGGATCGTTTCTGGCGACAGGCAAGGGGCATGGAACCGATAAGGCGCTGGTCGCCGGCCTGATGAGCTTCGCGGTGGATGACAGCCGGATTCCGGACAGCTTCCGTATTGCAGAAGAGGAAGGACTGAGATACCGTTTCGGCGCGATCGATCTGGGAGAAGACGCACATCCGAATTCGGTCCGTATGAATCTGACTTCGGAGTCCGGACGGAAGCTGGAGGTTCAGGCTTCTTCGATCGGCGGGGGAAGGATCATGATTAACCGGATCGACGGACTGGAGGCAAACTTCAGCGGAGATCTTCCGACGCTGATCGTTCACAATCTGGATCAGCCCGGCCATGTGGCAGAGGTGACCAGTATGCTGGAGCATAAATCTGTGAATATCGCGACGATGCAGCTCTATCGCTCGGGAAGAGGCGGCCATGCGGTGATGGTCATTGAATGTGACCAGGAAATTCCGCGTGAGTCGTTGAAATGGCTGGAACATCTGGAGGGGATCGAAAAGGTGACTTATTACAGTCTGCAGGAGGGGGATTAAGAGCGTTATCCCGTCTCGGGATAGAGAAGAGAAAACGTCCAGGCGCGGCGTTTCGGAGAGCCTGCAAATTTCATAGATTTAACGATAAGAACAGAAAACGTTCAAGTACAGAGCAGCAGATTTGTGCATAAGCAATGGGAGGAGAAGCTTGTATCATTCACTAGAAGAAATTGTGAAGGTTTGCAGTGAACAGCAGATTCCGTTCTGGAAGGCAGTCATTCTCGACGATTGCAGAGAGGAAGGAATTTCAGAAGAGGAATCCATGAGCAAAATGGAGGAAATCTACACCGCTATGCGGGATTCGGATATCAACTATGATCCGGATCTGTATTCCGCGAGCGGCCTGGTCGGAACTGATGCACAGAAGATGCGCCGGTATCATGAGGGTGGGAAAGGCATTGTCGGAGATTTCTGCGGAAAGGTTATGGAACGGGCGCTGAGAGTGGCAGAGTCAAATGCCTGTATGAAGCGGATTGTAGCGGCACCGACGGCGGGATCATGCGGTGTTGTGCCGGCAGTCCTGATATCCATGCAGGAAAAATACCACTTTCCGGATCGGAAAATGGCAGAATCTCTGTATGTAGCCTCAGGAATCGGAGGTGTCATCGCGCTGAGAGCCTGCCTTGCCGGTGCGGAAGGAGGCTGTCAGGCGGAGATAGGCTCTGCTTCGGCGATGGCTTCCGGCGCGGCTGTTTATCTGCTCGAAGGCTCGTCAGAGGCAATTATCCATGGAAGCGCAATTGCTCTGAGCTCACTTCTCGGGCTTGTCTGCGATCCGGTCGCCGGGCTGGTAGAGGTGCCGTGCGTGAAGCGGAATGTCATCGGAGCGTTGAATGCTGTTTCATCTGCCGAGCTCGCTATGGCGGGAATCCGAAGCCGTATACCGCCGGACGAGGTGATCGACGCGATGAAGAGTATCGGCAGAAGCCTTCCATCCGAACTCAAGGAAACCGGAAGAGGCGGTCTTGCCGCAACTCCGGAGGGGCAGAAGAT
The DNA here is from genome assembly GCF_052118825.1 of Bilifractor sp. LCP21S3_A7. Lineage (NCBI taxonomy): Bacteria > Bacillati > Bacillota > Clostridia > Lachnospirales > Lachnospiraceae > Bilifractor > Bilifractor sp. LCP21S3_A7. The sequence goes on along the minus strand of NZ_JBQKGL010000001.1, from coordinate 71,555 downwards.
CAGAGAACGTCTTCATGGTATCTGAGGTATGCGCGCATGTGACGGGAGGCCTTCACGGGAACAGATGAAACAACATCCTGCGTGGACTGCTGTTTACCGCCGTGGCTGGGCGTCAGGTCTTCACGGAAACAGATGAAACAACATCCCTGCGTGGACTGCTGTTTACTGCCATGGATGGGCGTCAGGTCTTCACGGAAACAGATTCAGCATCATCGCTGCACGGTCTGCGGTGACCGCCTCGGTATTGTTGAGGAAGATGACATCCTGTATCTGATGATCCGATACAAACTGTGTCAGATTGCCGTTGTAGTAGCGGTAATCAATCACAAACAGATTCTGATAATGATCAACCAGCCATGGCACAAAACAGTTTCCAAAGGATTCCTTCAGAATGAGACAGGATGAACCGTCTGTAATTGCCGGATTGTGAATTTCTTCATAGGGCTGATCACCCGCAATAAAGGCGAGATATTTATTTTCTGATGAAAAGGTGCTCGCATCCGCCACAATCGGATACGAATATGAGTTTCCGTTCTGATCGGTGTAGGTCATCTCGTTTGTTCCGTTCGGTATCCATGCCTGTACGGTATCGGGATTGTTCCCAAGAGCGGGGGACTGGTTGCTCAAAGAATAGTAAGTGCCGATGAAGCCGGGGAAATCCTTCTCCTGAAGATCACTTGTAGAGTGAGCAGTGATGCCCTTCGCCTTGCAGAATTCCTGATACGCATAGTATGCGCCGAGGGAGGTCCAGTGGTGGTCGGTCCGGAAATACAGATACTCGGAGTTGTGGCTGGCAAGGGTATCAAATATAGAAACCTTTTTTACAGATGGATCCATCCTGTCATAGGCATAGCTGATGGTGTCCTTCTGACTGGATCCTCCGAGCGATTTCTGAACGTCTTCACTGAGATCCACGCCGAATCCGGTCGGAATAATCATATCGTAAAGGTTCACTTGCTGACCGATGCGGGATTTTACCGAGTTGATCATCGAGGCGTATGCATCTACATTTTCCTGATTAAAATAGTAAATATCAAATCCACGGTTTCCGGTGATGTAGACCTGACCGACTGCGTCCGGTACTTCGTGAATGGTTCCGTCCTTCTCTGTAGATTGTGCCTCCGTAGAGGGAGTGTCAGATGGCCGGGATGATCCGGTGTCTGTGGAAGAGGCGGAAGAGGAACGACTTTCCGTTGATAAAACGGAATCAGAGGAAACAGACTGGTTACCGGTGATGTTCTGTTCATCAGAGCTCTGCGCTACGATGGGAGCGAGGCTTACCGAGGAGGTGTCCGGGATTGCATCTGCGGCTGACTTCGACGCAGTTCCGTACAGAGCAGTGCCGCGGATTCCGTACCAGTTCTCAATCTCCGAGTCTACGGTCAGCATGGTGTCGCGTGTCGGGTAGGTGTCGGAATACCAGGTCACGAGTCCATCGAAGAAATCTCCGTTCCAGATGCCGGAGAAGGAAACCTGAGGAAGTTTTGCAAGGACCCTTTTTTCCAGAAGAGAGATTTTCGGGCGAAGATCCATATTGAGACCCAGGATACCGAAGACGCCGAAGCCGATGCAGAAGGCTGCGCAGTACAGCTTCTGCCAGCGTCTGAGACAGCGGATATTATTTTTGAGATAGCTATGAATATCTTTTTCTTTTCCTTTTTTCTTACAATTGTTCATGAATGCAAGCCTTTCAGAACTGGTTATACAGGAACGGATGATAAGTTGCTCCCGCAAGTGCGCAGATCGCCAGCACAAAACAGATACCGGCGAAGGCAAGCCGTACAGCATAGAAGCCGTTCTTGGACACCCGTTTTTCCTGCATACGGATCTCTGCCCGATGGGAGAGAGCGGAAAACAGCGGGGTTGATGCCAGAACACAGAGTATCAGGATGAACAGGTTGTTCTTCACGGTGAGAAGGATGGAGACATCCTGCCAGCCGGAGGACCAGTTCAGGAAATAAGCGAGCGCTGTCTTCAACTGTCTGAAATCCGTGAACCGGAAAATAACCCATCCGAAATTGAACACCAGAATCGTATACAGGTGTCCGAGGATTCTGACCGGTATCGACGATGCGGCATGTCTGGTCCCGTCGTTGCCCGGTGCATTGCCTTTTCGGATATGGGCAATGAGGTTTTCGAGAAAAATAAATACAAAATAATACAGCCCCCACAGGATAAAGTTCCAGTCTGCGCCATGCCACAAACCGGTGAGAAGCCATACTGCCAGCAGATTTAAAGTCTGTCTGGCAAAGCCCCTGCGGTTTCCTCCCAGCGGGATGTAGACGTAGTCCCGGAAAAAGGAAGACAGAGATATATGCCAGCGGCGCCAGAAATCCTTCACAGACGCAGCAATATAGGGATAATTAAAGTTCTCCTTGTAGTGGAATCCGACAGCCCTGCCGAGGCCGATCGCCATGTCCGAGTACGCGGAGAAATCCAGATACATCTGAAGCGTGAAGCATATCGAACCGAGGATGGCAGAGGCTGGGGAAACCGCCGCGATTCCCCGGGAGGCCGGAAACATCTGATCGGCGAGCGTTCCCATGTGATCCGCCAGGATGGTTTTCTTGGCAAGACCAAGAGAAAATCGGTACATGCCTTCGGAAAAGGTGCGGCGGTCCATGATACGGTTATTAAGCTCCCTGCGCATATCAGCGTAACGGACAATCGGTCCCTGCAAAATGGTGTGAAAACAGATCACGTAGGTGAGAAAAACCGGAAAGCTTTTCTGAGCGTATACTCTTTCATGATATACATCGGCAGTGTAGGAAATCAGCTTGAACGTATAGAAAGAGATACCAAGCGGAAGTACGGCAGAGGGAACGGTCAGCCCGGTACCGAGAGTCTGATTTAGATTCGAGAATATAAAACCCGTGTACTTGAAGCCGCCGAGGATTGCAAGAAAAATCAGAACCGATACCGCCAGAAGACTGCTCTGCAGCCTCTTTTTTCCTGCTGCCTTCTCGATCTGGAGACCAAATGCCCATCCGACGAACGCCTCCACAGTCAGAAGAATCAGGAAACGAAGGCCGCCAAACAGATAGAAGAGCATAGAAAAAAGAAGCAGTATGATGTTTCTACTTGACTGCTTCGGAAATATTTTATAAATTAGAAAAAATGCCGGCAGGAAGCCGAGTATAAAAAACATACTGGAAAATGTCATAAATCACCTGATCATATCTTATTATAAGCGTTTTCATTGGCGGTTTTACCGCATTGCTAGTTTATGATGGAAACAGATATGTGTCAAGTAGACATCGGAGGATATTATGCTGCTGGATGTACTGAAAGATACCCTGACAGATACACTGAAACTAATTCCATTTCTGTATATTACATATCTCCTGATGGAATGGCTGGAGGAGAGAGCCCAGGAGAAAACCATATCCATGCTTCAGCGCGCGCGCCGTCTCGGACCGATTGTCGGAGCGGCAACCGGAGTGATTCCGCAGTGCGGATTTTCTGCAGCCGCGGCAAGCATGTACTCAGGCGGGGTGATCACCGTTGGAACGCTGCTCGCCGTTTTTCTCTCAACGTCTGACGAAATGCTTCCCATCTTCATCTCGGAGCAGGTAAATATCAAGACAATTGCATCTGTCATCGGGACAAAGATTATTCTGGGCGCGATTTCCGGCCTGATTGTCGATGCATTCCTTCGGGTCTACCGGAAAAAACATCCACGGAAGGATCGCCACATTCACGACCTCTGTGAGCAGGACAACTGTCACTGCGAGGAGGGAAATATTTTTCTCTCGGCTTTTCGCCATACGATAGAAATTACGATCTTCATTCTGATCATCACCTTTCTTGCAGGACTTGCGATTGAGGGGATTGGAGAGGAAAGGGTCGGTGCCTTTCTGTCCGGGGAGCCATTGCTGGGTGTAGCACTTTCAGGGCTGATCGGTCTGATTCCGAACTGCGGGGCTTCCGTCACAATTACCGAGCTCTATCTGAAGGGAATCCTGACCTCCGGTCAGATGATGACCGGCTTGTTGATCGGTGCCGGCGTCGGTCTGCTGATCCTGTTTCGCTCGGATCGCAGGTATATGAAGGATAATATCAAAATCACAATTGCGCTCTATCTCATCGGCGTATTCTGGGGGCTTGTGATTGACCGGCTCGGAATCATCTTCTGAGACGTGAACCGGCTGCCGTTTGAGAAACGTCAGTTGCATGGAGAAACCTTAGTAATACCGGAAAACATCATCAATACCGGGAAACGGCTGCGTTGTCATCTGCGCCTGAAGTGAAGTGCAGAGATGGTATCGTACACAGAAAGAAGCTGCTATGAAGAATCAGAAAATTAATAAGAAAGACCGGAATCCAGAGAATCAGAAGCCATATCTGAGAGACCAGAAAGCGGCTGCAAAGATGAAGCCCCAAAAAACAGAACCGCACACAGATGGGGAGGAATTTCTGAAATGTCCGGTTTACAGGAAATGCGGAGGCTGCGAATTCCGGAATATTACGTATGAAGAGCAGCTGAAGGTAAAGGAGAACCGGGTGAGAAAAGAACTGGAGGGACTCGCGCGGACAGAGAAGATTGCCGGCATGTCCTATCCTTATTTTTACAGAAATAAGGTAAATGCCGCATTTCAGAGAAAGAGGGACGGGAGCATCGTATCCGGAGTTTATGAGGCGGGAACACATCGCGTCGTTCCGGTCGAGAGATGCCTGATTGAAGACCAGAGAGCCGACCGCATCATCGGGACGATCCGGAGACTGGTTCCTTCTTTCCGGATCACCATCTACAATGAGGATTCCGGATATGGACTGCTCCGCCATGTAATGGTGCGGGTCGGACATAAAACCGGTCAGATTCTCGTAACTCTGGTAGTGACATCTCCGATTTTTCCCTCGAAGAATAATTTTGTAAAGGCTCTCCGGAAGGAGCATCCGGAGATTACATCAATCGTGCTGAATCTCAATGAAAAAAATACAAGCATGGTTCTCGGGGAGAGGAATATTGTCCTTTACGGGAAGGGATATATCGAGGATATCCTCTGCGGGAAGAAATTCCGGATCTCTCCGTCTTCCTTTTATCAGATCAATTCGGTTCAGACAGAGGTGCTCTACAGGAAGGCGATTGAGCTGGCTGCTCTGACAGGAAGGGAGAAAGTGTTTGACGCCTACTCCGGAATCGGGACGATCGGAATCGCAGCCTCTGGCAGCGCAGGTGAAGTTACGTGTGTAGAGCTGAATGCAGATGCCGTGCGTGACGCCAGGTATAACGCACGGATAAATGGAGTGCGGAATATTCGTTTCTATCAGGATGATGCCGGAAGATTTCTGGAGAGGATGGCAGCGGCAGGGGAGAAGGTGGATGTGCTGTTTATGGATCCTCCCAGATCGGGCAGTACCGAGACCTTCATAGATGCCGTGTCCTCCATGAAGCCGGAACGGATCGTGTATATCTCGTGCAACCCGGAGACTCTTGCCAGAGATCTGCGGTATTTCAGAAAACGCGGTTACCGCGCAGGTAAGGCATATCCGGTGGATATGTTTGCGTGGAGCGGATCAATAGAGACAGTGGTGGCACTGCAGCAGTAAAACACCATGCTGAAAACAACGCCGTATCCTGTAAGGGCTGAGGGCAGCCCAGTGCTTCGCACTCCCGCAATCCTTAGGTATTGACAACTCTCGCAGCTTCCACAGGTGACCGACATTTAAAATAATGATGTCTGCCTGACATTTAAAATAATCATGTCTGCCCTTGAATTTATAAATTAATATGTTACAATTATGTTACATATAATATTTCGGATTATTTGTTCAGGGTGATGGGGCATGAATCTGTACGAAGCAATATTTGTAAGAAAATCTGTTCATAAATATATATTCGAGCCGCTCGAGGAGGACCTGCTCAATGAAATCCGTTCTCATTTCGCGGAACTGCCCAACCTGCTTGGCGATTTTGAAACGGATATATTGATATGTGACAACATCAGAAAATCTTTTCATATCCGCCAGCTTCATCGGGTAAAGGCACCGTACTATATTCTCTTTTATTCGGAGGAGACGGCGCGATGCCAGATGAATATGGGATATCTCATGGAACAGATGAATCTGTATCTGTGCTGTAAAGGACTGGGTGCATGCTTCGTCGGAAGCACAGCGGTTCCCGGCAGTCTGCAGCAGAAAGACAGCTTGAAGCTGATTGGAATTCTGGCTTTTGGAAAAAGCAAGGAATCCCCGGTCAGAAGGAAAGGAGAGGCAAAGAGACTGCCTCTTGATGAATTATGCGTGTTCAAGGAAATTCCCCGTTCCTGGATGAAACAGCTCCTTGAAGCAGCGAGATATGCCCCCTCCTCGATGAATATTCAGCCCTGGAGATTTGTGGTTTTTGACGACAGGATCCATGTTTTCACAAAGAAACATAAGGCGGATTATATGGAGAAGTATCGGTGGGAGGAGGTAAACTTCGGAATCATGTTCGCCAACATCATGATTGCCGCGGAAGAGCTCTGGCTGGATGTAGATCTGATCCGACTGGAGAATATCACACAAAAGAGCTTCCCGAACAATCAATACGTCCTGAGCGCCATCATGAGAACCTAAAGGATGAGCTCATGATACGGAAACCATAAAAATATTTATGTCAACGGCAAAAAAGTTTCGACAATAATAATTAAATTATGTATTGACAAATGGATACAGGTATTGTATTCTCAATATCGTCAGTTTTAAGAGATGAGCTGACATTTATAACCAGCAAATGCGCGAGTGGCTCAGGGGTGGAGTACAACCTTGCCAAGGTTGGGGTCGCGGGTTCGAATCCCGTCTCGCGCTGATCAAAAGCTTCGGATTCTTGTTATACAGGATTCGGAGCTCTTTTACTGTATAAGTCCAGTCGCAATGTTCTTGGCCCACGGGGAGCTTGCTCACCAGTGGGCAAGAACATTAGCGACGACAACAGGTATGAGCATGGAGCGGTGCGAAGCAACGCGGGAATGCGAATACCTGTTAGCGGCACGGAAGCTGCGAAGCAGCGAAGTGACGCGGGGACTTATACAGTATGTGGCCCAATAAATTTCGAAAACGCAGACAGGCCGCTTGTCGTGAAGCGTATGTAAGAGACGTTATGCGAATTTCGAAGGCTGCAGGTATGAGCACGAAGTGACGCGTGAGCGGCACGGAAGTGCGAATATGCGCGGACAGTGAGCCGCATCCGCTCACACAAAGTGTGAAGCGGTGGGGCGAACGCCGCGACAGACCGACGAAGTCGGTCACCTGTAGGATTACGGGAGTGCGAAGCACGGAGCAATCCGTAGCTTATACAGTATGTGTCCAATAAATTTCGAAAACGCAGACAGGCCGCTTGTCGTGAAGCGTATGTAAGAGACGTTATGCGAATTTCGAAGGCTGCAGGTATGAGGATGAAGTGACGCGTCAGCGGCACGAGAATGCGAATCACGAAATTGTCTATGCGTGCTTTCCTTTTTATGTTATGCTATTATTAAAAAGCATAGCGACAGAGCACAGGCTTGTCCATGAGCGATGCGCACCAGACTGTTATTCATGGATTCTATTCAATAAGTTTTATTGTGCAGTGTCTCGTATAAATGTTGTTTCACAATCAAGAAATCGAGAGGAGAGAATATTATGTACGACGTTACAGCGATGGGTGAATTACTGATTGATTTTACGCCTTGCGGCACCAGTGAGGCAGGCAGGACACTATTTGAGCAGAATCCGGGAGGAGCTCCGGCAAATGTTCTGGTTGCGGCTTCCAGGCTTGGAATGAAAACCGCCTTTATCGGAAAAGTCGGAGATGATATGCACGGACGTCTCCTCAAGAAGACACTGGACGAGAATCATGTCAATACGGAGGGACTGAGAATTGACCCTGATTATTTCACAACGCTTGCGTTTGTGACGCTTCATGACGGTGACCGTGAATTTTCGTTCGCCAGAAAGCCCGGAGCTGACACCATGATCCGTTCGGACGAGGTCAATATGGACATTATCAACCAGACACAGATCTTCCATTTCGGGTCTCTGTCACTCACCAATGAACCGGCAAGGAGCGCGACAATTTTTGCCGTAGAACAGGCAAAAAAGGCAGGAGCGATCATATCCTATGATCCGAATTACCGTGCGCCGCTGTGGAAGAGCGAGGAAGAAGCCAAGGCGCAGATGCGTTCCGTGGTGAAGTATGTGGATATTATGAAGCTGTCTGATGAGGAGACAAAGCTCCTCACGGATATCGAGGATCCGTATGATGCTGCCGGAGCACTTCTGGATGAAGGAGTGAAGTGCGTCGTGGTAACTCTCGGTAAGGACGGCGCGATGCTCCGCACGAAGAATTTTGTGGTAAAGGCACCTTCTCAGACCAGAAAGGTTGTCGATACGACAGGCGCGGGGGATTCCTTCTGGGGAGGCCTTCTCTCAAGATTTGCCGAGTTCAAGATCAGACCGGAGGATCTCGATCAGGAGCAGGCGGCAGAGTTCATAAGATTTGCGAACATTGTAGCCGGCCTCTGCGTGGAAAAGCGCGGCGCGATTCCCGCAATGCCCGAAAAGAAAGATGTTTTACAGATCTTTAACCTGAAGCTGGATAAATTCTGATGCGGCTGCCTTTTCATCTGATGCAGACAATTACATTTCATTTTCAGAAGACTGCGTGTGCGAATGAGTAGAAAAACCGATCATAAGAAAACAGACAGAAGGGAAAGGATGGAGCGGAAACGCCGGCTGATTGCCGGCGTGATCGCCATCATTCTGGCACTTCTGATGATTGTCACACTTGTTCTCCCGGCGATGGCTGCGGAGAATACAGACAATACGGGGGAGACGGGAGCGGACACCTTAAATGCGGTGGCCGTTTCTTCGTCTTCGGCCGAAAATCTGCAGGGAACAGAGGCGGTGACATCTTCCTCCCCGGGAACAGCAATCCGGTCCGTTTCTTCCGGAAATGACAATTCCGGAAATGGCAATCAGAAGAAATACGGAATCTATATCGACAACATCAATGTGACAAATATGACGCGAAGTCAGATGGAAAAGGCTGTCGAGACAAGGCTGAAGGAGCTCTCGGATGATGTCATTGTTCTGCACGCAGGAGACAATCAGGTGCGGACAACGGCCGGAGCGCTCGGGCTTACATATACGAATAAAGATGTCGTCGATGAGGCATTGTCGATCGGTAAAAAGGGCAACATCTTCAAACGTTTTCTGGCGGAGAGGCAGCTTGAAAAGGGCGGACCGATTGTTCTCGACATGGATTTTGCGGTGTCCCGGTCTGATGTCAGCACGGTGCTCGCGAAAAATGCCAATGCACTGAACTGCAGCCCGCAGTCAAACGGCGTTGTCTTAAACGATGACAACACCTTTACGCTCACACCCGGGAAGGCAGGAGTAGCACTGAACAATAAGGCATCGGTTCAGAAAATCATGGACTATTTTGCCAGCGACTGGCACGGCGGTGAGGGAGGCATTACACTGGAGTACAGCACAACCGAATATGCGGACAAGTCCTCAGAGCTTTCAAAGATTACAGATCTTCTGGGAAGTGCTACGACTGGTTATCAGACCGGGGATACAAATCATGATACCAATGTAAGGCTTGCTGCGGAGCATATCAACGGAACAGTATTGTATCCGGGCGAAGAGTTTTCCGCGGAGAAGGTCATCGGTCCTACCACAAAGGAATATGGATTCCTGCCGGGTGATACCTATGAAAACGGCAAAGTTGTAGAGTCTTATGGAGGAGGAGTGTGTCAGACAACGACGACGCTCTACGACGCGGTTCTGGCAGCTGAGCTCAAGGTGACGGAACGGCACAACCACTCCTATCTGGTATCATATATCGAACCAGGATTGGATGCGTCGATTTCCGAGGGACTGATGGACTTCCGTTTTGAGAATAATACATCCGCACCGATCTATATACAGGCGGTGACAAAAAACGGCTATCTGACCTTCAATATTTACGGTCAGGAGACGAGAGATGCTGACCGGACGATATCTTTCGAGAGCAGGACGATCAGCACGACGGATGTGGAGACGGAATACGAGACCGACAGCTCCGAACCGTACGGAAGCATTACGGTATCCGGAGGTATACAGGGCGTCGAGGCCGAGCTCTACAAGGAAATCTACATCAACGGGCAGCTTGATTCGGAAGAACTGGTAAATCGCAGCAGCTATTCGATGATGCCGTTCACCTATACAATCGGTACAGAAAACGCTGACAGTGAGACGCTGCAGGCGATTCAGGCAGCCATCGCGACAGGTGATCTGGCAACGATACAGTCAGCGGTCGGCAATGGTTCGATTGTTGAGAGTGATGTGATCGAGAATTGAACAATGTACCTTCATTCCTACAGTATCCGGAGAAGTGACAGAATCCGGACTGTGGCCGTGTCACCAATGGTCGTTAAAACAGTGACAGTACCGGAAATGACCGATCAGAAAGCAGACAGCGGCAGTGCCGGAAATGTCCGGTTAGAGAGCAGCAGTCCAGGAAATTGGCCGGTCAGACTCGTTACAGGAATCGAAAGCATCGGGTACAGAAATTTTGAGGCGATAATATGAGAGTTGGAAAAATTTCAGAAGCGGTACTCAACCGGTCTGTTCTCAAGGAGATCCGCCACAGCGGATCTGATCTGACAGCCGGACCGTATGAGGGAGGAGACGCCGCGATCCTGAGAACGGGAGAGAGTACAGTGATCTCGCCGTCGGTTTCTCTTGATCTTGATGCGGATCCGGTGATCCGGACAATCCTTGCGATCCATGCGGCGATAAACAATCTCGCCGCTGCGGGAGCGGCGGGTCGTGCGGTGATTCTGAACCTCATTCTCACAGAAGATACCGGGGAAGCTGTCCTGAAGAAAATCCTGCGGGCGGCGGAACAGACGGCTGAAAATCTTGGTGTAAGTATCGCCGGCGGTCATACAACGGTCAGCCGGTCCGTGAGAAGCGAGATCATTGCCGTGACGGGAATCGGTGTGCCTTTGGACAGTCAGATCTGTTCCGCATTTCCGTGCGTATCGTCCGGCAACAGGGACGGATCCGATGCACATACAAAGGCGGATTGGTCTGCTGCGAAGGAGAGATGTTCGGAGAAATCCTGTAATGAGAAGCGCAGCTTCGACATCGTTATGACAAAATCGGCAGGAATCGCGGCCGCCATGCTGCTTGCTTCAGAACGGGAGAAGATACTTTCCGGAAGATTTACCGGAGATATCATCGAGGCCGCGAAAAAATTCAGAGAGGATCTCTCTGTCGTCCCGGAGGCTGAAATTGCAGGGGCAGACCGCGAGACGGTACGGATGCATGATATATCGGAGGGAGGAGTGTTCGGCGCACTCTGGGAGCTTGCGGAAGCCGAGGGCGCAGGACTGGAGATCAATCTGCGGGAGATACCGATCCGGCAGGAAAGTGTGGAAATCTGTGAGTTTTTTAATCTGAATCCATACCAGATTTATTCGGAAGGTTCTCTTCTGGTTCTTACCGGGAGGGGAGACGCATTGACGGAAGAACTTGTAAATGCCGGAATTCCCGCAAAAGTCATCGGAAGAACCACATCCGGAAGAGACAGAATCCTGCATAACCAGGGAGAGATCCGTTATCTGGACAAGCCGCAGCAGGATGAGATATACAAATTGTGGCGAGGGAAAGAGTGCTGACCAAAGAAAGCCGCAGCAGGATGAGATATACAAATTGTAGCGAGGGAAAGACTGCTGATCAAAGATAATCAGAGATAATCAGAAAAAACGGAGAAACCTATGGCACATTTCAATATTGTACTTCATGAACCGGAGATCCCTTCGAACACCGGAAACATCGGCCGCACCTGTGCCGCCACGGGGGCAAGCCTTCACCTGATAGAGCCGCTTGGGTTCCACTTGTCGGAGAAATCTGTGAAAAGGGCGGGAATGGATTACTGGAGCAGTCTGGATGTCACCAGATACCTTGACTATGAGGACTTCATCGGACAGCATCCCGGCGCAATAATCTATTTCGCTTCCACGAAGGGACCGCGCTGCTATACAGACGTATCCTTTGAAGACGAGTGCTACATAATGTTCGGGAAGGAAAGCGCGGGCATCCCGGAGGAGATTCTGTACGATAATCAGGCAACGACAATCCGTATTCCGATGCTGGACACGATCCGTTCTCTGAATCTCGCGAACTCTGTGTCAATCGTTCTCTATGAGGCACTCCGACAGCATAACTTTGAGGGAATGCTGGAAGAGGGACAGCTGCGAAACTATACCTGGAGAGTCTGATGTGGCAGATCCGCCCGACTATCTGCGGACCGAAGAAGCCGGTTGCATGCAGCAGATGCGAGAGCGGTGAAGCAGCGAGGCAGCGGGCTTTATTTTCAGATGCTTTGCTGACTATGTTAAGAGACACTTATGCCCCGCAAGCGGGGCACCACAAATGCAGGCAGGGCACCACAAACCGTATAATGGCGGTTTGCTGAGTGAACGGAAGACTGTCGCGGAATCCCGGGCAATTTTTCGGAAACCGGATCAGAATTCATCGTGCTGCTGTGACGCCTGCGCGATGGTCGATGTCTCCGTCAGATCTTCAGGAGCCGGCTTCAGCGAGAAAATAAATTCTGTCCCGACTCCCTCTGTGCTGATCACGGTAATCGTTTGTTTGTGCTGATTGATAATTTCCTTTACGATCGACAGACCGAGTCCGTTTCCCTTTCTCTCGCGTCCTCTTGACGCGTCGCTCTTGTAAAAACGATCCCATATCTTGTTCAGGGATGCTCTTGGTATGCCGGCGCCGTGGTCACGGACCGTGCAGAACACCTTGTCGTGCCGGATATCACTTTCCAGTTCGATGACAGAGCCGTCCCGGCTGAATTTTATCGCATTGTCAATCAGGTTGTAGAGAACCTGCTGGATTTTCTCCTGATCCGCCAGAACGGGAAGCCTTTCTCCGGTCAGTGTGATCTGGAAGGAAATCTGCCTTGGCGTGCAGATTCCCTCAAAAGAGGCAGCTGTATTTCGTATCACTTCATTGAGATCAAAAACGCTGATGTGAAGCAGATTTTTTTTCTGGTCCATGCTGTTCAGTGTCAGGATGCCGTTTGTAAGCTTTGTCAGGCGTTCGGTCTCATTCAGAACAATGCGCAGATAGCGCTCCTGCATCTCTGCGGGTATGGTGCCATCCAGGATCGCCTCGACGAATCCCTTGATCGAAGTAAGAGGAGAACGAAAATCGTGGGATACATTCGCAATGAACTGCTTCTCATATTCATCGCTTTTGCTGATTTCATCGGACATCACATTCAGAGATGCCGCGAGATGGCCCATTTCATCCTGTGATTTCACCCGGATATTATACTTCATGTCACCTTCCGCAAATTTTTCCGTGCCGATGGTGATCTTCTTGAGCGGACGAAGTACGGAAAAATAGAGGAGCACAAGTACAGACAGAAAGGCACAGTAGATGACTCCTGTCATGACATGCACTCTTGCGAGAATACCCTCCTTCAGTGAGATAATTTTCTTCATATCCATATGAACAGCGACATATCCGCGGATATTCAGATTAGAGGTAATCGGAATCATCACACTGAGATAATCGGTGTCAAAATAGTGGAAGAAGGTTCCGATGCTGTAATAGTTTGAGCCAAGCGCAACCGGATCAAATCCGTCCAGTGTCACGGGAACATAGGTATTCAGCGGTTCGCTTGTATTCATGTAGACCTTGCCCTTTGGGCTGATCAGCCAGATCTGACAACTCTGATAGAGCGAGAGCCTGGAAAGGCTGTCATAGAGAGTCTGCGTCTCGGTATCGGACGAGGGTTCGGAGATTTCATCTGTTGCAGAACGGGAGTAAGTAAGAATCGAACGGTCCTGAGCAATATTGGACGCTTCTTCATACAGATTCAGGCTTTCTTCATTCAGCACCTTTTTCTGAATCATCGCCGAGCCCGCCGTGGAGAGGAAGATAAAGATCGCAAGGCCGATGACAAGATAGAGGAGGATGAATTTATGGATGATTTTATGACTGCGCATGATTCCTTTTCAATTCTTTCAATCTTTACTTCTTCAATACTTCAAACTTGTATCCGATTCCCCAGACGGTGGAGATCGTCCAGTTTGGATTTCCGTTGATCTTCTCCCGAAGCCTCTTGATATGGACGTCGACCGTCCTCGTATCACCGATGTATTCATAGCCCCAGATATTGTCGAGAAGCTGTTCTCTGGTGAATACCTGATTCGGTGAGGAGGCAAGAAAATACAGAAGCTCCAGTTCCTTCGGCGGCATCTCAATGTTTTCTCCGCGATACGTCACAGAGTAGTTGGTCAGGTTGATAATGAGATCCGGATATTCCACTGCCTTCGCCGGCTGCGCGACGGTTTCCGGTTCCTCCGTTGGGAGGGCAGCAGTGTTCTGAAAACGACGGAGAACGGCCTTTACCCGTGCGACAAGCTCCTTGGAATCAAACGGCTTGATGATATAATCATCCGCCCCGAGCTCAAGGCCAAGAACCTTATCGAAAACCTCACCCTTCGCGGAGAGCATGATGATCGGTACCTTCGATTTGTGGCGGATCTCCCGGCAGACCTCATATCCGTCCATCCCGGGGAGCATCAGATCCAGAAGAATCAGGTCGGGACGGAATCTCGGAAAAGCCTTCAGGGCTGCCTCTCCGTCATTTACAATTTTGCATTCAAAACATTCCTTCGTCAGATAAAGGGAAATCAGTTCCGCTATATTATTATCATCGTCAACGATGAGAATTTTCTGCTTTGCCGCCATAACCGGCCTCCTTCCGGATTCCTTATTTCTTGAAATTTACGATGGTAACACCGGCATCACCCTCTCCGTACTCTGCCAGGTGATAGCTCTCCACATGCTTTTGTCTGCGGAGATAATCGTGAATGCCTTTTCTGAGCTTTCCGGTACCCTTCCCGTGGATAATTCGTACGCTGTTTAAATGTGCGATGTAAGCGTCATCCAGATACTTATCGAGCTCTGCGACCGCTTCGTCCACAGTCTTTCCGAGAACATTGATTTCCGGGGAAACAGACATGGCCTTCGCCATTCTTACCTTTCCGGTGCTGGTGCGGGAAAGTTGCTTCGAAGTGATGACCGGTTCGTCCACGAGCTCGAGATCGCTGATGTGAACCTTTGTGCGTATGATGCCGCAGCGGACGAAGAGGTATCCCTTGCTGTCCGGATGAGAACTGACCGTTCCGTTCAGGTTCAGACTGAGAACGTGAACAGAATCTCCCAGCTGCAGATCCGATGGCTTCAGCTCTTTCTTCGGACGTTCCGCGGGTTTCAACGCAAGCTTGCTTTCCGTCTTGTTCATCTGTTTTCGGAGAGCATTTCGTTTCCGTTCCATCTCTCCGGAATTGATAGCGTTCTTGCCGAATCTGCGGAAATCCTTCATTGTCTGGTCGGCGTAGTCCTTCGCTTCCTGAAGAATACTGTGCGCGTCCTCGTTCGCCTTCCGGATGATTTTTTCCTTCTGCTGCTCAAGGTTCCGGACTCTGTTCTCGAGCTCTTTTTCCCTTTTGGCCAGCTGTTCCTTTTCGTACTGAATGGCACGCCGGTCATTCTCCATCTGGATACGATTCTGTTCCAGAGAAGTGAGAACATCCTCAAAGGATTCATCCTGTTCACTGATCTGCTGCTTTGCACTGTCAATGATGTAGTCAGGAAGACCAAGCTTCCGGGAAATCGCAAAGGCGTTTGATTTACCCGGAACACCGATCAGGAGGCGATAGGTCGGCCTGAGTGTTTCCACATTGAACTCGCAGGAAGCATTCTCAACACCCGGTGTGCTGAGCGCAAAGATCTTCAGCTCGCTGTAATGCGTCGTCGCCATGGTTCGGATCCCCTTGCCGTGAAGATAGGAGAGGATCGCGATCGCAAGCGCCGCTCCCTCGGTCGGATCCGTTCCTGCACCGAGTTCGTCAAAGAGCACGAGCGAATTCCGGTCCGCTTTGTCCAGAAAGCTCACGATATTCGTCATGTGAGAACTGAAGGTCGACAGCGACTGCTCGATGCTCTGCTCGTCACCGATATCCGCATAGACCTCGGAAAAAACAGCAAGCTCGGAGCGGTCCAGGGCTGGTATGTGCAGACCGGACTGTCCCATCAGGGTAAGCAGCCCCACTGTTTTCAGCGATACAGTCTTTCCTCCTGTGTTCGGACCAGTCACGATCAGAAGATCAAAGTCAGTACCGAGACGAATATCGATCGGAACGACGCGGTGCTTCTCGATCAAAGGATGTCTCGCCTTGCGAAGGGAAATCCTTCCCTCCGTGTTCAGAAGAGGCTGAGAGGCGTTCATTTCCAGAGAAAGTGCGCCTCTTGCGAAAATAAAGTCAAGCTCGGTCATGTTCTGCATGTCATATTCGAGATCCTCGATATGCCCTGCCGCCTCATTGCTCAGATTCGCCAGAATAACCTCGATTTCCTTCTTCTCCTTGATCTCAAGTTCACGAATATCATTGTTGAGCTTGACAACAGCCATCGGCTCTATGAAGAGCGTCGCACCGGTGGATGACTGATCATGGACCATTCCCGGGACACTTCCGCGGTTCTCGGCTTTAACCGGGAGACAGTATCTCCCGTCACGCATCGTGATCACGGCGTCCTGGAGTGAGGCCCTGAGCGGTCCATTCATCATTTGATTCAGGGTGGAGTGGATTCTGTCACCGCAGACCTGAATCTGGCGGCGGATGTTTTTCAAGGCGGGGCTTGCGTCATCCGCAACCTCATCCTCGGAGAGAATGCATCTGCGGATCTCAGTGGAGAGCGGAGTCAGGGGTTCAAGGAGATCGAAAATCGCATCCAGAGAATCTCCTTCTGTCTCATTATTCTCATGCCGCCCGTAGGCCTTTACCCTGGCGGCATTTTCCAGAAGACCCGCTATATTTAAAAGCTCCGTCATCGAGAGCGCACTCCCGACATCGAGACGCTTCAGAGAAGGACCGATATTTTTGGTATTTCCGAAGGAAATGCTCCCCTTGCGGAACAGACGGCTCACCGCATCCGTGGTTTCCTGCTGCATCCGTTTGATTTCATTGATGTCCGGGGACGGCTCCAGCTCCATGCATTTCCTGCGTCCGGGTCCGCTCGTGGCGTGAGAAGCCAGCTTCGTTCGTATTTTATCGTATTCCAGTACTCGTAGTGCTCGTTCGTTCATCGATCTTGTATCCTTGTATCTTAATAAATCCTTATATATTTTGTCTGATGTATGCCATTATCTGAGTTATGCCACAATATGAGTCATGCCAGTATCGGATGTATGTCTGTATCTAAATCGTGTTCTTGTATTTTTTATTTACGCGAACAGTGAGCCGCAGCCGAATGCGAAGTATTCGTGTGCGGCGAGCGTCGCGATAGCGAGATAAAACTCGCGCAGCGTGTTTTATCTCGTTTTTAGACACCATTCATTATTGCCAAATCTGGTGATTATACATTTACAACTGTCGTGTGTTCTTTGAAGCAATGCATAAACAGGCAAAGCCATACCATTACTTATCATACTCTAAAAATCAGATTTTCGAAACCGTCTGAGTCAAAAATACCGTCAGAAACCGCAGGACATTCATAAAATGTTCATATGTCTTTGCTATAGTTACATCGTTATATCGAGATTCCAATGGCCGCTGACCGCAGAGGAAGCTGACACCCGGGCAGCGGATAACCGTTTTTCTTATGAGCGCACGGCGGAAGAATGCCCGCGCCCTATGGAGAAATCTTATGAAGGACGATACATTCAAGACAAATCCGGAATCGGCCGAAGAAAGGGAAAAATCCGATTCCGCTGAAATGCGCGGCCCGTCTTCTGCTGAGACTTCCGCAGAGAAAACCGATTCAGAAACGAAGAATAACTACCAGTTCATTAATCAGGTGATCCGCAAAAAACCCAGAAGCCATAAAGCACAGGTCATACGTGTACTCTCCGTGATCGGAATCGGAGTGGCAATCGGCGCGATTTCTGCATTTGTACACGCTGGCATATACCCTGCGGCAAGACGAGCCTTCGAGGCAGACAAGGAGAAAATAACCATACCGGAGGATTCCGCCCCGGAAGCACAGGCGTCCGTTTCATCGTCATCGGAGAATACTGCGCTCTCATCCGCTTCCGAAACCACCACATCTGGATCAGAAGGAACGGCACAGTATCTCTCCCCGACAGATTCTGTCTCCACCTCGGCTGCGACAGTTTCTGTATCCGGAAATGAGTCTGCTTCAGAATCCGGTTCCGGACAGGCGGCTGCGGAGGATTCGAACGCAAACGGGACAGAGAGTGCGGCCGGATCGAATGGGATCACGCTGGAAGAATATCAGCAGCTCTATCAGGACATGCTGAAGACTGCGGATGAGGCAAAACGATCGCTTGTAGAAGTCATCGGTGTCACCAGTCAGCTCGATTATTTCAATGAGGACTATCAGACACAGCAGCAGGTAGCCGGCATACTGATCGCCGAGACAGAGGACAACGATTACATCCTGACTGAGAGCAGTGCGGTAGAAGGCTCTGAGAATATCATGGTCAAATTCAGCGACAACTCAATGGTTCAGGCTGCACTCAGAAAGTCGGATTCCGATACGGGTCTGGCCGTACTGACAGTCGCTCCGTCGGACATAAGCGAGACTGCGAAAAGCGAGCTTGCGGTTGCTCCTCTCGGAAATTCCTATTCCGTTCACCAGGGCGATCCGGTACTTGCGCTCGGAAACCTGATGGGCTATAGTGATATCGTTGCAAACGGGATAGTAACCTCGGTCTCGAACAAGATATCTGCCGTGGATTCCGAATACAGCATCCTGACGACAGATATGGAAGGAAGCAGCTCCACGAGCGGAATCCTTGTGAATATGAAAGGTGAAATCATCGGACTGATTCCACAGAACATCGGTGACGAAGGCACTACGATCACCGCCTATGCCATCTCCGGGATCAAGGCCCTGATTCAGAGACTGTCGAACAATGAGACGACCGCGTATCTGGGCATCAAAGGAAGAGAGGTAACCGAAAGTCTGTCGCAGACCACGGGGATCCCGGTCGGTCTTCTGGTTACTGAGGTAACACAGGATTCACCGGCGATGCTTGCGGGTTTCAAGGAATATGATGTCATCACAGATATATCCGGGAAAAAGATCAGGACAGTTCAGGATCTGGAGAACGTTCTGCTAAAGCTGAAGGCAGATAACGTAATTACAGTCACTGCCATGAGACAAGGGGCTGAAGGATACGCACAGGTTACATTCAGCGTCACACTGGGAGAGAAATAACGGGAAGGACAGGCTTTTATGCTATATATTCAGGAACTGAATGAAGGAATGAAAATCAGCGGAATCTATCTGGTAAAATCCAGGACCTCCGCGACAACGAAAAACGGCAAAAACTATGACAACGTGATACTGATGGACAAGACCGGAACGGTTGACGGTAAGATCTGGGACCCGGATTCACCGGGCATCGACGATTTTAACGCGCTGGATTATGTGGACATCATCGGCGATGTATCGAGATACAACGGATCCCTTCAGGTTTCTCTGAAAAGAGTTCGCGTCGCGAAGGAAGGGGAGTACAAGCCGTCCGATTATCTTCCAACGAGCGACAAGAATATCGATGAGATGTTCGGCGCGCTCCTGAACTTCATCAACAAGGTAAAGAATCCCTATCTGCACCAGCTTCTGAATCATTACTTTGTCGACGATCCGGAATTTATCAGACGCTTCAAGAGCGCGTCTGCGGCGAAGACAATTCATCACGCCTTTGTCGGCGGACTTTTGCAGCACACGCTGTACGTCACAAACATGTGCTACTTCTTCACCAAATATTATCCGATCCTGAACTCCGATCTGCTGCTCACGGCCGCAATCTGTCACGATATCGGAAAAACGGTGGAGATTTCCTCGTTCCCGCAGAATGACTACACCGATGACGGTCAGCTTCTCGGACATATCATGATCGGAGCGGAGATGATTCACGACACGGCCAGAACAATTCCGGGATTCCCCGCGAAGCTGGAGTCGGACCTGAAGCACTGCATCCTGGCTCATCATGGAGAGTATGAGTATGGTTCTCCGAAAAAACCGGCACTTGCTGAGGCGCTTGCGCTGAACCTGGCAGATAACGCGGATGCGAGACTGGAGACCATGACCGAGCTCTTCAAGTCCAATGCCCAGAAGCCGATGGATGAGTGGTTAGGATACAACCGTGTATTCGAATCCAATATCCGCAGGACAGGAGATCTGGACGAGCTGAAATAAGAGGCAGAACAGGAGATGAAGACGGGCTGACATCCGGGAAGAGTCAGTGACCCAGACAGGCCGACATCCGGAAGAATCATTGACACGGGCAGGTTGACATCCGGGAAGAGTCAGTGATCCGGGCAGGCTGACATCCGGACAGAGTCGAAGACCCTGGTGAGCTGAAAGAAGAACGGGTCGGGAGATACATGTGGGATTACATCAGAAATCGGAAGGAAGTATGGGATACAGGAAAAATGAAACCGTAACGGCGGATATTATCGACATCGGGCAAGACGGTGCGGGAATCGGGCGGACAGAGGACGGGTATACCCTGTTTGTCAAGGACACCGTACCGGGAGACCGGGCAAAAGTCAGAATCATCAAGGCAAAAAAGTCTTACGGTTACGGCAGGCTTGAACATGTGCTGAAGGCCTCTCCCGACAGAGTTGAGCCCCCGTGCCCTGTAGCGCTTCGATGCGGGGGATGTCAGCTGCAGATGATGTCATATCCGGCACAGCTGGCAATGAAAGAGAATAAGGTACGGAATGATCTGAAAAGAATCGGTGGCTTTGAAAACCTTGAAATCCAGAAAATCATAGCAATGGAATCTCCGTTCCGCTATCGGAACAAGGCACAGTTTCCGGTCGGCACAGACCGCGACGGCAAACCGATAGCGGGTTTTTTTGCCGGAAGAACCCATACCATCATTCCAAGTCCGGACTGTCTGCTGGGCTGTTCAGAGAACCGGGAGATTCTGAACGCGATTCTCAGCTGGATGAAGGATAACCGCATTCCGGCATATGACGAAGAAACCGGAAAGGGACTGATTCGTCATATCCTGATCCGGAAGGGATTCGCAACCGGCGAAATCATTGTGTGCCTGATAATCAATGGCGACAGGATAACAGCCAGTCAAGATCTTGTAACACGTCTGGAAAAAATTCCCGGAATGACCGGACTGACCTTCAGCAGCAACACCAAAAGGACAAATGTCATAATGAATGGTCCGGTGAAGCCGGTCTGGGGCCAGGAATATATCACAGATATTTTGAAATCCGAGAGATTCGGAATAAGCGTACGGTATCAGATCTCTCCCGCGTCTTTCTACCAGGTGAATCCGGTTCAGACACAGCGCATCTATGAGAAGGTGCTGGAGCTGGCAGACCTTCATGGAAATGAAACAGTCATGGATCTGTACTGCGGAATTGGAACCATATCTCTTTTTCTGGCCCGGAATGCCAGACAGGTTATCGGAGTGGAAATCGTGCCGAGAGCGATTGAGGACGCAAAAAGAAATGCTCTGCTCAACGGGATTGAGAACGCCGAATTTTATGTCGGTAAGGCGGAAGAGGTTGTGCCCCGGCTCGAAAACCAGGGAATCCGTGCGGATATCGCAGTCGTGGATCCACCGAGGAAGGGCTGCGATGCAAAACTCCTGGAGACGCTTGTGCGCATGAAACCGGAGCGGATCGTATATGTAAGCTGTGATCCGGCAACACTTGCAAGGGATTTGAAATTTCTGTCGGAGAACGGATTTCGGATAGAATACGTGCAGCCGTATGATCAGTTCAGCGAGACTGTTCACGTCGAGACAGTCGCTCTGCTAACTAGGACAAATTGAAAAAGTGGCTATAAAGCCCGTGTTTAAGCCATTTCTGCGGCACCCGTCTTTCTGAAAAGAGAGGCCGGTGCCGCTTTTTCTGTCCGGGAAAATGTGAATATCGCTCTGTCGTGACTGTGGGAAGGCTATTTTGATGAATTTTTGGCGGGCGAGACTGTGGCTTTGCTATTTTGGGTAGGTTGTGACTGTGAAAAGGCTATTTTTCAGAGGTCGAGACTGTGGGAACGCTATTTGAACAGGAATAGAAAAGGAGGCGGTGCAGAATCGTCATCAGCACCGCCTCCTGTGATCTTAATCCTCTTTGAAGAATTCGTTTTCCAGCTTCTTTATCCGCTTCCGATCTGTATAGATCGTGTTGATGGAAAGATCCAGTATTTTATGGATTTCCTTCACGCTATAGCCTGCTTCCTCCAGAAGCTTGATTTTAGCCAGCTTTTTCTGATACTTTGCAAGAAAGTCAATGAGTTCCTCGTGATTAATGTGATCCATAGCGACAGCACTTGTTGTGTCTTCAGTGGAAGGCTCCCAGCTGCTGTTCTTCTTCAGGTCTTCGATATAGGACGTCTGATTAGTCTCCATATCTTTTCCGGCGTTCGGGCATCCGACGCAAGATGCTTTGCGGCAGATGATCGGTGTTCCATGAGCGCCTTCAACACGGCACTTGTGTGAACGGAGATTACGCTTATCCTCCGACCAGTCAGGCCGCATCATCACTTTGAACAGTTCCTCAGGGACGGGTACCATGTAGCATTTGTACTGACGACTGCCTTTCCACCACATGCGGATAAGTTCTGAAGCATACCCATGTGCTGAGGTGTCAGCAGTCTCAATATCCATCGGATACATCCGGTATCCGTCAGGAGGTACGATTTCAACTCGCCCATCCTCATAGGTCTTAATTTCTACTGTTGCATAAATTCTACCGTTGTCATAAAACTTAACTGCTTTGACGTTGATTGCCATTTTGGAGTCCTCGTTTCTTTCCGAAACGGGGAGTCCGTGATGACAGATTCAATTTTTCCTTCATTCAGGCCACCTAAGCGGGTTACCCCGTTTCTAATCGGCGGCCAGCTGTGCATGAAGCTGAACCAAATTTGCCTTGCTGCCTGCTCCATTCGGAGATGCACTCGTCTATCCGCGGTAGGGCGCACCGAGTGGAGCAGGGGATTACCTTGCCTTGGCTTGATCGTTAGCTGTGCGATGAAGCCGAAGGACTTTCCATATTTAGTTGTCAGCCGTAGTTCTCGATGTAGGCGTAAAGCTCAGAGAATACTTCCTCGTAGTCGCCCGGGTTCAGGTCATAGATGCTTCTTGCACCGTGCTCCCTGAGAATGAAGCGAACAACTTCGCTTCCGCAGATACCGGCGACCTCGTCTGCTGTGTTTTCCAGATTGATAATCCAGTCTTCGTTTGACATGCTCTTGTCTCCTTTTGTCATGGAGGCTTGCTTACCCTATGAGCAATGTCCTCGTTTGTAGGTGCATCACCAAGCGTTCGGGTCAGCCTTGATCAGAGGTCATTGCCTGGTGATGCTTTACTTCCTGAAGTAAGAGATCAACGGCCATTCGTAGGTTGATCTCTCATTTCAAATGTGACCATCACAGTCGCGTGAGCCACCTTTGTGCACCAAGGGGAACACCTGTGAAGAGCGGACAGTTTAACGACATATCCAGGTCATGGTCGTGAAAACCCTCATAATACGGACATTTCTGATTAGTTTTGATGGGGGGGTAGAGCTTTTCGATCTCGATACGTCCCTATGACAAATTGACAAATATTTATCAAACTGTTGTAACGCATCCTTAAATGTCATATAATAAGTATGAATAACTATGAATTACTCATATCAGCTAGCCGTTTTAAGTGGTCAGGAGCTCTTTCAACCATCTGATATCAGTATAGATTTGACGGGTTTTTATATCGCTGACACAGAGGCAGACATTATTCGCACGAGTGCGGACATTGTTCGGACAGATGCGGACACAGCAAATTTTTACGAGGGGACGCCAATAAAGTGGAGTACAGTGAGTTTTTGCAGAAGTTCTATCTGCCTGACAAAGGTGGTGGGCTTGATGGATATAAATCAAAGAAGAAAATTGCTTTCTTCTTCTTTGAAAATGGATTAGATGAAGACTATGACGAAAATATTATCTGTCCTTCAGACAGCAGTTATGAAAAGTGGGTAACTGGCTCGAGAAAGCCAGACAGCTCAGTCTGGGGAGAGGCTTCAAAGCATCTGAGTGAGGATAATCTGGCAAAGCAACTTCTTGCTGTTTTAAATACCAAGAATCTGAAGGAAATAATGCAAAGCTTTGGCATTACATTTGAGATTGCGGAAGTGCCTGATCGAAAAATGTTCTCAGCAGCGGTTGCGGTTCAATTTGCTGCAATTGTTAATGGATATGGAACCGCAGATAATATTGTCCCGGCAGAATATAAAAAGTCGCCAGAGCCCGTGGGATTTAAAACATACCTTCGTGGAGCTGAGAACCGGTATAAATGGGTCAGGCTTCCGGGCGAGGATGAATGCTTGTTAAGCGATGTATTTGTTTGCAATAACATAGGCACATCAGCAGCAGTTTTTCCTAATCGTATAATGGGAAACTATATTGAAAACGCCACTCTGGAGAAGCTTCGAACCTATGACAGACGAGGCGAAGTTCTGAAAATTATCCTGATCGGTGGATGCGGCTATGGGAAGACACTCATGCTTCAGCATCTCTTTATTGAAGCTGCAGAGAACAGCGATGAAACGGGGCGGCTTCCAATAATGGCAGAATTAAGGAACTTTTCTTCAAGATACGATGGTTTCCTACCGTTTATCGTCGATACAGTAAGGGAGTACGACGATTCCTTTACGGAGAATTCCGCGAAAGAAGTTCTTGAGCGAGGACAGGCTCAGATACTTTTTGATGGGCTGGATGAGCTTGATCCTGGTGAGGTTAAGTTCTTTCAAAAAAAACTCGCAGAGCTTACGCATCGATACCCGAATGTGCAAGTGATTATTACATCACGACAATGTTCTGCGATAGAAGGAATCAGAGGGTTTGTCAGACTGTATCTACATCCATTGAATGAGGATCAGGTGGACCAGCTTCTTGACAAACTGTTGCTGCGCAAACAGGACGCAGATGAAAAGAAAACAGTCATGTCATTCTTCGAGCCAGGAACAGGATATCTGAGGAGAGATGGTTTTGTCGCGACAAATCCGATGCTGCTAACGGTTATCGTCAGCAATTGTGAAAAACTGAAAGAATTAAACGGAGATAAATCATCTTTATACGAAATGCTCTACGATGTGCTGATTCGTGGGCATGATGAGGAAAAAGAGGCGTTTGATCGTTTCTTCCACAGCGTGGGAAGCAGTGAAGAATTCACTCAGGTTTTCAGAGCATTTTGTTCGCTGTCATATATGGATGGCGTCTTTGAGTTTGATCACCGGACATTTGAAAAGTACTTCAAGGATGTGAAGAAACAGGAAGAATTGGAGAATCCAAACATTTTTCTTCTTGCCGGATTTGAGCATGATGTATGTGCAACGGCTTGTATGATGTACGAGCAGGAGTCAGGTATTTATTATATCGATCCGGGGTTTCAGGATTATTTCTTTGCAGAGTATTACTACTTTGAGGATACGGAGAAGACAAAGGAAATGGGTGAAGCACTGCGGCATCGGCAGATGAAATCCTTCAGGAATCTTGATGGACTGCGGATGTTGTATCATATGTCGCCTGCCAAAACAGAAGTGTGCCTGATACTGCCATTTCTAAAGGAGATCTTTAAGGGTACAGATAATAAGGAAACCTTCATGCGCTTTTTGTCCTATGGATATAAGGAGTGCGTTTATACCGAGATAGACGATGCAGCGGTTAAGCGCTACATGCCAAAAACCGGTGCAGACAAATTTGACTGTATTATGGATACCAACTCTCCGAGAAATATCCTGATGGCCTTGATTCTGGATATTCTCGGTCTGAATAACAGTTTTGTTTTAGGAGCAAACGTTGATCCAATCAAGCGTGAAAACGGGGCCACGTATTTCTTGAGAGGCTTTACACAAACATATGTCAGCCAGGAAGATACGACACAGCACACCGCAATTAGAACGATCGATGTTGATATTCAGCGCTTGGATTCTTCGAATGGATCTGAATATCAATCAGCGATTCCAGAGATGATACGAGATGAAGAGGGGAAAGCTGTAAGCTTCGGATATAAATACAAGGTGGATCCGCTATTGCTGCTATCCAATGCTGACAGAACCGAGAGTTTCATTGATATGGCTAGAACTGCAGGGATGGTTGAGATATATGAAAAAGTGAAGACCTACTATGAGAAAATTGTTGAGGAACAGAAAGAGAATGATTTCAGATGAAGAGGTATGAGCATGACAAGCAATAAGGTCGAGAATGAAGTCGAACGCTGGATCAACCTTGAAGAGATAGCACGGCATCTGAGCGTTAGCAAAGATACCATACGGTTATGGATCAAAAAAGAAACCATTCCATATCATAAGGTTGGACGCCAGTATAAGTTCCGCTTATCTGAAGTAGATGCCTGGGTTGAGAGTGGAAAAAGTGCGGATGCGGATAAATAGTAAATACGGAGGAATATATCAAAATGGCAACTGACAGCAAGAAGGAAAGAGAAAGAGAAGAGCTGCACCGTGCTATCTGGGCGATCGCGGACGAACTGAGAGGCGCTGTAGACGGATGGGACTTTAAAAATTATGTTCTCGGTACAATGTTCTACAGGTACATCTCAGAAAATCTAACAGAATATATCAATAAGGGTGAGCACGAAGCTGGTAATACCGATTTTGATTATGCCACTATGCCGGATGAGGAAGCAGAGACCGCTCGCGAGGGACTTGTTCAGGAAAAAGGTTTCTTCATTCTGCCAAGTGAGCTTTTTGCAAATGTGACCGCAAGAGCCAAGGATGATGAGAACCTGAATGAAACACTGGAGAAGGTGTTCCGTAATATTGAAGATTCAGCAAAGGGAAGCCCATCTGAAAAAGACTTCGCAGGCCTGTTCGATGACTTTGATGTCAACAGCAACAAGCTTGGCAGCACGGTTGCCAAGAGAAATGAGAGGCTTGTAAAGCTTTTAAGCGGCGTCTCTCTGATGAAGCTCGGATCAGTGCAGGAACACGACATTGACGCTTTCGGTGATGCCTACGAGTATCTGATGAGCATGTATGCGTCAAATGCCGGAAAATCAGGAGGTGAATTCTTTACGCCTGCTGACGTTTCCATCCTGCTCACGAGGCTCGGAACTGTCGGAAAAACAAAGGTCAATAAGGTATACGATCCTGCATGTGGCAGCGGTTCGCTCCTCCTAAAGGCTGTAAAAATTCTGGGTAAAGATGGTGTTGTGACAGGTTTCTTTGGACAAGAGATCAATATCACGACGTATAACCTTTGCCGCATCAATATGTTTCTGCATGATATTGATTTCGATAAGTTTGATATCGCCTGCGAGGACACCCTTACCAATCCGCAGCACTGGGATGATGAGCCATTCGAGCTGATCGTTTCTAATCCTCCATATTCGATTAAATGGGCTGGCGATGATAATCCTCTTCTGATTAATGATCCGCGATACTCACCCGCCGGGGTTCTCGCACCGAAGAGCAAAGCTGATATGGCGTTTATTATGCATTCGCTCTCATGGCTTGCTCCGAACGGAACGGCAGCTATCGTCTGCTTCCCGGGCATTATGTACCGTGGCGGCGCGGAGCAGAAGATCCGTAAATATCTGGTGGATAATAACTTTGTGGACTGCATTATCCAGCTCCCAAGCAACCTGTTTTATGGCACATCCATTGCTACCTGCATCATGGTGATGAAGAAAGGAAAAACGGATAATAAGATCCTTTTCCTTGATGCTACGAATGAGTGCGTTAAGGTGACAAATAATAATAAACTGACACCGGAGAACATTGACCATATCGTTGATGCGTTTACTAAGCGCGAGGACAAGCAGTATTTCTGCCGTCTCGTCACTTATGATGAGGTCAAGAAGGAAAACTATAACCTTTCCGTCAGCACATACGTTGAGCAGGAAGACAAGCGGGAAAAGATTGATATCGTAAAGCTGAATGCACAGATCAAAGATATTGTTGCTCGTGAGCAGGTGCTAAGGGATGAGATCGACAAGATCGTAGCTGAGATCGAGGAGGGAAATACAAATGAGTAAACTCGATCAGTTTATAAAAGAGCTGTGCCCGGATGGGGTGGAATTCCGCAGTCTTTCGGATATTTTTGATACAAGAAATGGATATACTCCTTCAAAAAAGGATAGTACATATTGGGAAAATGGAACGGTTCCATGGTTCCGAATGGAGGACATTCGAGAAAACGGTCAGATTCTGTCTGATTCGATACAACACGTGAGTACTAAAGCAGTAAAAGGCGAACTGTTTCCTGAAAATTCAATTATTGTAGCAACTTCAGCAACAATTGGAGAGCATGCATTAATTAAAGTAAAATCCTTGGCAAATCAAAGGTTTACTTATCTAATGTTAAAAAGCGAATGGAAAAAACAGTTTGACATAAAATTTCTTTTCTATTATTGCTACGAACTTGATAAGTGGTGTTTAGGACATCTTAATCAAGGCAATTTTGCTTCTGTAGATATGAAGAGGTTTGCAACCTTCAAGTTTCCTGTACCTCCTATTGAGGTACAGCGTGAAATTGTCCGGATTCTGGACAATTTCACGGAGCTTACAGCGGAGCTTACAGCGGAGCTTACAGCGAGAAAACAACAGTATGAATATTATAGGGATGAACTACTGACTTTTGATGCTGAAACAGAGTATGTTCTTCTTCAGAGCGTTGTAGAAATAGATAGAGGAATAAGGGTTACAAGAACTCAGCTTTCTGAAGAAGGAAAATATCCTGTCTATCAGAATTCGTTAACCCCGATGGGTTATTACCAAGAAAAAAATCGTGATGCGAATAATACATTTCTCATTTGCGCGGGAGCAGCCGGAGATATAGGGTATTGTTATCATGACTTCTGGGCCGCCGATGATTGCTATACATTCAGCTGCTCAGAGCGGATAGGAAACCGATACCTGTTTCATGTGCTGAAAAGTAAGCAAGATTTGATTTATTCTCGAGTGCGGCGTGCAAGTATTCCAAGGATATCAAGAGAAGCTCTCAATTCGATAAAAATTCCTGTACCGCCACTTGAAGTTCAAAACCGTATTGTTTCCGTACTGGATAACTTCGACGCTATCTGTTCCGACCTGAATATTGGCCTGCCTGCTGAGATAGAAGCTCGTCAGAAACAGTATGAGTTTTATCGTGATCAGCTCTTGACATTTGCTGAGACCGGAAACAGCATCTTGACAGACAGACAGACAGACAGACAGACAGACAGACAGACAGACAGACAGACAGACAGACAGACAGACAGACAGACAGACAGACAGACAGACAGAATCTGATTAAGCTATTCCAGTATGTGTTTGGGTATGCAGAAGTGGAATTGAATGATGTGATTCTTTCTCTAAATACTGGGTTGAATCCGCGCCAATTCTTTAAGCTGAATACTGATGATGCGAGGAATTTTTACATCACGATTCGTGAAATTCAGGACGGAAGAATAGTTCCAACGGATAAAACGGATCGGATAAATGACGAAGCACTAAAGCTATGTAATAATCGATCGAATCTTGAAAAAGGTGATGTACTGTTCTCGGGAACTGGAACAATAGGAGAAACGGCGGTAATTGAGCATAAACCTGAGAACTGGAACATAAAGGAAGGTGTATATACGATCAAGCCTAAAAAGACGTTGATTGATTCTTATTTTTTGAGATATCTTCTTATGTCGAGCACGATTAAGGACAGCTATATGAAGAAGGTGGCAGGGGGCACAGTGCAAAGCATTCCGATGAAAGAATTACGGGCATTACAAATACCGCTACCTTCTTTAAAGGAACAGCAAAAGCTTGTCAGCATAATCCAGAAGTTTGATTCTCTCTGCACAGATATTTCTTCCGGGCTTCCTGCTGAGATTGATGCCCGCCAGAAGCAGTACGAATACTATAGGGATCAGCTTCTCACCTTTAAGGAGAAGCAAAGTTAAGAGAAAGGAAGTTCGCCATGCCATACTTTAATATCGTCGCCGAGACGAATGAAAATACGGTTGTAACAGAGTATGAGCCGGTAAAGCGCCGGTCAGATCAGTATCAAGGTGAAGCGGCTCTTGAAAAGGAGTTTATTCGCTTACTCTGTGAGCAGGGTTATACCTATCTGCCAATTCATACGGAGGAGGATCTTGTCTCAAATCTTCGCAGGCAGCTTGAGACGCTGAATAATTACAGCTTTTCTGATAATGAATGGGACAGATTCTTCAGCGATATCGTCGCAAATAAAAATGAAGGCATTGTTGAAAAGACACGAAAGATCCAGGAAGATAATGTTCAGGTTTTAAAGCGCGACGACGGCATGACGAAAAACATCACGTTGATCGACCGGAAGAACGTGCATAACAACTCGCTTCAGGTTATCAATCAGTATGTGATCGGTACCGATCAGGGAGCAAAGCATGACAACCGCTATGATGTCACAGTTCTGGTAAATGGCCTTCCTCTCGTTCATATCGAACTGAAACGGCGTGGAGTTCCAATTAGAGAAGCATTTAACCAGATCAATCGTTACCAGCGAGACTCTTTCTGGGCTGGAAGCGGTCTGTTTGAGTATGTTCAGATATTTGTGATCAGTAATGGAACCAATACGAAATACTACTCTAACAGCACCCGTTTTAACGCCATTAAGGATGCCTCTTCCAACAATGTGAAGAAGGAAAAGACCTCAAACAGCTTTGAGTTTACATCCTACTGGGCAGATGCCAATAACAGACCGATTACGGATCTGGTGGATTTTGCAAAGACCTTCTTTGCAAAGCACACGATTCTGAATATCCTGACAAAATACTGCATATTCACTTCGGAAAATATGCTTATGGTCATGCGTCCTTATCAGATTACGGCGACAGAACGTATTATCAATCGGATCGAGATCGCGCACAACTACAAGAAGTATGGAACGATTGCGGCAGGCGGATACATCTGGCACACTACAGGCTCCGGTAAGACTCTTACTTCGTTTAAAACGGCGCGTTTGGCTACACAGCTTTCCTTCATTGATAAAGTGCTCTTTGTCGTAGATAGAAAAGATCTGGACTATCAGACCATGAAAGAGTATGACCGTTTTGAAAAAGGTGCAGCTAACAGCAACAGTTCCACCAAAGTTCTGGAACGTCAGCTATCTGATTCGAAGTCGCATATCATTATCACAACGATTCAGAAGCTCTCTACATTCATCAAGAAGAATAAAGATGCAGACGTATATAAGAAGCAGATCGTCATTATCTTTGATGAATGCCACAGAAGTCAGTTTGGTGATATGCATGCGGCTATTGTTAAATACTTCCAGAAGTACTATATGTTTGGATTTACCGGGACACCGATTTTTCCAGCAAATGCAGGCAGTAGTGTAAAGAATGCTCAGTTTGCAACCACTGCTCAGACATTCGGCGACTGCCTGCACACCTATACGATTGTTGATGCGATAAACGATAAGAACGTTCTTCCGTTCCGCGTTGACTACATTAAAACAATGGATGAGGACGCTGATATCGATGACGAGGAAGTGTGGGATATCGACAGGCGTAAAGCTTTTGAGGCGCCGGAGCGTATCTCTCTTATTGCTCACTATATCCTTGATCACTTTGACCAGAAGACATACCGGGGTGATAAGAGCTATGTGTTCAACACACTGACGAATATTTCCGATGTGGCTTCTGCAGACCGTGGGAAGGTAGAGGAAGTCAAGCGGAAGCAGCGTATCAGTGGCTTTAACTCCATCTTTGCAGTGGCTTCTGTTCCGATGGCTAAACTTTATTATGAAGAGTTCAAGAAAATAATGAAGGAAGATCCCACGAAGAGCCTGAAGATCGCTGTTATCTATAGTTATGCGCCTAACGAGGAAGAAGCCGATGGTATTCTGGAAGAGGAAAATCCTGAAGATACGTCTGCACTCGATCAGTCTTCCCGCGATTTTCTGGAATCCGCTATTCAGGATTACAACAAGATGTTTCATACTGAGTATGACACCTCAAGCGATAAGTTCCAGAACTACTATAAAGATGTTTCTCTTAGAATGAAAAACAAAGAGCTGGACATGCTTATCGTTGTGAATATGTTCCTGACCGGATTTGATGCGACTACGCTTAATACTCTCTGGGTGGATAAGAACCTTAAAATGCATGGACTGATCCAGGCCTTCAGCCGGACGAATCGAATCCTAAACAGCATTAAGACCTTTGGAAACATTGTCTGCTTCCGTCCTCTTCAGAAGCGGGTAGATGCCGCAATCTCACTTTTTGGTGATAAAAATGCCGGTGGCATTGTTCTTATGCGAAGCTTTAAGGATTATTACTACGGGTATGAGTCAGCAGACGGAAAAGACATGCCCGGCTATAAGGACATGATTGAGGAACTCACAACAAAATTCCCAGTTGAAGAGTCGCAGATTATCGGCGAACAGAATCAGAGGGATTTTATCTCGCTGTTTGGTGCAATCCTTCGTATGCGTAATCTCCTGCTTTCATTTGACGATTTTGCTGGAAAAGAGATTATTTCAGAACGTGATCTGCAGGATTACCTTGGTAAGTATCAGGATCTTCGCGATGAATGGAAGAGGCGGCGTGAGAACGGTGAAAGTACAGACATCACGGATGATATCGTCTTTGAAATTGAGTTGGTAAAACAGATCGAGATCAACATTGATTACATTCTGATGCTGGTGAAGAAATATCATGATTCGCATTGCGAAGACAAAGAAGTTCTTGTCTCTATCCATAAGGCTGTTGATGCAAGCCCGGAACTTCGAAGCAAGAAGCAGCTTATCGATAATTTCATTTCCGGACTTAATGAAATAGATGATGTCATGAATGAGTGGAATGAATTTGTATCAAAGCAGCGGGAAGTTGATCTTAATACAATCATTAGTGAAGAGAGACTCAAGCCACAAGAAACACGTGAGTTCATGGAAAATGCATTCCGTGATGGCGAAGTGAAAACGACTGGTACAGATATAGATAAGTTGATGCCACCGATTTCAAGATTTGGTAACTCAAACCGGGCGGATAAGAAACAGAGCATCATTGATAAGCTGAAGGCCTTTTTTGAAAAATACACGGGTATTGGTACTGCTTTTAGGAGCAAGCCAGTAGAAGAGTGAGCATGTGGGATAAGGAGTAAATATGTTGGTTCCAAAATACAATGAGCTAATGAAACCGCTGCTTCTGGCAGTACAGGATGGCAACATTTATAAGATTAAGGATGTCACCGCTACGTTGGCACAGCAGTTCAAAAAAAGACCATTATTCAAAATCTGAAGGCCTTTGCAGAATAGTACTTTGGAATTGGAAGTGCACCAAATTTTACAGATAAACAGAATTGAGGAGATACCATTTGAAAGGATCTGAAGCAAAACTAATAAATTTCATGGAAGGCGCGAACTTCCGATATGTGATTCCCGTGTATCAACGGAAATATGACTGGAAGATCGAAAATTGTCGGCAACTTTATAATGATCTTAAAAAGGTCGTTAGCGAAGATAGAAAAAGCCATTTCTTTGGGAGCATTGTGTCTTCTGTAATACCGGATGGGGCCAATATCCTTTATCAGATCATCGATGGTCAGCAGAGGTTAACTACTGTTACGCTTCTACTGCTTGCTATTAGTAATCTTGTAAAAACAGGAAAAGTACAGTCAACGGAACAGAAACTGGATGAACAAATCATGCAGCGGTTTATTATTGCGCCGTGGGCACCTGCAGACGATCGAATCAAACTTCGTCCGGTAAAAGGAGACAGAGAAGCCCTAGCAAAGTTATTCGGTCCCGTGGAGGATTATGACAAGGGATCCAATCTGACTATCAATTATAATTTCTTCTGTGACATGATTCTTAAAGAAGAAGTTACCGTTGATGAACTGTTCTCGGCTATCGGTAAGCTCGAAATCATCAGTATTACTCTAGGAAGTGATGACAATCCACAGCTTATTTTTGAAAGCCTTAATTCGACAGGACTAGCTCTGACCGAAGGCGATAAGATCAGAAATTATGTATTGATGGGGCAGACACCGGAAGATCAGGACCGATTTTTCAACAACTACTGGACAAAAATTGAAAAGTGCACAGCAAGAGATGTGAGTGGCTTTGTACGAGATTATCTCAGTATCAAGCAGCAGATCACTCCAAATATTAATGGTGTTTATCAAGCCTTCAAGCAATATGCTGATGAGGCCAAACTGCCGATGGAAAACCTGTTGCAGGATCTATTGAAATATGCTCGGTATTTCGAGATGCTTTTGACCTGTAATGCGGATGCGCTAAAACGCTCGCAGGATGATTCTGCGTATAAGAAGGAGGAACCAGTATATAGAGAGCTGAATTACTGCCTTTATCGCATGAATCGGCTTGAGATAGTGGTTACGAGACCGTTTTTTATGGAGGTCTTGCGCCTTAAGCAGGACAACAAGCTGACCATCAACGAGGTACTGAAGATCTTCGAAATCACAGAGATATATCTGTTCAGAAGAAATATCTGCGAAGTTCCTACCAATGCGTTAAATAAAATCTTCCTGAACCTCAATAAAGAAATCTTGCGCTATGACAATACAGCTGATAACTATGTCAGTAAATTTATCTATGCTTTACTATCGAAGAAGGAAAGTGGAAGATTCCCAGACGACGAAGAGTTTGGTACCGCACTTGCAGAGAAGCAAGTATATCTCATGCGTGGAAAATACAAGGCATATATGTTTGAACGCTTTGAGAACTACGGTACAGTTGAGGTGAAGGATGTTTACAAACACCTTGAGAATAACGAATATTCGATTGAGCACATCATGCCTCAAACTCTGACGCCTTCGTGGATAGAAGAGCTAGGCCCTGATTATGCTGAAATTCATGAGACATGGAAACATCGCCTAGCTAATTTAACGCTGACCGGATATAACTCAAGCCTGAGCAATAGCCTCTTCCTTGAAAAGCGAGATGCTCCGAAAGGTGGGTATGCAAATAGCGGTCTGAGAATGACTCAGAAGATTGCACAGAAGGACACATGGGGGCTTCCTGAACTCGAAGAGAGAAGTAAAGAAATGGTTGAATACGCCAAAACAATCTGGGCGTATCCAAAGACTGAGTTCAAGCCGGCTGAGAAGGAATTCGAATCCTGCTCGCTCGACGATGAGGATTATGATCTTACAGGCCGCGACATCATAAAGTATAGCTACCAGAATGTAGAACAACCTGTCACAAGCTGGGCAGATATGCTTGAGCGTGTTGTAAAATTCCTGCACTCAAAAGATAAATCGGTATTATCGACTTTGGCATATAGCCAGAGCTCGGCTACTGATCTTGTGAATTATGTTAGCAGAGATGAGAACAAACTCAGAAGTGCTATAAAAATTGATGATGGCATTTATTTTGAAAAAGGTACGAGCACTTCGCTGAAGATATCAATCCTTCGTAGACTGTTTGCTCTATATCATCTGGACCCTATGGATCTTGTATTTTATCTAAGAGACGCAGAACAGGACAAAGTTACAGATGAGAGTCGCTTCGATTTACGAAAGCGTTACTGGGCATATGCGCTTCCTATAATGCAAAAGCAGAATGCGCACAGAGGAACGTTCAGCAATTGTACGCCGGGAACATCTAATACATTATCTGGTTGGTTTGGCTTATCTGGATTTTGTATTAGTTGCGTTGCTAACATGGATCGTTGCAGGATTGATTTCTATCTAGGCAATAGCGACGAAAACAGAAACAAGGAAGCTTTTGATATTTTATTTAGTCATAAAAATGAAATAGAAAGTAATCTCGGCGTGGAGCTCTCTTGGGATCGTGCCGATGAAAACAAGGCTTCATGGATATGCTACCATCTAGATGGCGTAGGCATTACTAATGAATCAGATTGGCCAAGAGCCGCAAAATTTCATGCTGAATGGAGCAATAAGATCTGTGATGCCATGCTGCCATATTTGTATGAGAAATATGGTGCTGGCTCGACTAATGACGACAAAGTAGAAAAGCTGAATATGATTTCCTTTGCTATTCGTGAGTGGGGGAAACATAAGACAGAAGAGGGTAAGATCCAAATGGATCCTACAAAATGTAATCGTACATATTCCAGATTTATGACAAAGGAAATGTCACAAATACTTCCGAATAGTAACGGACGACCGAGTGGTTGGAATACGGAAAACCATTATTTCTACGAAGTAGTCAATCGCACTGGTGACAGCATTTATATTCAGCTCTCTCTCAGTTCTAAAAATGCTTCAGATGAAGAGAGGGCTATATTTGATCGCATCAATGATATAGCTCCTTCGAAGTTTCAGAAGAATGATTGGCAATGGAGAAATCCATTCAGGACAGATAGCGTAAAGTTTTCTAAAACAGCTACTGATGAAGAAATTTATTCTGCGCTTGATACTGCTTTGGATGATCTCATAAAAAAGCAGAATGAGCTAATCAAAAACCTTGAAACAAATAGTTCTAATGACAAATAACGAACATGAAAAGGGCGGCCCTGATAGTTGGACCGCCTTATTTTAATCTTTCTGATAGAACATGCATTCATAGCCGTCCGCCCGCAGCAGCAGGCTCGGCATCCAATCAGGGGTCTGTCCCATGATATCGCAGATCTCCTGCATGTTTGTCTCCATCGGAACTTCGATGATGAGTTCATCATGGACGTGCCCGACGATGAAGCGGTCGCGAAGGTTTTTCATTGCAAAACACAGGATATCCCGGGCTACACCCTGTACGATGTTTTCGACGAACTTCGGGCCGTAACTTTCGATTCTTTCCCAGTGCTGCTGGTCGATTCCCATGTAGGTGACACAGTCGTTGCCGAACTGGTTCTGGCCAATCCGCGGCTGAACGTAGGAGAGTCGTCTGCCGGACGGGAGCTTGATAAAGAGCATCCCGGACTGGTAGTAGATATATACCAAGCCCACTTGCGAAGGGAGGTGGAGCTTCACGGCTTTCATGACAGCAGCATCGACATCCCACCAGTATTTTACGATGTGAGGATTTGCCTCACGCCAAGCGTTGACGATTGGCTGAAGCTCTTCCTCCTTCAGGCCCATGTCAAGCGCACCCATTGCTTTGAGGGCTCCTACACTGCCGCCATAGCCACAGGCCAGAGTCGCAATTTTACCCTTTTGCCTGAGTTCGCCATTGATACCATGCTTGACGACCGGCTTATGAAACATCGCTGATGCGGTCGCACAGTACAGGTCCTCTCCTCTGGCAAATGACTCGATCGTGTGCGTTTCTCCGGCAAGGTAGGCAAGGACTCTGGCTTCGATGCTGCTGTAGTCGGAAACCACGAACTTCATGCCTGGCTTCGGGATGAAGGCGGTTCGGATCAGTTCAGAGAGGACCTGTGGAACGCTCCCATAAAGAAGATCCAGTGCAGCATAGTCGTTCCTTTTCACCAGATCTCTTGCTTCCTCCAGATCTAGCAGATGGTTCTGCGGCAGATTCTGTAACTGCACGATGCGCCCGGCAAAACGGCCAGAGCGATTGGCTCCATAGAACTGGAACATGCCACGGCAGCGGTGATCGCTGCACATGGCTGTCTGCATCGCCTGGTATTTCTTCACGGAGCTTTTTGCCAACATCTGACGGAGCCGAAGAACCTGTTTCACATGCTCAGGGATGTCCTCATTCAGAAGGGCAGCCACTTCTTTCTTACCAAGAGAGTCAATAGCCACGCCTTGCTGTGCGAGCCAGTCTTTCATCTGGGCGACAGAGTTCGGATTCTCAAGACCGGTCAGGCGCTGAAGCTGCCGCATCAGATCCGCCTTAGTCAGGGCGTCAATCCTGATGGCATTTTCCACGACGGCAGTATCACAGAGGATTCCGCGATCGTTAATCAGCTGATCGATGTGGTACTCGTCCCATACACTGTCCGGGACGGGATAATTCTTCAGGCGCTTTTGGATCTGCATCTCAACCTCGACATCCCGTTTATTGTACTTCTTAAAAAGAGCCCATTTGTCAGGTGCGTCTTTCGGAAGATTTCTGGTCCGGCCTCCGTTTACTTTGGTTGGCTTGCAGGGAGAGCAGAAGTAGCGGATCAGGTCTTTGCCTTCCTTCAGCTTCTGCTGCTCGAATCCAAGAACCGCTCCGATCATCTCGAGAGAGAGGGGCAGGCCATTGTATGCGCCCCAGATCCGGGAGCACTTCCATCCGGTCGGATCCAGGTATCCCTTGACGGAATCGTCGGGTGCCCCGTAGCCTTTGAAGAATCCCGGGTGATGCCGACGCAGCCAGACCGACAGGCAGACCCGCTCGAAGGAGGCGTTGTATGCCCATTTCTCCACGCTGTTATCGGTCAGTGCCTCGAGAATTTCATCAGGCGGCTCATTTCCACAGGCGATGTCATACACGACGACTTCGCTGTCATTGACAGAAACACCGAAGAGCAGAATTTCAAACTCTGGGTTCTCTGCGTATTTGTAAACACCGCATTTCTTAAGCTCCTCGGGACTGTATGTCTCTAAATCTATTGAGAGCTTCCTTATCTTGTCCATGCTTGACCTCCTTGTAGTTGATATTTATGCGGATCATTGCTGATGCTTTCGAAAAAAAACCCCGGGTTTTTACGCCCGGGGAGAAAGGAGAATGTATGGATACATGAAGTATCCAAAGTGTGATTACTGCTTTGCGCGGGCTGTCAGTGATCTTTTCAGAAAAGCAATCAGCTGTCTGCACTTGCGGAATATAAAGCGGAAGAAAAGGAAGAGACCATAGCCATTGATGGCCAAGCAGGCTCCATAGATTGTTCCTCGTACTGCGCTGTTCATCAGATCATAAAATACGCTCATATTTGTCACCTCTATAACTGCAGCAGGCAGTCACCCACCTGCTGCGCTTTTTGTCATTGATGTACCCAGATGGATACGGATTTAGGAAAGGAAATCATCGTCGTCATCGTCATCGAGTCCGGTGAACTCAGTCTCTGCATTGATGTGGCCACCAAGTGGCTCTCCATCGCGGAGCTTCTGCAGCGCATTCAGACCACAGGCAATGCCACGATTGCCGTTCGAGTTGAAAGCGTAGAAGTTGATGGATGCTCTTCCATAAATGCCGGAGTAGAGCTCCGAGGTATCAAGGATGATGTTGTTGTCGGCATCGACGACGCCCGGCTTTGTGGTGCTGTTTGCGTTCACGAAGTAAGAGTTGGCGTAGGCTTCATCGTCCGGACGCTCCTTGTCACCGTCACGAAGCGGAGTCTTCAGAGTATCGAGAGCCGGTACAGACTTGCCGTTTCCACGGAGCTTTGCCTGTCCGTCCTCGTAGGCTGCCTTGATTGCCGCCTTAATCTTCTGGATGGTGATGGTGTCAGACTTTGGAATGATGAGAGATACCGAATACTTCGCGGCACCTCCGTTGATAGATTTCGGATCGTTCACGTTGAGATAGCTGAAACGAGTGTTTTTGCCAGTAATAACCTTCATCGGGTTTTTCATAATTACATTTCCTCCATTGAATTGTCTTTGAAATCATTTATTGCTGCGTTGTATTCCGGGCGCTTGTCTTTTGCCTCGACCAGCACCGGTTTTCCAGGCGGCTTGTAGATCAGGCTGCCTAAGAGTTCGTTGAACTTCTTCTTGCCAAGCTCAGAGGTCATCGCCGTGATG
Organism: Bilifractor sp. LCP21S3_A7; assembly: GCF_052118825.1. Classification (NCBI taxonomy): domain Bacteria; kingdom Bacillati; phylum Bacillota; class Clostridia; order Lachnospirales; family Lachnospiraceae; genus Bilifractor; species Bilifractor sp. LCP21S3_A7. The sequence continues at coordinate 31,995 of NZ_JBQKGL010000001.1, read as the reverse complement.
CCTTTGAGCTTCTTTTCATAGGGATCGAAGCCAGCTGCTTCCACGACTTCGGCCACCTTCGTCTCATCGCTGTACTTTCTGGTGCTGCGACCTTCTACAACCTTGAAACCGTCATAGTGCTTTCCCGCCAGTGCCTGCTCCAGTGCGTGGTCCTTTACGTCCCCGGCCCATGAGACGAGCTGGTCTGCTCTTGCCAGGATCTCGGCGATTTCTTCATCGGAGAGGAGATCCGGATTGCTGAACTCGAACTTCGCAAGTTCCATGTTGTAGGCGGCGCGTTCCCTGCAGGTCGCTTTGACCTTGCAGAACTGACAATGCGGTCCTGCATGGAAATCACCCTCACCGGCATATGCCAGCTTGGCTGACGGAACCAGAACAGTGTCGGCCCAGGTCAGGAGATCGGAGAGCTGCATTTCATAGGTTTCGACGTGTTCACGTCTTGGCTGATAGATCGAGAGCTTCACGGTCTTGATATCGTACAGATCACCGAAGGCATCATAGGCACCAAGTGCGTAGCACATGAGCTGCGGATTCTTCTCGGCACTGACGACAACTCCGACGCCGTACTTGAAATCGCATATGTGGATCAGCCCGTCAGCGACGATGACGCAGTCGCCGGTTCCAAAGCCCTCCGGCACCCAGCGGGAGAAATTGAGCCGCTGCTCGACAGCGACCATCGGATCGCTGCAGAGCTTCTTTGCTTCCTCAACCTGCTCCATGATGAAGTCACGGTATCCTTCAGCAGCAGACTGCATCTCGGCATCATAGAAAGTAAGATCTTCTGTGGGATCCCTTGTCCTCCGGCCCAGAGCTTTCAGGACGAGATATTCGCAGAGGCTGTGTGCGTCGGTGCCCTGCTGCGCATAGGGACTGGACTCATCCGGCATCCTTGCACAGAGCTGTGCGGAAGGCGTGCAGGCAATCCATCGTGCGCTCGATGAGGCGGAGAGATATGCGTGTTTAGCCATCCAATGCCTCCGCTTCTTTGACCACTGCCGCATACTCGCTCTCAGCAAGCTCGCTGAGCTTAGATGCGCCGTGATCCGTGAGAATCTGCTTCACCTTGTCGGTGTATCCCTTGCGGGACTTGTCAGCGAGGATCTTACGGACGTCCTGCATCGTATAAGCAGGTGTTTCCGATTCTGCAGGAGATTCTTCCGTAACAGGGGCTTCCTGAGCCAGGTCCTGTTCTGACGCTTTCTCAGGAGTAGATCCTTCGGACGTCTCTACCGTAATGGCAGGTTTTACTTCTTCATTAATAGAAGGCTTACCTTCCAGTTCATCCGCAAGGGCATTGAAGTCGCTGCTGATCCTGCGGAGCCCTTCAATCAGAAGAGCCATGTCTTTCTTCTTTGTCATATGTTCTGTTCCTTTCTTGTCATCTGACACATTCGCTGTTTCCCGGTGAGCCCGGGCCTCTCTCTTGCTCTGTGCATGCTTACCCTCCTTGTCGCTTTTTGGCTTTTTCCTTCAATCCGATACGGACACGAGCAAGGGATTTTTGTGTTCTCTTCAGAAATTTTTTTTTGAAGTTCTAACCACGCTTTCCCTTGCAACCTGTAACGGACACAAAGAAGGCGATTTTGTGTTCAGAAAAGAAAAAAGTTCCGGATTGCTTCCCACGCATAAATAAGGAAGAGATCCGGATTTTTAAATTTTTCTTGTTGAGCCACACAAAAACAGTCTCGTCGTGTCCGTAGAGGGGTAGAGGGCAGGAAGCCCGATTTCGAACGAAGGTGAGGTGATGACTTATGGGTGTGATGAAGAATGCGGAAGGTTATGCCGATCCGACAGCCGGTGAGGCAATCCGCAGAGCTTCAAGGTTCAGGTTCAGACCGATTGTCTATATCTGCTCGCCATATTCCGGAGATATCGAAAGGAACACGGAAATGGCAAAGCGGTACAGCCGGTATGCAGTAGATGAAGGAGTAATCCCGATTACTCCGCATCTGATGTTTCCGCTTTACATGACAGAGGAAGAAAGAGATCTTGCCATGTTTATGGACATCGCAATCTTGTCCAAGTGCTCTGAGCTTTGGGTCTGCGGAGACAGGATCACAAAAGGAATGAAGGCAGAAATCGACTACGCAAAGTCGAAGGAAATGAAGACGCGTTATATCGCGGAGGAGAAGATATGTACGAAGTAAAGGAAGAAGTTCTGACAGCCTATAACGAGAAGACGGATCGCAATCATCTGATTCCATTCTTCACAAGAGAAGTCATGGATGGCGATTCGTTCTACAAGGTGTCTGCAGGGACGGACGGAACCATTGACGGTGAGGACGAAGATACGAGAACCATCATCGAGATCTGCAATCCGGTAGGCACCGGTCTCTTCCGGGTTAAAAAGGATTCCGATGGAGATGGATGTGGTGTTTCCATCACGGCGATTGGCGATGACGACCTGCGCTGTCTGATCAAGGCGCTGGAGTTCATTACGAAGGTTCTGGAAGAGGAGGCATCGGAAATTGATGACTAAGATGCATCTTTACACCGCATCCTGCACGGGAAATGAGAAAAACTGCAGGTATCCCAATGAGACGGCTGTCAGCTCGGAGGAATCCCTCCGGGCGGCAGTTGCTAGGGATCATGTCTGCGCAAAATACAAGAACAGCTATCGCAGCAACGACAACTTCCTCTCGGCGGACTGCATTGTGATGGACTGTGACAATGACCACTCCGATGATCCGAAGGACTGGATCACTCCAGAAGCATTGGCAGAGGAGCTCTCGGATGTGGATTTTGGCATTACGGAGAGTCGCCATAACAACATGCCAAAGGATGGCAAAAGCGCAAGACCCAGGTTTCACATCTATATGCGGACCCGGGAGTACACGGATCCGGATGCCTATACGGCACTGAAGCACGCAGTGCAGGAGCGTTATCCGTTCTTCGATGATAACGCGCTCGATGCTGGCCGTTTCGTTTATGGTTCCGCTTCTCCGAAAGTGATCTGGCATGAAGGTGGCAAAACCATCGAGGAGTTTCTTACTTCGGCGCTCTCTGCAGAACGTGTGATTCCTGCCGGAAAGCGCAATGCCACCATGAGCCACTTCGCTGGAAAGGTCGTGAAGAGATTCGGTCACGGAGACGATGCCTACCAGATCTTTCTGGAAGAGGCAGAACATTGCGATCCGCCGCTTTCCGATGAGGAGCTCGATAAGATCTGGCACAGCGCCGGGAAGTTTGAGAAGAAGGTCAGCGCTCAGCCGGGATATATTCCTCCGGATAAGTACAATCCTGCAAAGCTCTCCGGACCTGCTGGTTCTTTGAAGCCGCAGGATTATTCGGACATTGGCGAGGCAAAGGTGCTGAGTCGTGAATGTGGGAAGGAGCTCCGCTTCAATCCGGCAACGGATTATCTCCGCTACAACGGGGTGAACTGGGATGAAAACAGGGAAGCCGCTGTCGGGATGACAGAGGAGTTCCTTGATAAGCAGCTCATGGATGCCGAGGCACTGTACTTCAAACTCTCAGAGGAACTCAAGAGCGCGGGTGCGGATCCCAAGGTCCTCAAGTCTGGTGGAAAGAAGGCAGTCGAAGGTCTCTCCAAGAACGTGCTGGCGCTGTACCAGAAATATCTGGACGCGGCTGCTTATCTTGCCTTTGTCATGAAACGCCGGGACTACAAGTACATCAAGTCGACGCTCGATACCACCAAGCCGATGGTCTTCATCAAATTTGAAGATCTCGATAAGGATGAGTTCTTGCTGAATACACCGGAGGGAACCTGGGATCTGACGCAGGGACTTGCCGGAAAGCAGGAGCACAAGGCAGAAAACTACATCACGAAGGTGACGGAGGTGGAGCCGGGCGATAAAGGCGCGGACCTCTGGCAGGATACGCTCGAGAAGACATTTCTTGGCGATCAGAACCTGATCGACTACGTACAGGAGGTCGTCGGGCTCTCTGCTATCGGAAAGGTGTACGTCGAAGCCATGATCATTGCCTATGGTGAAGGACGAAATGGAAAGTCTACCTTCTGGAATACGATCAGCCGGGTTCTTGGCTCTTATTCCGGGCACCTGTCTGCGGACACCCTGACGGTTGGATGCAAGCGGAACGTCAAACCGGAGATGGCCGAGACCAAGGGCAAGCGTCTCATCATAGCTGCAGAGCTTGAAGAGGGGATGCGTCTCAACACCTCGGTTGTGAAGCAGCTCTGCTCAACGGACGAGATCTATGCGGAGAAGAAGTACAAGGCTCCGGCATCCTTCATCCCGTCACACACGGTTGTTCTGTATACCAACCACCTGCCACGTGTGGGAGCAACGGACGAAGGAACATGGCGCCGCCTTATCGTGATCCCTTTCAATGCAGTGTTTGAGGGCAGCAATGATAAGAAGAACTACACAGACTATCTGGTTCAGGAGGCAGGGCCGGCTGTTCTTACGTGGATTATCAATGGCGCCAAGAAGGTCATCGACAAGGACTTCCATCTGACGCAGCCTAAGGTCGTGCGCGATGCTATTGACAGTTATCGCAACCAGAGTGACTGGCTTGGCATGTTCCTTGAGGACTGCTGTGATGTGGATCCGGGTTATGAGGCAGCTTCCGGAGAACTGTACGTTCAGTACCGGGCATATTCCCAGCGTATGGGTGAGTTTGCCAGAAGTACGGCTGAGTTCTATACGGCTTTGGAGACTGCTGGTTTCACGAAGGTCCGGAAGAAGAACGGACGGTTCATTAAGGGACTCAGACTGAAGATTGGAGACTTTATGAACGAAGAATAAGTCCGGAAATGACTGTCATTTCATGTCACTGGTGTATAAGGGTGACACTCGTGACAGTCTCTGCGTAAAAGTCCCTATAGGGGTCAAAATTTCAGCCCTATAGGGACTTTATGAAATGAGTGTCATGACTGACACCAAGTGCGAGAAAGCCTTTATTTATGTGGCTTGGAGGAAATTTGAATGGTGACAGTTGCGGAAAGCAAAATCGAACACGAATTGGTGATGGAAGTCAGAAACCGGGGTGGCATGTGTCCGAAGTTCGTCTCACCCGGGATGGACGGGATGCCCGACCGGCTCGTCTTATTGCGGGATGGGAAGGCCGCCTTTGTCGAGGTGAAGGCTCCCGGGAAGAAACCGAGAAAACTGCAACTTAGAAGACATGTACAGCTGAGAAGCAGAGGCTACATGGTTTACGTCTTGAATGATCCGGATAAAATTCCGGCCATTCTTGACGAGATTGAAGGAGGCAGAGGATGGGAAGACTCATCACATTAAAGGATGGAACACTGGTGACCGTGTTATCTGAAAAAGATCTTCTGTATCTCATCGATACACACATGGGGCAGGAGATGAAGGAGGCTGTCGTTGAATGGGTAAACGAGGTCGATCTGCAGCACGCAGACGATGAGGAATGCATACACGAACTGAACGAGATGATCAGTGAGGACCACGCCCGGTATAAAGAGACGATGGAGAAAATTCTCGAAGAATCAGAAAAGCTCTCTTCTCTGATCTCAGAAAAAGAGCTGGATTGTAGAGAAATCTCCAATACGGTCGGAGCAATTCGTGCACTGGCAGACAAGGAGGTCAATCGATGTTGATGAGAGAGCAGATGCATAGTTATCAGAACTATTGCGTGAGCTTCATCGAGGAACATCCAGAGGCACTTTTGATCTTGGAGATGGGCCTTGGAAAAACAGTCATCAGCCTTACTGCTATAGAGGATCTGATGTACGACTCTTTCGAAGTGAATAAAACTTTGGTCATTGCGCCTCTCAGGGTAGCGAGGGATGTGTGGCCGCAGGAGAAAGACCTCTGGTCTCATACCCGGCATCTTCGGATGTCGGTGATGATCGGCAGCTGTCAAGAACGGGTGAGAGCCCTGAAAACAGATGCCGATGTTTATGTGATCAATCGCGAGAACATCCGCTGGCTCGTGGATTATCTGGAACGCCACCACACACCTTGGCCGTTTGACTGCGTTGTTGTGGATGAGATCAGCTCTTTCAAGAACTATAAGAGCCAGCGGTACAAGGCACTCCGGAAAGCACGTCCCTTTATCAAGCGGATCTGGGGACTTACAGGAACTCCGGCCAGTAATGGTCTTCTGGATCTCTTTGGCGAGGTCGCTATCATCGATCAGGGTAAGCGCCTCGGTAGATTTATCGGTCGGTATCGAGAAGCATACTTCCGTCCCGGAAGTCAGAATCCGTATACCGGAGTCGTATACAATTACGTCCCACTGCCGGGTGCGGAAGATGCAATCTACAAGAAGATCGGTGACATCTCTGTATCTATGAAGGCTAAGGATTTTCTGCCGGATCTGCCGAAGTGCCTGACCGCCAATCATACCGTTGAGATGAGCCCGGATGAAAAGGATCTGTATGAGGAGTTGAAGAAGGAGCTGGTTCTTACGATCGACGGCAAAGAAGTGGATGCTGCGAATGCTGCAGTTCTTTCAGGAAGACTTCTCGAGATGGCCAATGGTGCGGTTTACAACGAGAACCATGAGGTTATCCGGATCCATAACAAAAAGCTGGAAATGCTTGGTGACCTTATTGAAGAAGCAGTCGGGCAGAACGTCCTGATCGCTTACTGGTATCAGCACGATCGGAGTGAAATTATTGAGTACCTGAAGGAGAAGGGATATCCCGTCCGGGACCTGAAATCTTCCGAGGATGTTTCTGACTGGAATGAGGGAAAGATCCCGATTGCATTGATCTCCCCGGCATCTGCCGGACATGGTCTCAATCTGCAGCATGGAGGCCATATCCTGATCTGGTTCTCCCTCTGCTGGTCTTTAGAGATGCGGCAGCAGACAGATGCCAGACTGAACCGTCAGGGACAGACCGAGGTCGTGACGATCCACAACATCGTGACGAAGGACACGATTGATGAAGACGTACTGAAGGCGCTGGAAGATAAGAACTCTACTCAGGAGAATCTGATCCGGGCGGTAAAAGCACGCCTCAAATAACAAGCCAATCAGAGTTAAAGAATGACAAACATATGCCAATCCGAGGAACGAGAAACCAAGTAATCAAGGAGGCTGCATATGAATAAAAATTACGGGCCTGATCCGTATGAAAATCTGGCGAATGCCATTGTGGCACAGGCAGCACGGGATTATCTCACGGCACTTCGGAAGCTCAAGAAAAATCCCAGAAATAAGATGGCAATGAGTGATGCTATGGATTTGGAGCGGTTCTTCCATTCTGGCTGGTATGGTGTTTTGACAGGTGTAGATCCGGATTACCTGATCCAGAAACTGAGAGAGAAGGTGGCAGCATGACACCAAAGACCTATTTGAATCAGGCGTATCGGCTGGAGCAGAGAATCCGGCTGCAGCAGGAAGAGCTGGGAAACCTTAGAACACTTGCTGCCTCGGTCGGGAGCCCTGGCTTCGAGGAGCACTACAATCCGAATCATCCGAATGATGCACCGTTCGTGAAGACACTGGACCGGATCTGGGAGAAGGAGAAGAAGGTGAACGACGAGATTTGTCTTCTTCTGCAGCTCAAAGATGAGATTCAGTCCGTGATTGATCAGGTCGACAACATGGATGAACGGTTGATTCTTACCTATCGGTATCTGAAGAACTACACGTGGATGCGGATTGGAGATGAGCTTGCTGCCGATGAGCGCACGATTCGCAGATGGCACAGCAGAGCACTGTCTCATGTGAAGGTACCGGAAAATCCCACGATCATCTGAATGCGCCGAAAATGTCCGCAAATGTCCGGGTGCCATATGTGATATGGTATAGTCAGCGAAGAAGATAAGATGAAGCCTCGAAGGATAAAACCTCCGGGGCTTTTCTTGTGAAGGGAGGATGGGCGATGCCATATAAACCGATGGTTCCCTGCAGGCATCCCGGATGCCCGAACCTTGTACCCGCTGGGCAGAAGTATTGCGAGAAGCACAAAGCATTGCACCCGGAAGAGAACCGGTCGGCGGCAGCGAGAGGATACAACAGTCGTTGGAGATGGGAGAGTAAGAAGTTCTTACAGCTCCATCCACTCTGCGAGGAGTGCCTGCGTCATGGCATAGCTACTCCGGCAACGGTTGTGGATCACATCGTTCCGCACCGAGGAGATCAGAAGCTCTTCTGGGACCGATCGAACTGGCAGGCGCTCTGCAAGCAGTGCCATGACAGGAAGACGAGAAATCAGGATGAAACACCGACGTATCATTACTGATTCGTGGTAAGGCGGGGGAGGTCATGATCTCTAAAGCCAGAGGCACAGGAGACCGCCGCCCCCTCTTGCGTTGATTTTCGCAAAATTGATACCCCGGGGTCAGCGGGCAGACCGCCTGATCCTGGAAAAATCACATAACTTTTTCAAACCGCAGTTAAAGCAAGCAAACAAGCGCTTTTGCTGCGGCTTTTTCGTGCGCGGAACCGGGACGTTTCGGCTTGGAATTCCGCTGCGGAACATCCAGCCTGAGCGCCGCAGACTTTCGAGTACGTTTGGACTTTCGAGTACGCGAGGAGGATGCGATGGATGAGGATTTTGAAACACCTGACCTCTCGGAATTCCTCGACGCCTGCGCGAAGCAGTTCTGCCCGTGGTGCGGCAGGCCGATGGGACGAAATCCGATGGGCAGGCCACGGGTGTTCTGCTCAGATAAATGCCGCTGGGCTTACAACAGCTGGCGCCATAGAAAACGAATGAAGGAGAAAGAGAATGGAAACACCAATCCTGAAGAACATACCGGTGACGGAACTGAAGCCGGCAGCATACAACCCGAGAAAGAAACTGAAGCCGGGTGATAAGGAATACGAGAAGATCAAGAACTCGATCAAGGAGTTCGGCTTTGCGGATCCGCTTGTTGTGAATTCAGACATGACAATCATCGGAGGGCATCAGCGACTGACCGTTGCAATGGACCTTGGCTACACCGAAGTTCCGTGCGCCGTCGTCGATATTGATAAGACACGGGAGAAAGCACTGAATATCGCCCTTAACAAGATCACGGGCGCATGGGATGACAACCTGCTCGCCGACCTCCTGAAAGATCTTGAGGCATCCGACTTCAACACAGCGCTGACTGGTTTCGAGCCTCCGGAGATGGAGCAGCTTTTCAATAAGGTCTGCGATAAAGACGTGACGGAGGACAGCTTTGATGTTGATGAGGAACTGAAGAAGCCGACCTTCTCCGAGGCGGGTGACCTCTGGCACTTGGGACGGCATCTTGTTCTCTGCGGAGATTCCACGGACCCTGCTTCTTACGAGAAGCTGATGGATGGTCAGAAGGCAAACGTGATCGTGACGGATCCTCCGTACAACGTAGACGTTGAGGAGACTGCCGGTAAGATTATGAATGATCACATGGCCGACGAGGATTTCTACAAGTTCCTGCTTGCCGCCTACACCTGCATGCATGACAACCTTGCGGACGATGGATCGATCTACGTGTTCCATGCAGATACCGAAGGACTGAACTTCCGCAGGGCGTTTGCCGATGCGGGTTTTTACCTGTCTGGCTGCTGTATCTGGAAAAAGAACGCGCTTGTTCTTGGGCGTTCTCCGTACCAGTGGCAGCATGAGCCGTGCCTGTTTGGATGGAAGCAGGGCGGTAAACACGAGTGGTACAGCGACCGGAAGCAGACCACGATCTGGGAGTATGATCGCCCGAAAGCATCAAAGGATCATCCGACGATGAAACCGGTGCAGCTCTTGGCTTATCCGATTCGGAATTCCTCGATGACGAATGGTATCGTGCTCGATCCGTTCCTTGGTTCCGGCAGTACGCTGATTGCCTGCTGCGAGACCGACCGGATCTGCAGAGGCATCGAATTGGACCCGAAGTTTGTCGATGTCATCGTGAAGAGATACATCGAGCACGAAGGCGGCAAGACCGAAGATGTGTATGTGGTGAGAAATGGCCAGAAGCTCACGTTTGAGGAAGCTGCTGCAGATATGCCAAAGGAGGAAACCGCATGAATGCAGAAGAGAGACTTCTTGAAAATGGCTATGACGGAGTAAAGTTCCTCACGAACTACAGTTACGACGATGCTCTGATCGGTGTAACGGATGATGGTCGTGCCGTCTATGACTATGAGCGAATGGTCGAATGGCTGATGGAGACAGAGGGCTGGTCCTATGAGGATGCTGCCGAGTGGGTCTGCTACAACACGCTCCGGGCAATTCCCTACATGGGAGAGGACGCGCCGATCGTTATCAATCGCCTCGAGGACGTGGATATTATGCTGCGACCACAAGACTGATATTTGTTTCATTTTCTGCTCGAATCTAGTTGCTATCATCGCCCTTCAGAGTGATGTATGTAGTACCAAAAAAAGCTGGGACTCATGCAAAGGAGGACATGGATATGCTGAGATTCGAAAAGAACGTAGAAGATAGAAAGGTTATGGTGTCGCGCCTTGGCGAGCTTGTCGGTGTTAAGCCACATTATACGATGGCGCCGAGAATGGCATTTGAAATCGGAGACTGGACCGTCGAGCGGGATGGAACACTGACGGTTGATGATGACAAGGCCAATGCTGACATTCTTCACACCCTTTCAGAGGAAGGATTGATCAAAATGCCTGAGACAGAAGAAAACAACCAGAGCGCAGAGCCAGAGGAAGCACATGAGGAGCTGGCGGTGAATATTGCCCTGCCACTTACCGGGCACACCGGCAACTCGCTCAGAAACCTTGTAAACCTGATCTACCAGAGGGCGGATCTTATCAACAAAGCGACCGCCAGCCATTTCAAAGCAGATCTTGATTTAGTAAATGCCTTAAAGAACGAGACGGATCTTCCTCTGGAGAAGGCACTTGAGATTCTTGTCGGGCACCGTGATGATCTCATTGGTGTCGGGATCACCGAGGACAAGATCGTCTTCACCGGTTTTCCAGAGCTGGCGGATTCAGATACGCTCCGGGCTTATATGGATCTTGCCTGCCATATGAACAGCCAGGCGATTTCGCAAAAAAGGATCTATCCCAAATACGTGGACGACACCAGTGAAAAGTACGCTTTCCGGATCTGGCTGACCCGCCTTGGGATGAACGGATCAGAGTTCAAGACCACTCGGAAGATCCTGATGAAGAACCTTTCCGGATACGCTGCTTTCCGGAACAAGGAAGAAGCTGAAAAGTTCTATGCTGCGCAGAAAGCAAAGCATGAAGCAGCAAAAGAAAGCACGCAGGAACAACGCTAAAATACACGATTTCTTCTCCTGAATTTTGTGGGAAATACACCTTCGAATTGACTGGATATATGTGCCCTTCAGAGTGATTAATACACATGCAAAAAGGAAAGCACATAAGCCAAAGGAGGCAAAACCATGAAGGATACAGAGAAGAGAATCGAAGCCATGAAGCAGCAGACGATCGGAGTTGAGATCGAGATGTACGGGATCGCAAGAAGCAAGGCAGCCGAGGTTGCTGCCGCCTTCTTCGGAACCGGGAGATGCGAAGACACCGCAAGACGGAACGGCTACCGGGCATGGAGCGCTTGGGACGCACAGGGCCGGGAATGGAAATTCCAGCGGGATGCCAGCATCCGGGCAGCAAGGGAGGAAGAATCCTGCGAGATGGTGACCCCGATCCTTACCTACGAGGACATCGAAAACCTGCAGGAACTGGTACGGCAGCTCAGGCATGCAGGTGCGAAGAGCGACCCGAGCCACATGTGCGGAGTCCACATACACATCGGAGCGAATGGCCACGACGCCAAGACGCTCCGGACGCTGGCAAACCTGATGGCAAGCCATGAGAGCCTTCTGATCAGCGCCCTCCGGTTAGACAGAAGCCGCATCGACCGCTACTGCCAGACGGTAGATCCGGATTTCCTGAAGCGCCTCAACAAAAAGAAACCGGACACCATGCAGGAGCTTTCCGACATCTGGTACGAAGAGAACCACGCAACCTACGGACGGCGCGAGCATTACAACAGCAGCCGCTACCACATGCTGAACCTGCACGCTACTTTCACCAAGGGCACGATCGAGTTTCGCCTCTTCCAGTTCGCAGACGCAGGAAACGGCAAACGCGGAGGCCTTCACGCAGGAGAGCTTAAGAGCTACATCCAGCTTTGCCTCGCCCTTTCCGCAGCAGCGAAGATCCAGAAGACGGCTAGCCCGAAGGAACCGCAGCACGAGAATCCAAGATATGCGATGCGCACCTGGCTTCTTCGGATGGGATTCATTGGCGACGAGTTCGCTACGGCAAGGGAGATCCTGACAAAGAACCTTGCAGGCGACACCTCCTTCCGGAATGGAAGGGTTGCATAAACCGAAGAGACAGCCTTCGGCTACCTTACCCGCCACAGAGCGGGCTTAAGGTGGTAGAAGGGTATCCCTTCGGAAAGGAGTAAAGATGATGAGATTTCCGAATGACAAAGAACTGAAAGAGATACGGGAGCACTACCCGGCAGGGACTCGTGTAGAGCTTTTGAAGATGGATGACCCGCAGGCCCCGCCAGTCGGAACCAAGGGCACGGTCACCGGAGTGGACGATGCCGGATCGATCCTGGTCCGCTGGGACAATGGATCTTCCCTGAACGTTGCTTATGGCGCAGATCGTTGCAGGCTTTTGGTCGGGGAGTTCACAAAGACCGTCCGGGATCAGATCCTTGCGGTCCGGGATACCGGAGAGACGAACATGTTCGATGTACCGATGGTTCAGAGCATTGCAAACCGCCTCGGCTACTATGAGCTGGTGATCTTCCTCATGGATCATGCGAAGGAGTACGTGAACTTCATCCTAAAGGGAGAGGTCTAAAACACACAGTTTCCGCGCAAGAATCTTGTGCAGTTTATGGTCTACATCTCCTTGCTATCACAGCGCTTCAGAGTGATATATGTACATGCCAAAGGGATAGGCAAACAAAACAAGCCGAAAGCAAGGAGGACAAAGCCATGACAAACATTTTTGAAGAAACCTACAACCGCATCGAAGAAGCAAAGAAAGCCTACAAGGCAGCCACCACCGCCGAGGAAAGGGACGCCGCAAGAGAAACCGCGAAGGCAGCCGAGGATCAGATCGACGAGATGGGCGACATTGCCCACAAGATCTACCGGGCTTACGAGAAATCAAGAGACAACGAGAATGAGATTTTAAACTTCGACGACATCATCTGGGACCGGGATGTAGAAGCCCTTACCGCCTGCATGAAGGAGAACGGCATCAAGGCATTCACCTACAGCTGCAGAGCAACGGATGCGATTGAAACCTTATGGCTTTTCAAACAGGCAGGCTGCACGATCGGAAAGATGGTCGAGGTCAACCTCAGGAAGGACTTCTTCGGAAAGGGCTACGAGAAAGGCCACGCCTTCAAGATGATCCTGAACTAAAAAGACAAAGGAGGATGCACCACAGCGGGGCCTCTTCCTCGTACAAGATACACAGTTTTTACATGGATCTTTGTGACATATATCCGACAGAACTCCTTGCTATATAGTGCCTCAAGAGTGATTAATGTACATGTCAAAGGAAAAGGGTATACACAGAAAACGGAGGACAAAGCCATGTGGAACAAAGGAAGCATCAAGATCGAAAACCAGATTTTTACCTACTGCGCAAAGGTATATGGTGAGCCAAGTGAGGAATACGGAATCGAGGGTGGCAAGATCAGTAAGCTTGAGATTCGCCTCGGTGATTTCCCGGTCGCAAGATACGACAGAGGATGGGACATTGAACCGGTGACCGAAAACGCACAGCTTGCGGTGGCTGCAATCCTGCACAGCATGAATTAAAAGACAAGACAGCAAATTCCGGGAGGGAGCCAAGCGGCTCTTTCTCTCGTACACATACATACCACATGGGATGGGATCGCTTCGGCGGTCTTTTTTTTGATGGACAGAAAGGAGGTGTTCCCTATGGCGACCAGAGGAAGAAAGCCGACTCCAACAGCAATCAAGGAGCTGGAAGGAAATCCGGGAAAAAGAAAACTGAATGAGAACGAGCCAAGGCCAGAACGAAAAGCACCTTCCTGTCCAAAATGGCTCGACAAAGAGGCAAGGAAGGAGTGGCATAGGCTCGCAAAGAAGATGGAAGCCATCGGCGTTCTTACGGAAGTCGATATGGCTGCTTTTGCGGCTTACTGTCAGTCCTACGCGAGATGGAAGGAAGCAGAGGAGTTCATCAGCCAGCACGGTTCGATCGTGCGAACGCCTTCCGGATACTGGCAGCAGGTCCCGCAGGTGTCAATCGCCCAGACCTATATGAAACAGATGGGAAAGTTCGCGACCGAGTTCGGTCTGACTCCAGCTTCCAGGTCGAGGCTGATTGCAGATGCTGGGCAGGCAGGGCCGGGTGATGAAATGGAGGAACTCCTGGGAGGTGATCCGTAATGGAGGAACGTCCCGAGGATATGCCAAAGCTCACGGACTATCAGCCGACCCGGTTCATGCTGCCGACGTCCCATTATGATGCATCAAAAGCAGACCGGGCGGTGAAGTTCATCGAGATGCTTCGACACACCAAAGGCAAGTGGGCCGGAAAGCGTTTCTGGCTCCTTCCGTGGCAGGAACAGATCATCCGGGATCTCTTTGGGATCGTGAAGCCCGACGGGAACCGGCAGTTCCGGACAGCTTACATCGAAATCGGAAAGAAGAATGGAAAGTCAGAGCTTGCTGCTGCAGTTGCCCTGTATCTCCTGTACGCAGACAACGAGCCATCCGCTGAAGTCTACGGTGCAGCTGCAGACCGGCAGCAGGCATCCATTGTCTTTGATGTCGCCCACCAGATGGTGAACATGGCACCGGCGCTTTTGAAGCGGTCAAAGATCATGGCCGCCAGCAAGCGGATTGTGAACTACTCAAACGCTGGATTCTACCAGGTGCTTTCGGCAGAGGTAGGAACGAAACACGGCTTGAATGTATCCGGGCTTGTGTTTGATGAGGTTCACGCGCAACCCACTAGAAGACTCTTCGATGTACTCACACAAGGGTCTGGTGATGCACGCGAACAGCCATTGTATTTCCTTATTACAACGGCGGGTACAGATAAGAACTCGATCTGCTATGAGTTGCACCAGAAGGCAAAAGAGATCCTCTCCGGTCAGAGAGTGGATCATACATTTTATCCTGTCGTCTATGGACTGGAAGAAGGAGAAGACTGGCACGATGAGAAGAACTGGTACAAGGCAAATCCAAGCCTCGGACAGACGATCGCTATCGAGCGTGTGCGGGAGCATTACCACGAGGCGATGGAGAACCCGGCAGAGGAAGCGGTGTTTAAGCAGCTCCGGCTAAACATGTGGGTATCCAGTACGACCGCCTTCATTCCGGAGCAGGTCTTTGATCAGGGAAATGAACCGATTGATCTGGACAGCCTCCGGGGAAGGGAGTGCTATGGCGGTCTCGACCTTTCCAGTACTGGTGATATCACAGCGCTCGTTCTGATGTTCCCGCCAAGGGACGAGACAGAGAAATACATCTGCCTTCCGTTCTTTTGGGTACCGGAGGACACCATTCCGATCCGGGTGCGCCGGGCATCAGTCCCCTATGATGTGTGGGTGAAGCAGGGATACATGAAAGCGACCGAAGGAAATGTGATCGACTACAACTTTATCGAGAAGTTTATCCTCGACCTCTACAAGATCTACAACATCAAGGAGATCGCGGTCGACCGCTGGAATGCCACCCAGCTCATCATTAACCTGCAGGACGATGGGATGACAATGATTCCCTTCGGGCAGGGATTTAAGGATATGTCCCCTCCTACGAAAGAGTTCTACAAGCTGATGATGGAGGGAAAGATCATCCATGGTGGCAATCCGGTCCTTCGCTGGATGGCGCTGAACGTGGTGGTGGATCGCGACGCCGCGGACAATGTGAAACCTACGAAGGCAAGATCCCCTGAAAAAATCGACGGCATCGTCGCCGCAATTATGGCGTTGGATCGGTGTATCCGGCAGGAACATTCAGATAGCGTTTATGACAGCCGGGGGCTGATCACATTTTGATGGAGGAAGTATCGATGGGATTTAACGATCTATTTCACAGAAGGAAGGCAAGAGCAGATCCCAAGGATATGACATCTGGGAGCGTGTACCGGGCTTACTACGGACACACCTCCTCCGGAAAGACCGTGACGGAGCGAAGCTCCATGCAGGTGACCGCTGTGTATGCCTGCGTCCGGGTGCTTGCAGAAGCTGTGGCCAGCCTGCCGCTTCACCTCTACAAGGAAGAGGATGGCAGCAAGGTAAAGGCAACGGATCATCCTTTGTACTTTCTTCTCCATAGCGAGCCAAACGAAGAGATGACAGCCTATTCCTTCTGGGAGACCCTCATGACACACCTTCTCCTGTGGGGTAATGGCTTTGTGCAGATCATCCGGAATGGAAAGGGAGAAGTCACAGCGCTGTATCCTCTGATGCCAAACCGCATGACCGTGGACCGCGATGAGAACGGGCACATCTACTACCAGTACCTCTGGTCCAAAGGATCCGATGCACCGACGATGAAGGAGACGATCGTGAAGCTCTCTCCCCATGAGGTGATGCAGATCCCGGGGCTAGGTTTTGATGGTCTTGTCGGATACAGCCCGATTGCGATGGCAAAAAACTCGATCGGCCTTTCGATGGCGTGTGAGGAATACGGCTCGAAGTTCTTTGAGAACGGAGCAGCGCCTTCCGGTGTCCTCGAGCATCCGGGCATCCTGAAGGATCCGGAGAAAGTGAGAGATAGTTGGCAGGCAGCATTCGGCGGCAGCCAGAATGCCGGGAAGGTAGCCGTCCTCGAGGAAGGAATGAAGTATTCACCGATCTCCATCAATCCGCAGGAGGCACAGTTCCTCGATACGAGAAAGTTCCAGATTGATGAGATTGCACGGATCTTCCGGGTGCCTCCCCATATGATAGGAGACCTTGAGCACGCGACTTTTTCGAACATCGAGGAACAGTCACTCGAATTCGTGACCTACAGCCTGCAGCCTTGGCTGACCCGGATTGAGTCGGCGATCTCCCGGTCGCTTCTTACCAAAGACGAGAAGATGGTCTACTACGCGAGGTTCAATGTCGATGGGCTTCTTCGTGGCAACTACGCTTCCCGGATGCAGGGCTATGCGACCGGCATCAGTAACGGTTTTATGTGCGTAAATGATGTGCGGCGACTGGAGAACATGGATCTTGTCCCGGATGAAGAGGGAGGAAACCTGTTTCTCGTGAACGGCAGCATGACGCCTTTGAAATCAGCAGGGGCAGCTTATCAGCAGAGCGGTTCGAATGGTGGTACGGATCCTCCTGAGCAGGAAGAGACTGATCCGCAACAGGAACCGGAGGAGGATACCCAAAATACAAAACCCCGCAGAAGGGGAAGGAGGAACTCATGAACAAGTTTTGGAAGTGGGTGCGCAACAAGGCACCGGATGGTGAAGATCCGGGCCTTGCGGAACGCACTCTGTTTTTGAACGGAACCATCGCTTCTGAGAGCTGGTTTGACGATGACGTCACTCCGGCTCTTTTTAAGTCCGATCTCGATTCCGGGAAAGGCCCGATTACGGTCTGGATCAACTCTCCCGGCGGCGATGTCTGGGCGGCAGCACAGATCTACAACATGCTCCTGTCTTACGGCGGGAAGGTCACGGTGAAGATCGATGGTCTTGCGGCTTCTGCAGCCTCTGTGATTGCGATGGCAGGCGATGAGGTACTTGTCTCGCCTGTTTCGATGCTGATGATCCATAACCCGTCCACGATGGCGATGGGCGACAAGGATGATCTGGCGCAGGTGATCTCTATGCTGGATTCCGTGAAGGATTCCATCCTGAATGCCTACGTGAAGAAGACCGGTCTTTCCAAGAACAAGCTCTCAAAGCTCATGGATGATGAGACCTGGATGGACGCCAACAAGGCGGTCGAGCTTCATTTTGCAGACCGCGTGATGGAACGCCCGGATCTTTACCATGAAGACGAGCAGGCAAAGAAAGTGCCGGACGAGGGTGATCCGGATGAGAAAGAGCCGGAGGAATCCAAGGAACAGGAGGATCAGCCGGCACAGGAATCCGAGGATCCTGAGAAGAAGGACAAGGATCTGATCCACACAGGATTCCTTTATTCCAGTCGCCAAATGGCGGCTGACTTCACCAACAAGGTGAAGAAACACTACGCAGTAACCAGTAAAGCAGAGGAAGGCCGGAGCGTGGATGCTCTCATGGAGCGCCTGAATCTGCTGCGCACAATGATGTGAGGAGGAAAACACATATGAACGTACAGGATTTGATTGCAAAGAGAGCAAGAGCGTGGGAGGCGGCGAAGTCCTTCCTCGAGGCTCACAGGGGAGAGAACGGTGTCCTCTCTGCGGCAGATGGGGAAACCTATGACCGGATGGAGAAGGAGATCACCGATCTTACCAAAGAGATCGACCGCCTGAACCGTCAGGCAGCCATTGAGGCACAGCTGAACCAGCCGACCTCGGCTCCGCTTTCTAACATGCCGACCAGCACTGGTGAGAAGGTCAAGAAGGGCCGCGCTTCCGATCAGTATGCGAAGGATATGCTGACCGCCATGCGCACGAACTTCCATCAGGTATCTGACATCCTGCAGGAGGGCGTAGATGCCGATGGCGGTTACCTTGTACCGGAGGAGTGGGATTCGAGACTGATCGATGTCCTGAATGAAGAGAACATCATGAGAGGCCTTGCTACTCAGATCACCACTTCCGGTGAGCACAAGATCAACATCGCAGGTGCCAAGCCTACGGCTGCATGGATCGAAGAGGGCGGCGCTCTCCAGTTTACAGATGCAAAGTTCGGTCAGAAGATTCTCGATGCCCACAAGCTGCACGTGGCAGTGAAGGTTACCGAGGAGCTGCTCTACGACTCCATGTTTGACCTCGCAAGCTACATCACGACCCAGTTCGGTATTGCGATTGCAAACGCCGAGGAGGATGCCTTCCTGAACGGCGATGGCAAGGGCAAGCCGACCGGCCTTTTTGATGAGGCGAACGGTGGCACCGTCGCAAAGACCCTCACCGGGACCAAGCTCGGCACCGATGATGTTCTGGATCTCGTGTATGCTCTGAAGCGCCCTTACCGTAAGAAGGCAGCATTCATCATGAACGACCAGACCCTTGCGGCGCTGAGAAAGCTGAAGGACAACAACGGAGCTTACATCTGGCAGCCGTCTTATCAGGCAGGAGAGCCGGACAGACTCCTTGGCTATGCGGTTCACACCAGCGCCTTTGCACCGGAGCTTGCCGCCGGAAAGCCTGTGATGGCATTCGGCGACTACAGCTACTACAACATCGGCGATCGCGGCACTCGTTCCATGCAGGAGCTTCGCGAGCTCTTCGCAGGCAACGGTATGATCGGTTACGTTGCAAAGGAGCGTGTCGATGGTCTTCTGGTGTTGCCGGAGGCCGTGCAGATCATGAAGGCAGGCGCATCTGCCTGATCCGCAGTTGTAACAAAGTAATGTTGAGAGCTCGGGGTGTCACAGCCCTGGGATTTCTTTCTGGCTGGAAGGGAGGCAGTGATGTTCTCACTGGATGAAGCAAAGAAATATCTCCGGGTCGATTCGAACGATGAAGACGACATCATTCAGCAGGAACTGGATGCCGCCGAGAGCCTAGTCGCTTCGGTTCTCCGGAAGGACAGTCTTGGTGAAGACGATAGTCCGATTGTCACGGTGGCAGTGCTGTATTCTCTCGCTTACATCAACGAGCATCGGGAAGAAGCTGATCATCACGCACTGACGATCACACTCCGGAACCTTCTCTTCGGAGAACGGGACCCGAGGTTCTGATGGAGGTGGGAGATGAATATCGCGGCAATGAATGTCCGTGTCACGATCCAGAAGAACGAGGTCGTGAAGGATAAGTACGGCAACCACGCCAATACATGGGTCGACTTCTACACCTGCTGGGCGACACCGGTTCAGAGTGGAGGGTCCGAAAAGCAGGAGGCCGGGACTACCAACAGCACGGATGCGATTGACTTTACGGTCCGTTATGCAAAGTGCCTTGAAGGACTCGATTCCACAAAGATTCGGATCCGCCTGGGAGATGCGATCTATAACGTCACCGCCATTGATCCGATGGGATTTAAGCACAACAGTCTTAAATTCAAGTGCGAGAAGGTAAAGCGATGAAGGTAAAGGTAGATGATCTTGCGGCGACGGTCGAGAAGACACTCTCGGATTATGCCGACGATGTGAACGACATCGTAAAGCAGGAGATCAAGGATGCCGGGAAGGAAGCCGTAAAGGAACTGAAGGAAAAGTCACCGAAACGCACTGGAAAGTATGCGAAGGGCTGGCGTTCTACCGTCCAGAAGGAATCAGCGATCGGGGCTGAGGTGGTCGTTCATAACAAGATCTATGGACTCACGCATCTTTTGGAAAAAGGCCATGCCAAGCGTGGAGGCGGGCGAGTCGAGGGCACTCCTCATATCGCTCCGGTCGAGGAAGAGATCACCGGAAAGCTGTCGGATGAGATTGAAAAGGAACTGAAGGGCTGAGACCGGGAGGAAGCAATGGATAAGATCATACAAATTCTGGAGGAGTTGGGACTTCCCTTTGCCTACGACCATTTTGCCGAGGGAGAGGGTCCAGATCCTCCCTTCATTTGTTTTCGGTATCCAAACAGCGACAACTTCGCTGCAGATGGCGCGGTGTATTTCTCGATTACGGAAACCGACATCGAGCTCTACACGGATCGGAAGGATCCGGAGACAGAAAAGAAACTGGAAGATCTGCTCGTGAAGAACGACATCTTCTTTGATAAGACGGAGACCTGGATAGAGTCGGAGAAGCTCTACGAGGTCTTGTATTCCTTTGAACAGGAGGCATGAAATGGGAAGTAAAAAGAACAAGGTTAAGTACAACCTTAAAAATGTACACTATGCCATCGCGACGATTGCCGAGGATGGCACGGCCACCTTTGCGGATCCGGTGGCGTGGCCGGGTGCTGTATCTCTTTCGCTGGACGCTCAGGGAGACCAGACGATCTTCTGGGCAGACGGCGTGCAGTACTTTGTCACCAATGCGAACAGCGGCTACAACGGAGACTTCGAGTCAGCAATGGTACCGGAGGACTTCCGGGAGAACGTCCTCGGAGAGATTAAGGATGGCAACGGTGTTCTGATCGAGGATGCGGATGCGCAGCCGATCCACTTTGCGTTGCTCTTTGAGTTTGACGGCGATGTGAACGAGATCCGTCATGTCATGTACAACTGTACGGCATCGAGACCTTCCGTGGCGTCTTCCACAAAGGAGGATTCTATTGAGGTCCAGACCGAGAGCCTGACCATCAATGCCACCAGCATCAAGGATGCAACGCTTGGCAAGAACATCGTCAAAGCCCGTTCTGGTGCGGATACGGCGGATGCTACTTATCAGAATTGGTACAGCAAGGTCTACACACCTGCTGCGGCCAGTGCATCTACAAGCACAGCATCGACCAGCACGACGAGCACAACCACATCCAGTTCCAGTAAGTGATAAGGAGGAGAGCGTATGTATCAGGAAATTTCTCTCCGGCTCGTTGACGGGTCAGAGAAGAAGTTCCCGTTTCTCGCCACGGGGACCACGGCTTACAGATATAAACAGGTATTTCATCAGGATCTGATGATTCTTTTGAACAAGATGGAGAACAGCGAGGACGACCAGACGGATATGACGGTCGGAGACAAACTCGCTTTTATCATGAACGCGCAGGCAGAGAAACGGGACATGAATACCCTGAACGTGGACGCCTTCCTCGAATGGGCGGATCAGTTTGACGGGGCAGAGTTGTTTCTGCATATGCAGGAATTCGTCACGCTCTATCTTGGATCGCGGAGGACAACTTCGAAACCAAAAAAAGAAGCCGCCCAACTGAAAGGGAAGTAAACACAGCCGTGTTTATGCTGCGTGCCAAGCAGCTGGGCTTTTCCCTTGCAGAACTCGACAGTGTAGAGGAAGGGCTCGTGATGGATATGATCATTGAATCCGGGAATGACCTCTGTGACGACGAGTACCGGCAAGTAGCAACGCAGCAGGATTTTGATTCGTTTTGATTGAGCATCTGTGAATAGCCGGTGCTTTTTTCATGCCATGAAGGGAGGAGTAGTCTATGGCAGATCGTATTAAAGGCATAACCATTGAGCTGGACGGCGATACTACCAAGCTCTCCAATGCTCTGAAAGGTGTGAACAAGGAGATCAGGGATACCCAGTCGAATCTTAAGGATGTAAACAAGCTCCTAAAGATGGACCCGGGCAATGCGGATCTTCTTACGCAGAAGCAGAAATATCTCACCGACGCGATTGACGCGACAAAGAAGAAGCTCGCCGAGGAGAAGGAAGCCCTCGCACAGCTGAAGGCGGGGCCTCAAACAGAGGAGACGCAGAAGCAGCAGGAAGCACTGACCCGGGAGATTGAAGCTACCAAGCAGTCGCTGGAAGGACTCGAGGACGAGTACAAGAAGTTCGGCTCCGTTGCCGGCCAGCAACTTCAGGTCGCCGGCGACAAGATGAAAGAGGTCGGCGGCAAGATCAGTGATGTCGGAGGTGGGCTCACCAAGGGCATCACAGTTCCGGTCGCTGCCGCGGCGGGAGCGTCAGTTGCGGCTTGGAAGGAAGTCGATGAAGCTCTCGATACCGTTACTGAGAAGACGGGTGCAAGTGGTGCTGCCCTTGAGGATATGCAGAAGAGGGCGAAGTCTATCGCAGAGACAATCCCGACTGATTTCCAGACCGCCGGTGATGCTATCGGCGAGGTGAACACGAGATTTGGTCTAACCGGCGATGCACTCGAGGATCTTTCCACGAAGTTTGTGGAGTTCGCCACACTGAATTCAACGGATGTATCCACCTCGGTCGACAACGTGTCGTCCGTCCTCAATGCCTTCGGGCAGTCTTCTGATGATGCCGGGAATCTTCTCGACGCTTTAAACCAGGTCGGGCAGGCGACCGGTGTATCGATGGATACCCTCTCGCAGGATCTTGCAAAGAATGCCGGGCAGTTTCAGGCAATGGGACTTTCGGCAGAGCAGGCAGCAGGATTCATGGGTGCGGTCGAGATGTCGGGCCTTGATACCTCGACGATGCTTACCGGCCTAACCAAGGCACAGAAGGTTGCTACGAAGAATGGCCAGTCCCTCAGTGATGCTCTGAAGGACTTCTCCAAGACGATGAACAGCAACCAGAGCGATACTGAGAAGCTGCAGGCAGCTTATGACCTGTTCGGCTCTCGCGCCGGTGGTGCCATTTACAATGCAGTTCAGAGTGGCAAGCTCTCATTAAACGACCTCTCTACCACGCTTGGAGATTATGCCGGGTCGGTAGAGAAGACGTTCAATGAAACACTGGATCCTCTCGATCAGATGACGGTTGTGATGAATAACCTGAAGGACCTCGGAGCAGAGATTGTCGATGCATCCGCACCTATGATCACAGAAGCCATGACGCAGATCAAAGATGTGGTGACTGCCCTGAAGGATGCATGGGATGGCCTGTCTCCGTGCATGCAGGAAGCAATCGTCAAAGCGGCACTTATTGCTGCGGCGGTTGGTCCGGTTCTTGTAGGCATCGGAAAGGTCGTCACTGCAGTCGGCTCTGTGACGAGTATCGTTGGAAAACTCGTCGGTTTTATCTCCGGCACGGTGATTCCGGCAATCGGGGCAGTATCCGTACCAATCCTTCCGATCATCGCTATCATCGCGGCAGTTGTGGCTGCTGTGGTTGCGGTCATTGAGATTGTGAAGCACTGGGGAGAAATTTCTGAGTGGTTCGGCGGTGTGTGGTCTACGGTCTGCTCTGGTGTGCAGTCGATCGGGGAAGGGCTCGGTACCTTCTTCTCCGGGCTTTGGGACGGTATCCAGTCCGCCACGGAGACTGTCTGGAACGGCATAAGCAACTTCTTCACCGGACTGTGGAGCGGAATCAGCACCACGGCAACGACGGTCTTTACCGGAATCTCCGATTTTCTTGGCAATACGTGGTCGACCATCAGCTCTGCTGCATCGACAGCGTGGAGCGGGATCACCACGATACTCTCCGGTGCATGGGATGGGATCAAGACGACAGCCGGAACTGCTTTTGATACCGTAAAGACCACCATCAGTACCGCATGGGACACCGTAAAAACAAACACCGGCACCGCGTGGGATGCCATTCAGGCATCTGTTGATCAGCATGGAGGTGGGATCAAGGGCATCATTGGTACCGCAGTGGATGCCTACAAGTCGATCTGGGAGGCAGGATTCTCGAAGATCAATGAGTTGACGGGAGGGAAGCTCGGGAATGCCTTGTCTTCTGCACAGGGAAAGCTCGATGACATCAAAGGAGCATTCTCCTCCATGATCGAGAATGCAAAGAGCATCGTAAGCGGTGGCCTTGACCGCATCAAGGGTTTCTTTGCCGGGTGTCATCTGGAGCTTCCAAAGATCAAGCTCCCGCACTTCTCCATCAGCGGCAAGCTCTCCATTGACCCGCCTTCAGTTCCGCATCTTTCTGTGGACTGGTACCGGAAAGCCATGGATGATGCCTACATCTTAAACAGCCCGACGATCTTTGGCGCTGCAGGCGGCAGGCTCCTTGGCGGAGGAGAGGCCGGTCAGGAAGCAGTAGTTGGTACAGACAAGCTCACAGAGATCGTACAGGGAGCTCTGGCAGGTGTCGGTGGCGGCGACATCATTATCCCGGTTTATATCGGGCAGGAGAGGATTGATGAGATCGTCGTCCGTGCCACCCAGCGGAGCAATTACCGGTCAGGAGGGCGATGATGCTTAGTGAATATCCAATCTACTTTGATGATGTAAAGCTCTTTCCACCATCGAAATGGGAAGAGAGTAGCAGCGTGGTCGAGAGTGTAAATCAGACCGAAGCAGGAACGGATCAGGTCATTGTCACAAGATATGACAAGCTGTCCGTCTCTGCCTCTTTTCAGTGTTCTGCAGGCTGGGCGTCAAAGTTTGCTGCTTTTCGTGATAAGGACAGTATTGAGGTGAAGCTCTATGATTTGAAGACACAAGGCTATAAGACGCGGCAGATGCGGATGCGGAATTTTAAACCGGGACTCGAGGAGCACTCGGAGAAGACAAAGGGAACGAATGGGCTCTACACGGTGAGCTTTGACCTTGAGGAATTCTAAGGAGGGAGGCGCTTCATGTACGCAGTAAGTGAACAATACAAGGCTGCCATGAAGCAGCCGGTCCAGAGATTCCGGATGACGGGAAAAGTCGGCAGGGCATCCTTTACAGATGACAACATTCTTTCTGGATCTTTTTCGATTACCAACCAGTGCTCGGATGACTCCTCTGTCCAGATCGGACAGGTCTACATCGGAGAACTGGATGTGACGCTCATGAACGTAAACATTGCCCGGTATAGCTGGAAAGGTCAGGAGATCGCACCAGTATTTGGCATGCATCTGTCGGACGGAACCTACGAGGACGTGCCGCTTGGCATCTTCACGATTGACTCCGCAAAGCATACCGCCTCCGGTGTGGTGATTAAGGCTTACGATCACATGGCCAAATTTGATAAGAACTGTTCGGTCACTTCCATCAATGGCACGGCTTACAACCTGATGCTCACGGCTTGTACGGCCTGCGGTCTTTCCCTTGGCACCACGAGTGAAGAGTTCGCCGCAATGGCAAACGGATCAGATGAGCTTTCCCTTTACAGCGAGTCCGACATTGAAACTTGGAGAGACTTTGTCTCATGGGTCGCCGTATCGATTGCTGCAAACGTCTATGCAGGCCGGGATGGAAAGATTTATGTCCGGGCTTACGATCAGGTTGTAGTGGATGAGCTTGATACCGCTCATCGCTTTGCAGGATGTGAATTCTCTGATTTTACAACTCGCTACACCGGACTCTCCGTTGTGAACCTCGCCGGGAAGACCACATCTTATTATGCCCTCGATCCGGACGACGGTCTAACCTACAACATCGGCTCGGATCCCTTTCTCCAGTATGGTGTGGGCGAGAAGAAGGATGCACAGAGAAACGCGATCCTGACCGCATTGTCACAGGTTGACTATGTGCCGTTCAAGGCAGAGCTGATCGGAAATCCCGCCTACGACCTCATGGACGTATTCCGCTTTTCTGATGGGCTTGCTGATAAGGACAAGCTCTTCTGTATGACGAAGTTCACGTTCAGCTACAATAAGTCCTTCACCATGCAGGGGGTAGGACAGGACCCGGCACTTGCATCAGCTAAATCTAAGACGGATAAGAACCTGCAGGGCATCCTGTCCTCAAATGAGAATCAGGATTACATCCGCTACTATGACTACCAGAACGCAGCGGACTACGACATCGCTGACACAGCTAAGGCGAAGATCATCGATATCCGCTATATCACGGTAAAGGACACCCACATCGACTTCCATGCAGAGATCAAGCTGACGCTCGATACGACGGAAACGGAAGCAGAAGGCCTCCTGTCAGATACCGATGCGGTCATGACTGTTACCTACTACCTGAACGGGGAGGAAGTTAAGGACTACGTTCCGGTGGAAACCCTGCCAGATGGGACGCATCTCCTGCATCTTCTTTTTACATGGAACAGTACAGCGAATCTTACTGGAAATTTTGAAGTTTGGCTTTCAATGGCCGGTGGCAGTTGCCATATCTCACGCGGAGATGCCAGAGCTTACATGGCAGGACAGGGGCTGGCAGGAAACGGTGCTTGGGATGGAACGGTCACAGTTTACGATACGCTTCCGGGCATGAACCTGTTTCCGGTGTGCCGGGGCGTTGATACTTCGGTGGACTTCAGCCTCTTTTCCCCGGGGACATATGGCTATTCCGACATCGTTCCTTCAATGTCTCTTACGAGTGTGGTGCAGCCGATCGCTGGCACCATCGGTCCGGTGAAGTTCCTGCACCGGTTTGATACGGAGCACCTTGACGCGGTCACCTACAACACGGATGAGATTGAAGTGAAGGATGGCGTATGGAAGCTGAAGGATGGAGTGACGATCGCGGAACTTGTGACAAAGGATTGTGAAGTGGAACAGGTTCTCAATGCCGCATCGAACTGTGACAGCAACAACGTGAACTTCCTTGCCTCCTTCGATCATGGCGGCACCTGGTGGGAATACGCCAACGGATGGATCACACCGGATACCACGAAGGAGTCTTATGGCATGTTCGCCCCGGCAATGAAGGAGATCACAAAGGAACAGTGGGCCGTAAAGCTCACCGGTTCCATTCAATTGAAGACGATCATCCATGAGAAGGGGACACTTACGGATATCCAGATCTTTACGAAAGAGGTGGAAGAATGATCAAAGGACATACCAAAATCGAGCTCTTTAATGCCAAGACAGGAGAGCGTGAGTTCGAATATGAAAAGGACAACCTCGTTACGAACGCAGTGCAGGAGCTGATTGCTTTCCAAACCATGATCGGAAGACCGATGAACAATAATGTCTTTCCCATTGCGAAGAATGCTCTCGGCGGTATCCTGCTTTTTGACGGGAAGCTCACTGAGGATGTGAACAATACAAACTTCCCAACAGAGGCGAAGCTGGTCGGCTATGCTTCCCGGGATACCAACACCGATGACGCCATGCGAGGATCCTTAAATGCGATCGAGACACATAAAACAGATACCGGCTATGTCTCCGTCTGGGACTTCGGTACGGCGCAGGCAAACGGAACCATTCAGTCGGTTGCCCTGACGAGTGCCTATGCCGGAGTGAATCCCTTCCAGAGACAGGTTTGCGGGGACTTCTTCTGTGATATGGATACCATCGAAAATAAGGAACATAACGGGAGGCCATTCCTCGTAAAGGATGGGTTTGTTTATTGGCTGAATGCGGATGGTGTCACAGTTCAGCGCGGAAGGTTTGATCCCTATGCGGTGAAGGTGGCCGATCTGACTTATGGTTCTTTTACCCTTCCGTATGAGAACGTAACGACGCTGGAGCTTCCAGATTATAAGAATTTTAGCAATATTGGTCCGGCAAAATACTGGATGCCCGGTACGGATGGCTACCTCTATCTCATCACGCAAAACAACCGGGTCAGCAGTTATACCTCTTACGGCAACACCTACTACAACTATTATTACGATGAGGGAAATGAAAAGGACGACGCAAAGCTCTACATCACGAAGTACAAGATGTCAGATCTATCTTTTGAGAAGCAGCCGGAGGAGGTGGTCACGCTTGCCGGGGTGTACCTGGCTTCGAGAAATGAGTATTCGATCGTCATCAACAAGGGGTACCTCTACGCCAAATCTTATGATGCACATAGTATCTACGTTGTGAACCTGTCCAACACGGTGGACATTAAGACCTTTACCTTTGATAACAACGGAACATTCGACGGGATGACGCCGATGTTCTATAACGGCGGCGTTCAGTACCAGTATCAGTATCAGAAGGACGGGAACAATTATTACAGGACAGGCTTCCTGTATCCGGACGCTTCTCATTCCGAGGAGGCGGTTGACGGAGCTGCGATTGCAATTTTGCCGATCCTATATTCCGATGGGAAGATCCTCGCAACCTACCATTATGATGGCTATTACGATAATGACCGGATCCGGACAGCGCTCAGGTGTGCCTACCTCGGAACGATCAATAACCTGTCGTCCCCGGTAACAAAGAACGCTTCGCAGACCATGAAGATTACATATACACTGACGGACAAGGAGGATGCATGAATAAGCAGTATGAAGTTCCCTACAACTTTTCCTATGACTTTGTGCCGAAGCTCTCCCGTAGACGAGAGCTTTTTCCATATATCCGCTGCATTTACCTTCCAGCATGGAGGGAGGATGCCACCAGTACGAGAAAGGACATCGAGAAAAGGGAGGAATACCCAAAATCCTATGACGAATATGTTCTGCGACTGAAATGTCTGCAGCAGCTCGGGCTTCCGCTCTGTGTGCTGATGCAGAGGAATGCGACATTAGATGCGCTGGAGAGATATTACGACCTTGGTATCCGGATGTTTACAATCAGCGACGACTCACTTGCGATAGCGTCAAAGAGCAGACACCCGGATATCTCGGTCACGCTCTCTATTACCAGTGCTTTGACAGAATCGGATATCAAGAGCCGGGACCTCTCCATGTATGATCATATCGTGCTGTTTTTCTGGTTCTCCCGTCACCTCGATACAGTGAAGACTCTGCCAAAGAAGTATCGCTACATCCTGATTCCAAACACGGACTGCTATTGGAACTGCAGGTGGCACGATGCGCATTGGTTTGCCACAAACTGGGAAGCGGAGAGAGTAGCTACGAGCCAGTGCCGGAAATGCATTCATGATATGCAGGATACCTCGTATGTCGAGCCAGAGAACCTTTCGCACTTTGATCCGTACATCGACTCTTATAAGCTGGTAGACCGTCTCAATACAACCGACCAGATCCTCTCAGACCTTGCGAGGTACACATCCCGAAACGAGGGAGCTCAGAAGCGGGAGGAGGCGTACTTCAATGTCGATTAAGAAGATCCAGTACGGAGGCGCTCACAAAGTGATCCGGCGGCTCTGTGAGGCAGTGAATCAGCTGATCACAGCAGAAGATGTGCTCTCGAAATTTGATGCGGATGGTGACGGGGTTGTCGACAATGCCGCCAAGGTGAATGGCCATACTGTGGGAAGTGATGTCCCGGCGGATGCAGTCTTTACCGATACGGCCTATGACGACTCTGAAATGAAAGCGGCGGTCAAGGCGAACACAGACGCTCTTGGAGGACATACGGTGAAAACTGATGTTCCAGAAGGTGCTGCCTTCACCGATACAACCTACACGTTTGAGCTGAAGGATGGAAAGCTTACCATCCGGTCCTCATCGGGAACCAAGCAGGTGCTGACTCTGCCAACATCCAGCTCTGGCGGATCCAGCGGAGATGTCACAGAAGTGACAAAGCCCTCGTTTGACCACATCAAAAACGTCGCTGCCGTGACGAAGCTGGCTCTGGATGTCGATGATGGGAATGGATTCGTCACGTATAAGGCAAACAGCGCTGTTCACCTGAAGCGGTCTTCACTCACCAAGAGTGACCCGGATCTTCGTCTGAAAGTTGTCGAAGTGCAGCTTTCGGACGGAACCCTGTCGACCGACATGGACACCTATAACGGGTTCCGGTTTTATGCGACAACAGGAAAGTGCATCGTGGATAACGGAGACAATGGTACGACGTCTTACCCGGATGCAGACCAAATCGGGCATTTCAAGTTTGCCGCTGGTGTTGCCAACGATGAGACGACTCTGATGGCGTACAATCAGGCAACGCTCAAGTATAAGTACCTCATGGTGTATGTCGAAGATTAAGGGAGGTGATACCATTGATAGACTTTATCCTACGATACTGGATTCAGGAGCTGTTTGTCCTGATCATTGCTATCATCACATGGCTTTGGCGGGCGCTGCTCCGGCGAAAACGGGAGAATGACGAAATCAAAGAAGGAATGATGGCATTGCTGCACGACCGTATTTATCAGGCCTGCAGCTTTTTTATTGCCCGGGGATGGTGCTCTCCGGAAGACCGGAGCAACCTCGAGTACCTGTACAAGCCGTACAAGGCGCTTGGCGGTAATGGCACCGGAGAGTCCTTGTATAAGAAGTGTCTGGAACTGCCGCTTACGGCAGACAGAAATAACGAGAAGGAGGATTGAAGCTATGGATTTTGGAATTGCAAGTGTGGCGGCAATCACGGTGATTGCGTATCTGGTCGGCATCGGCTGTAAGGCAGCTGGATCCGTGAAGGATGAGCTGATCCCGGTGATCTGTGGATGCGTTGGTGCGGTGCTCGGCATTGCGGGGCTGTACCTGATGCCGGATTTCCCGGCAAAGGATGTCATCAACGCTCTAGCTGTTGGTATCGTATCTGGTCTAGCGGCAACTGGCGTGAACCAGATCTATAAGCAGCTGACCAAAACGAATCAGTGAGAGGAGGTGATCCTCGTATCCCGGTAGTCCCATCCGTTAATGGGATGCTGTTTCATGGCTCTTCGGGCTTCAAAACCCGGAGGGATTTTCTTGTTGGAATGAAGGAGGAGAAACACATGAGTGAATTCAGAGGAATTGACGTCAGCCATTGGCAGGGAGCTATTGACTGGGCGAAGGTCAGAGCGGCAGGCATCCAGTTCGCCATCATCAAGGCAGGCGGATCGGATGCGGGATTCTATACCGATCCAAGATGGGAAGAAAACTACAGAGGAGCAAAGGCAAATGGGATTGCTGTTGGAGCGTATTATTTTGTCGGTCCTGCCTGCACATCGGCAGAGGATGGAAAGGCCGATGCTGAGCGCTTCCTTGTACAGTTGAAGGGTAAGCAGTTCGAATACCCGGTATATATCGATGTCGAGGCAACAGCTCCGGCAACAAAGGCCGGGGCTACGGCGGCAGCAATTGCCTTTTGCAGAGCGCTAGAATCTGCCGGATACTTTGCCGGAATCTACAGCTCTACATATTCTGGGTTCCGTGAGCGACTGGACGATTCGAAGCTTACGCCATTTACCCATTGGGTAGCACAGTACGCTCCGAGATGTACTTATAGCGGAGCATACGGAATCTGGCAGTATTCATCTTCCGGACGGGTAAATGGCATCAATGGTAACGTGGATTTGGATATCTCGTATCAGGATTATCCGTCCATCATCAAGGCGGGCAGATTCAATGGCTATTCTAAGGTCGGCGCAGCGCAGCCGTTAACACCGGTACAGCCACACAAGTCGGTTGATGAACTTGCCCGGGAGGTGCTTGCCGGTAGGTGGGGCAACGGTGATGATCGGAAGAATCGCATCACAACTGCTGGCTATGATTACGCAGCCGTTCAGGCGAAGGTGAATGAGATGCTTGGTGCAAATCAGGCTGTCTACTACACGGTAAAAAGCGGAGATACGCTCTCTGCAATTGCCGTGAAATATGGAACGAGCGTATCTGCGATCCAGAGACTCAATCCTTCCGTGATCAGGAACGTCAACCTTATCCAGGTGGGATGGAAAATCAGGGTAAAATGAAAGAATGCCTGTGGGCTACTCATGATGATGGGTGGCTCACAGGTTTTTTTTTGACTTTTTATTAGGTCAGTTTACAAGGAACTACACGCAGACCGTGAAACGGGCTGCTGACAACAAACGGCGCTATGCTCCCGGCTGGGTGCATAGCACCTGTTTGTTGCGGGGGTTTCCA